>NZ_JBWKNO010000053.1:0-505 GCF_059415605.1 Rhodoferax sp. GW821-FHT10B06 | reverse complement strand
TACCCGAGTGCCTCGACGATTATGTTGCTGAAGACAATCCGGTGCGGATCATTGAAGCCTTCGTCGAAGCACTGGACCTGGCTTCCCTCGGGTTTGCGGGCACCGAACCTGCTCTCACGGGGCGCCCCTCATACCACCCGTCAGTCCTGCTCAAGCTGTACATCTACGGCTACCTGAACCGCATCCAGTCCAGCCGGCGCCTGGAACGCGAAGCCCAGCGCAACGTGGAGCTGATGTGGCTCACGGGCCGGCTGGCACCCGACTTCAAAACCATCGCTGACTTCCGCCATGACAACGGCACCGGTATCCGTAACGTCTGCCAACGCTTCATCGCTCTGTGCCGACAGTTGAAGCTGTTCACCCATGCTATCGTCGCCATCGACGGCAGCAAGTTCAAGGCAGTGAACAGCCGGGACCGCAACTTCACGGTGGGCAAAGTCGACAAACGCCAGGAACAGATCGAACACAGCATCCAGCGCTACCTTGATGCCTTGGAGACGGCCGA
>NZ_JBWKNO010000052.1:0-517 GCF_059415605.1 Rhodoferax sp. GW821-FHT10B06 | reverse complement strand
GAAGAGCTGGCGGCCACAGCGGAAGAGATGAGCGGCCAGGCGGCACAGCTGCAGGAAGCGATGGGCTTCTTCAAGGTGGAGGGTGGCCAGATGAAGGCTGTGACCACACCCAGAGCAGCCATTGCGTCCAGAGCGCCTTCAGTCCGTCTGAGCAGCAAAGCTACTGCAACCAAGAATGCAGCGGTCAACGAAGCCAGCTTCGTGCATTTTTGAGTAACAGCGCGCGGTGGCCACTTGCATGGGCAAGACCGGAGCTGCACTGTTGATTGTCAGCAGGGTGGCTTCCAAGATTGCAGAAGCCAACGAAGCTAGCTTCGTCCGCTTCTAAGGAGATTGACATGAGTGCCATGATCTCAGCACAACAAAAAACGTCTGCAGTGCTGAGCGCCACCATCGGGCACAGCCAGCTCGACCAGTACCAGTACCTGACCTTCATGCTCGGTGGCGAGACCTACGCCATGGGCATCCTGGCCATCAAGGAAATCATCGAGTTCGGCAGTGTCACCGAAGTGCCGCG
>NZ_JBWKNO010000051.1:0-527 GCF_059415605.1 Rhodoferax sp. GW821-FHT10B06 | reverse complement strand
GGCATGGCTTCGCAAGCGGCCAAACAGGCGGTGGAGGGTGGAGCAGCCGTGAAAGACACCGTGGCAGCGATGAAGAGCATCGCGGGCAAGATCGGCATCATCGATGACATCGCCTACCAGACCAACCTCTTGGCACTGAATGCCGCAATCGAGGCGGCACGGGCGGGTGAACATGGCAAAGGCTTTGCTGTGGTGGCCGCCGAAGTACGCAAGCTGGCCGAGCGCAGCCAGGTGGCGGCGCAGGAAATCAGCGAACTGGCCAGCGGCAGCGTGGACAAGGCTGAGAGCGCTGGCAAGCTGCTCGACGCCATCGTGCCCGCGATTGGCAAGACATCCGAGCTGGTGCAGGAGATAGCCGCGGCATCCAGCGAGCAATCCACGGGCGTGGGCCAGATCAACACCGCCATGGAACAACTCAACCAGATCACCCAGCAGAACGCCAGCAGCAGTGAAGAGCTGGCGGCCACAGCGGAAGAGATGAGCGGCCAGGCGGCACAGCTGCAGGAAGCGATGGGCTTCTTCAAGGT
>NZ_JBWKNO010000050.1:0-542 GCF_059415605.1 Rhodoferax sp. GW821-FHT10B06 | reverse complement strand
CTGATCGACAGCATGGGGCACTGGGCGTTAGAAGTCGCCTGCCGGGATGCGAGAACGTGGAATGACCAGGGCCACCCCATCCAGGTGAGCGTCAACCTGTCGGCGCGGCAGCTCAATCGCCCCCTGCTGGCCGAGGAAGTGGCGCAGGTCGTCGCAAGGGCCGGCCTCCTGCCCGCTCAGCTCGAACTCGAGATCACTGAAAGCGGCGTCATGCACAACCCCGCCCAGGCCGCCCTGCGGCTGCGCGAACTGCGCGATCTGGGCGTGTCCCTGGCGATCGACGATTTCGGCACCGGGTACTCCTCGTTGTCCTATCTGCGCAACTTCCCCTTGAGCACGTTGAAGATCGATCGATCCTTCATCAAGGACTTGCCGATAGACGAGGCTGCTGCAGCACTGACCGCGGGCATCATCGCGTTGGCGCGCAGCCTGCGAATGAAGGTGGTGGCCGAGGGCGTCGAGACCCGGGAGCAGTTGGGCTATCTGCGCGTCAATGGCTGCGATGAAATCCAGGGCTACTACCTCAGCAAGCCGATCACCGC
>NZ_JBWKNO010000049.1:0-596 GCF_059415605.1 Rhodoferax sp. GW821-FHT10B06 | reverse complement strand
GTGGGCAAAGTCGACAAACGCCAGGAACAGATCGAACACAGCATCCAGCGCTACCTTGATGCCTTGGAGACGGCCGACCGCACCCAGCCCGCCGAAGTCGAGGCCAAGACGGAACGGTTACAGGAGAAGATCAGGAAGTTGCGTACCCAGATGCAGCAACTCGATGAAGTGAAGCAGCAGCTGAAAGACATCCCCGACGGCCAAATCTCCCTCACCGACCCCGACGCCCGCTCCATGGCCACCCACGCTCAAGGCTCAGGTCTGGTGGGCTACAACATACAGACGGCAGTGGATGCAAAGCACCACCTGATCGTGGCCCATGAAGTCACCAATATCGGCAACGACCGGGCGCAACTGCACACGATGGCCCAGGCCGCGAAAGAGGCGATGGGTAAGAAAAAACTCAAAGCGTTGGCTGACAGAGGCTACTTCAATGGGCTGCAAATCAAAGCATGCGAGGACCACAATATCGCGGCCTTCGTGCCCAAACCCATGACCTCAAACGCCAAGGCTGAAGGACGTTTTGATAAAACAGACTTCGTCTACATCGCCAAGCAGGACGCGTACCGTTGCCCAGCGGGTGAACAGGCGATCTA
>NZ_JBWKNO010000048.1:0-605 GCF_059415605.1 Rhodoferax sp. GW821-FHT10B06 | reverse complement strand
CTGCCGCTGATGCCGAAGGTTTCGGTGACGGTCTTGGCGGTGCCCACGTTCTTGGTATCGAAGCTGCCGCTCTGGCTCAGCGTCACGGTGTCACCACTGATGACACCGCTGAGCGTGCCGCCGCTGACGCTGGCGGTGGTGGTGCCGTCATAGGTCTTGGAGGCGGCGCCAGCGCCACTGACGCTGACGGTGGCCGGGGTGATATTGGCGGTGGTGGTGGCGGTGGAATTGGCCAGCACATAGTTGCCGGCGGCGCTGCCGCTGATGCCGAAGGTTTCGGTGACGGTCTTGGCGGTGCCCACGTTCTTGGTATCGAAGCTGCCGCTCTGGCTCAGCGTCACGGTGTCACCGCTGATGACACCGCTGAGCGTGCCGCCGCTGACGCTGGCGCTGGTGGTGCCGTCATAGGTCTTGGAGGCGGCGCCGGCGCCACTGACGCTGACGGTGGCCGGGGTGATATTGGCGGTGGTGGTGGCGGTGGAACTGGCCAGCACATAGTTGCCGGCGGCACTGCCGCTGATGCCGAAGGTTTCGGTGACGGTCTTGGCGGTGCCCACGTTCTTGGTATCGAAGCTGCCGCTCTGGCTCAGCGTCACGGTGTCACC
>NZ_JBWKNO010000047.1:0-629 GCF_059415605.1 Rhodoferax sp. GW821-FHT10B06 | reverse complement strand
GCGTCATACACCACGTCGTCGTTACCGCCACCGATTTCATAGGTGTACAGAATCGCGCCATTGTCGGCATCCATCACCGCAAAAGATGGCTTCACCGTCGCACTGCCACGGCAGCCCAGGAAGATGCGGTGGTTGGTCGCATCCAGCGCCAAGCCATTGGTCTGGGCGCAACCGGGTGTGGGCCACTGGGCGGTGACGGTCAGATCCTTGGTGTTGATGCGGTACACCGCGTTCTCGTCGCGCGAGGCCATGTAGAAATTGCCTTGGCCGTCGGCTTCCGCGTGCTCAGGCTTCTTGGTGCTGACCTTGATGGAGCCGACCTGCTTCAACGAGGGGACATCGAGTACCAGCAACTCGGTACCGTCTTTTTCTGCACCCATATTGACAATGACGCGCTTTGTCGCGGAGTCATAGTGGACGGAGTCCAGATCGTCACCCAGCTTGATAGACGGCTGGGCTTGCAAGGTAGACAGCTTGAACGGCGTGATGGTGCCGTTTTCGTTGTATGAAATGCCCAAGTCAAACTCGGAAATCACGGCGGCACCATTGGAGCTATCGCTGGCCGTCGTACCGATGATGCCCAGCGCCTTGTGCTTGGCCAGATCGTAGGCCTGCAGACCCGCGCCGCG
>NZ_JBWKNO010000046.1:0-684 GCF_059415605.1 Rhodoferax sp. GW821-FHT10B06 | reverse complement strand
GCTATGATTACATCTCGCCGCAGGCCTTCCGCATCTCGAGCACGGCGCTGTCGCTGGGGACCACTGGCCAATGGCGGGCCAGCGAATCGGTCGTGGTGCAGGGCACGGCCATGGCCGGCGCGGGCTACGCAGCCGTGAGCACCATCAACGGTGCCTCCGACCGCGATTACCACTACGGCGGGGCGCCTCAGGCGCTGCTAGCCCTGCGTGTCAGCTTCAGTGACCGATCTTCGCTGGACCTGACCGGGCGCGAGTATTTCGTCAGCGGCGTCGCCAGTGGCCGCGGCGGGCATGACAACATTGTGCGCATCGACGTGGCCTACACCTGGCGAATCTACAAGCAGCATGGCATCACCGTGAAATACCTGTTAAACCGCCGCGATGCGAACTTCCCCGATCTGGGCAGCCGCACACAATCACGCGGTACGGTCGGCGTTTTTTACACGCTGCTGGGCCATGACCGTTTCGGTGCCGTCGATTGGCGTTGAAGATCAAGGATTGCATTCCAATAAATCCACTCTTTGACGCGTTTCTCAAAGCAGGCTGGAAAATACACGGTTTCAGGGACCGTCACCTACGGACGGGGGAAAGAACTCATTCCTTCGGTTATACAGCGACTCATCAACGTCATCGACAACGGTCAAGGTCTTGACGGCGCCTTGCCCCCCATGCCGCCGATATTGG
>NZ_JBWKNO010000045.1:0-801 GCF_059415605.1 Rhodoferax sp. GW821-FHT10B06 | reverse complement strand
GTCGTCGAAACCATGAAGGGCATCAACGACAGCTCGCAAAAGATCGCCGACATCATCGGCGTCATCGACGGCATCGCCTTCCAGACCAACATCCTGGCCTTGAACGCCGCCGTCGAAGCCGCCCGGGCCGGCGAGCAAGGCCGCGGCTTTGCCGTGGTCGCCAGCGAAGTGCGCAGCCTGGCCGGCCGCAGTGCCGACGCCGCCAAGGAAATCAAGAACCTGATCAACGCCAGCGTGGAACGCGTGGCCCAGGGCACGGCCCAGGTGGACCAAGCCGGCGTCACCATGACCGAAGTCGTCAGCTCCATCCGCCGAGTCACCGACATCATGGGCGAGATCAGCGCCGCCAGCAACGAACAAGCCCTGGGCGTGGCCCAGGTCGGCGAGGCCGTCACCCAGATGGACCAGGCCACGCAACAGAATGCCGCCCTGGTGGAAGAAATGGCCGCTGCCGCCAGCAGCCTGCGCACCCAGTCGAACGACCTGGTGCAGGTGGTGGCCGTGTTCAAGCTCGATGGTGCTGCAACCCAGCGCGCTGTCGCGACCGCACCCGTGCCGGCACCGATGCGCAGGGCCGCCCCGGCACCCCTGCGCGCGCCGGCTGCCCGTCCTGCCCTGGCCCGTCCTGCGCCTGCTGTAGCCCGTAAGCCGTTGGCGAAATCTTTGCCCACGCAGACCGCCAGGCCTGCCTCCAAGCCGGTCCTTAAACCCACTGCCAAACCTAGCATCAAACCCGCCATGGGCAAGCTCAGCGCGCCCAAGGCCGCCAGCACCAACGACGACGACTGGACCAGCTTTTAA
>NZ_JBWKNO010000044.1:0-875 GCF_059415605.1 Rhodoferax sp. GW821-FHT10B06 | reverse complement strand
AGAGCGGCTAACAAAAGCGTGTCATCGTCAAATGCACATCGTGCGTTTGACGCGGGATGGGAAAGAACAGAAACAAAGAGATCAGCACGGCGTTGTACAAAAGAATCGAGCCGTTGCTGCCAGCAACCGTTGCCTCGCCCAAGGGTGGGAGGCCTCGACTGAGCGACGAGCAAGCCTTGAACGGCATCCTGTTCGTGCTGCGTACGGGTACACCTTGGGAACATCTACCCCAGGAATTGGGCTTTGGCAGCGGCATGACTTGTTGGAGGCGACTGCGTGACTGGCAGGCCGCAGGCGTATGGCATCGCCTGCACTTGGCATTGCTGGCTGAGCTGCGCAGCGCCGACAAGCTGGATTTCAGCCGCGCCTGTATGGATGGCGCCAGTGTGCCCAGCCCCCGGGGGGCTCGCACACAGGCCCCAACCCGACGGACCGGGGCAAACTCGGCAGCAAGCGCCACCTGATCACGGACCGCCAGGGCATCCCGCTGATGTTCTGCGTCACCGGGGCCAACCGCCATGATTCGGTGGTTTTCGAGGCGTTGGTCGATGCCTTGCCTGCCGTAGGCGGCAAGCCAGGTCGGCCGCGTCGCTGGCCTGCCAAGTTGCATGCGGACAAGGGCTACGACTTCGCCCGGTGCCGCGCGCACCTCAAGCGCTGTGGTATCCAGGACCGCATTGCCCGCAGAGGTATTGAGCGCAATGACCGGCTCGGGCGCCATCGCTGGGTGGTCGAACGCACACACGCTTGGCTGGCCGCCTTCGGCAAGCTGCGTACCCGCTTCGAGCGCCGCATCGACATTCATACGGCCTTGCTTTCCCTGGCTTGTTGTGTCATCTGCCTTCGTAGACTTTCCCCGTTTTGTTAGCCGCTCT
>NZ_JBWKNO010000043.1:0-890 GCF_059415605.1 Rhodoferax sp. GW821-FHT10B06 | reverse complement strand
GTTGCGATAGAGACAGTGGATGTAGCGGCGCTGAAGACCAGCCAGATCGTTGCCTTGACGACGGCCCAGGTTGCAGCGCTGACGACCAACCAGATCGTCGCCTTGACCACTGGCCAGGTATCGTCGTTGACGACAGCGGCGATAGCCGCGCTGACGACCAACCAGGTTGCGGCGATCGAGACGGCTGACATAGCCGCCTTGAAGACCAGCCAGGTTGTGGCCCTGAGCACCAACAGCGTGGCAGCGCTGACCACCAACCAGATCCAGGCCGTGACCACGGCAGACCTGGTGGCACTGAACACCGCACAAGTGGTGGCGTTGACGACCAACCAGATTGTGGCCTTGACCACCGGCCAGGTGTCCTCGCTGACGACCACGGAGCTGGCCGCGCTGACGACCAACCAGGTTGTGGCGATCGAGACCGTGGACGTTGCGGCTCTGAAGACCAACCAGATCGCGGCACTGAGCACCAACAGCGTGGCAGCGCTGACCACCAACCAGATCCAGGCCGTGACCACGGCCGGTATTGCGGCGCTGACCACCAGCCAAGTTGTGGCCCTGACGACTAACCAGGTCGTGGCCTTGACCACGGCCCAAGTGGTAGCGCTGGGCACGGACGTTGCGGCCCTCACGACCAACCAAGTGGTGGCGATCGAGACTGTGGACATCGCGGCGCTGGGTACCAACCAGATCGCAGCGTTGACAACGGCGCAGGCAGCGGCCTTGACGACCAACCAGATCGTGGCGTTGACCACCGGCCAAATCGCGGCGGTGACCACCGCTGACGTGGCGGCGCTGACGACCAACCAGATCGTGGCGATAGAGACGGTGGACGTGGCTGCGCTGAAGACCAGCCAGATTGCGGCGCTGAGCACCAACAGCGTGGCTGC
>NZ_JBWKNO010000042.1:0-1153 GCF_059415605.1 Rhodoferax sp. GW821-FHT10B06 | reverse complement strand
AAGGTGAACGGCAAGTTCGTGATCATCCTCAACATCCACCATGTGCTGTCGGTGGATGAGATGGCCGCGCTGGCCGGAGTGGGGCACGGCGGCGTGGCAAACATTTGAATGGCAATTTTCTGCACCACAAAATGGCATTGCACCGCCGAAGAGATGAGTAACCAGGCGGCGCAACTGCAGGAGGTGATGGGCTTCTTCAGAGTTGGGGCAACGGCCTGATTGGCTTGGGCAATACGCAATTTAAAACGAAAGAAATCGATATGGAAAAAAAACAACTAGGCATTGCCACCAAGCTGGCACTGAGCTTCGGCACTGTTGTGGCGTTGCTCATCGCAACCATCGTGCTGGCGCTGACCAATATGGCGACGATGAACGATAAAACGAGAGACATCACCGACGACCGTTATCCCAAGATCGATGTGGCAGGCAACATCCAGGTGGCTCTGCTCGACATCGGGCGCTCTACGCGCAACCTGTTGCTCGTCAGTTCCGAGGATGAAATAGAACAGAACAAGGCCAAGATCCAGAAATTGCGTAGTGTCGCCAACGACGGCATGGCCCAGCTCGACAAGACTATCAACACGCCCAAGGGGCGCGAGCTGTTCAATGCGATGCGCAAGCCCTATGAAGAAACTGCACCCAAGTACGACCAGTACTATGCCCTGCTCAAGGCTGACAAGGCCAAGGCCACGGAATTTATGTTGAAGGAGATGTCGGTCAGCAACACCGCTGTCGTGGACGCGCTGGACGCGTTCCAGAGCCTCGTCGGTGAGCAAATGAAGGCGTCCGGCGCGCAGGCCGCGGAAAGCTACCGCTCCGCACGCACTTGGATGCTGGGGGCCGGTATTGGCGCCGTGCTGATCGCGATGGCGCTAGCTGTCCTGATCACCCGTGGCCTGGTCAAACAGCTCGGGGGTGAGCCAGCCTACGCGGCGGACGTGGTATCGAAGATTGCCGGCGGCGACATGACGGTGGTGGTGAAGACCCGTACCAATGACACGAGCAGCATGTTGTTCGCCATCCAAACAATGGTAAGCAAGCTCTCGCAAGTCATAGGCGAAGTCAACGCAGCAGCCAGCAGCATTGCTTCGGCCAGCGAACAAGTCTCAACCACGGCGCAGAGCATGAGCCAGGCCACCAGTGAACAAGCAGC
>NZ_JBWKNO010000041.1:0-1179 GCF_059415605.1 Rhodoferax sp. GW821-FHT10B06 | reverse complement strand
GCGGGTCTCTCCACCCCGACACCATCAACATACAAGTTTTTGAACCCGACGTCTTAAACATACAAGCGAAGCGAGTTTAGCCAGACCCCGCCCAAAGCGAGCACCGCAGGTTTCCCAGTGCGATAGCGACGGGGCGCAGACAGTGGGGGCGCCTTTCTTTTGGTGACTTTTCTTTTGCGTAAAAGAAAAGTTACTGCGCCGCCGGGCGCACATCCCGGCCAGCGATCGCATAGACGCCACGTGCCATCTGCACTACCCCAGACCACACATAAATCTTCAAATAAAAACTGGCTCCAGCGCAAATTCAACCTGCGCAAAAGCTATAAAAAAAAGAGCCCTTGGTGGTTCCACCTTTTTGAGGGATAGACGGCTTACGGGGCGGAAACCGATCGGTTACTCCGGGCTATAGTGGATCAATGCTCAGCGCACGGTGCCTATAAAACTTTTATACCGAGCACACACGCAAGCGAAAGGTTCGCATACTCCCAAAATCGTGTTGTCAGCAAGTATGTGATAGTTTTTACAGCCTCGTTAGGCTCCAAAAAGGTCTCTGCCATGGCGAGCAAAGATGATTTCCCGCGAGAAAAGCAATGGAAGAACCTGTACACGCGTTCCGTTAAGCTTGCTCGTGCCCGACAGCTTGGGATCGACTACCCACGAACAACAGAAAAGCAGCTCATACAAGAAGAGGGCATGTCGAAGTTGAACGACAAACTCAAAGTGCTGTTTATCTGCAGCAGAAATCAATGGCGTAGCCCAACCGCTGAACAAGTCTGGCGAAAGCACCCAAAAGTCGCAACTCGCTCGGCAGGCACAAGTCCCAATGCCCGCCATAAGGTGTCAATCGAAGACATTCGATGGGCCAACGTCATCCTCGTCATGGAGGAAAAGCACAAGTCCAGGCTCATGGCCGAGTTCACCAGGCTACTCGACCATAAGTCGATCCATGTACTGGATATTCCAGACGAATATAAGTTCATGGATCCTGAGTTGATAGAAATGCTTGAGCAGTCCGTCAACAGTCTTCTAGAGCTTGGGTGAATTCCAGCACTGAGAGTACATCCGCCGCTTACCCTTTGCTGCAGCGGACCACTTCGCCGTCCACTAAGAGCGGCTAACAAAAGCGTGTCATCGTCAAATGCACATCGTGCGTTTGACGCGGGATGGGAAAGAACAGAA
>NZ_JBWKNO010000040.1:0-1195 GCF_059415605.1 Rhodoferax sp. GW821-FHT10B06 | reverse complement strand
AAAAATGGGAAAAGAAAAGTTCACGCGCACCAAGCCCCACGTCAACGTGGGCACGATCGGTCACGTTGACCACGGCAAGACCACGCTGACGGCCGCCATCACCACCGTGCTGGCAGCCAAGTTCGGCGGTTCGGCCAAGGCCTACGACCAAATCGACGCAGCGCCCGAAGAAAAGGCCCGCGGTATTACCATCAATACCGCCCACGTCGAATACGAAACCGCCAACCGCCACTACGCCCACGTGGACTGCCCAGGCCACGCCGACTATGTGAAGAACATGATCACCGGCGCAGCCCAAATGGACGGCGCCATCTTGGTCTGCTCGGCTGCTGACGGCCCCATGCCCCAGACCCGCGAACACATCCTGTTGGCCCGCCAAGTGGGTGTGCCATACATCATCGTGTTCCTGAACAAGTGCGACATGGTGGACGACGCCGAACTGCTCGAACTCGTTGAAATGGAAGTGCGCGAGCTGTTGGACAAGTACGACTTCCCAGGTGACGACACCCCCATCATCCACGGCAGCGCCAAGCTGGCCATGGAAGGCGACAAGGGCGAGCTCGGCGAAGGCGCGATCATGAAGCTGGCCGATGCACTGGACACCTACATCCCCCTGCCAGAGCGTGCTGTTGACGGCGCGTTCCTGATGCCTGTGGAAGACGTGTTCTCCATCTCCGGTCGTGGTACCGTGGTGACCGGTCGCGTTGAACGCGGCATCATCAAGGTCGGCGAAGAAATCGAAATCGTCGGTATCGCTGACACCCAAAAGACCACCTGCACCGGCGTGGAAATGTTCCGCAAGCTGCTGGACCAAGGCCAAGCTGGCGACAACGTCGGCATCTTGCTGCGCGGTACCAAGCGCGAAGACGTGCAGCGCGGCCAAGTGCTGTGCAAGCCCGGTTCGATCAAGCCACACACGCATTTCACCTCTGAAATCTACGTGCTGAGCAAAGACGAAGGCGGCCGCCACACACCTTTCTTCAACAACTACCGTCCCCAGTTCTACTTCCGTACTACGGACGTGACCGGTGCGATCGCGTTGCCAGAAGGCAAGGAAATGGTCATGCCAGGCGACAACGTGTCGATCACCGTCAAGCTGATCAACCCCATCGCCATGGAAGAAGGTCTGCGTTTCGCCATCCGTGAAGGCGGCAAGACCGTCGGCGCCGGCGTGGTTGCCAAGATCATTGCTTAA
>NZ_JBWKNO010000039.1:0-1229 GCF_059415605.1 Rhodoferax sp. GW821-FHT10B06 | reverse complement strand
CGCTTGTATGTTTAAGACGTCGGGTTCAAAAACTTGTATGTTGATGGTGTCGGGGTGGAGAGACCCGCTGCGGGATCGGCTGCTTGCGCGGACCGACTGTTTTGAGAATTCTCCCGTCCCACCTGCCAACGTCGATCAGGAACTGAGCGGTGGCCCGTTTCAAGCCAGCCAACCGCCGATCTGAAGGCAAGCCAACGTGGCAGGTGAGCTGCACCCCGACAAGGCAAATTGTCCAATCGGAGGAGCCATCATGCAAGAGCCAACTTGTTCAAAGTTATGTATTGGCGTCGATGTTGCGAAGGCCGAACTGGTCATCTCGCTAGGGACCGGACATCGACCGCACAGCATCGTCAATGACGAAGCCAGCATCACGGCCTGGTTGCGCGAACTGCCCACCGGAACGCTGATTGCCATGGAGTCGACGGGTCGTTATCACGCTCTGCTGGCCCACTTGGCCAGCCAAGCAGGCCTTACGGTCTACGTGCTCAACGCCCGGGATGTCTACTTCTACGCCCGCGCCCTGGGCACGCGGGGTAAGACCGATGGCGTAGACGCCGGCGTCATCGCCCGCTACCTCGCCGAACACCATACCCGACTACACCCTTGGCAAGCCGCCAGTGGCATGCAGCAACAACTGCAAGAGCTGCTCACGCGCCGAGCGCAAGTGGTCGCACAGCGTTCGAGTTTGCGCCAAATCTTCACTGGTGTGGACGCACCAGGGTTAGCTCTAGAGATGCTTTACAACGGCTTTGATGCCTTACTGAAATCGATGGATGACAAGGTTCAGTACTTGATCGCTGGTGACACCGAAATGGCGCAGGGTTGTCAAAGACTTTGCAGCATCACCGGCATTGGGCCGCAGACTTCGGCTTTATTGGCCACATTGCTGAGCCGCTTTGACTTTGCCAATGCCGATGCGTTAGTAGCGTACTGTGGGCTAGACCCGCGGCCCAATGACTCGGGTACCAAGCGCGGGCGGCGTCGACTGAGCAAGAAAGGGCCGCCATTGCTGCGCCGGCAGATGTACCTGGCGGGCTTCGCTGCCAGCCACAGTAAAGCGCTCAAGCCGCTGTACCTGTCGATACGGGCCAAGGGCTTTGCCAGCACAGAAGCATTTCTCATTTTGGGGCGCAAATTGTTGCGCGTAGCGTTTGCAGTTTGGAATGGAACCGAGACATTTGATCCGGCCCGTTTAAGTCCAAAAACAACTTGAAAAAAACATAGAACCT
>NZ_JBWKNO010000038.1:0-1234 GCF_059415605.1 Rhodoferax sp. GW821-FHT10B06 | reverse complement strand
GCATCAAACCCGCCATGGGCAAGCTCAGCGCGCCCAAGGCCGCCAGCACCAACGACGACGACTGGACCAGCTTTTAATTCATGCCAGCTGCGGCGGTTCTGCGCGGGCAGGGCCGCCTCGCGCTTGTGAAGGATATTGCCTGCTGGCGCAGGTTTTATCTGCGCTGGAAGCTATCAAATGCATAGCTGTTGAGCCGATGTATCCCGTGCACGTGCGGAAACCGCCAGGGCATTGGCGGCATATATTTCTAGCATTTCGCGAACCATGCGTGTAAGCGGGTGTAAATTACCGCAGAATTCCGCGCTTGAATCGCGAGCTGCCCTGCATGGTTGAGCGCACAACCCGTACTGCGCATACCGCCTACATGCCATTGGGCGTATTGCCCACTGTGCTCTACTGGCCCGGCTGCCTGCCTTTCTGTTCAACCTCCTTACGTAACTTCTGAGAGAGACGCTGCTATGCCAAGCTTTATTAAGAACCTGTCCATCGCAAAGCGCCTGGGCCTGGGTTTCGCCCTGGTGCTGATCATGTCCTTGATCAGTATCTTGGTGGGTCTTTCTCGGTTGAGCGCGGTTGCGCAGGCCACGCAGAACATGGTGGAGGAGCCACTCAAGACCGAGCGTCTGGTGAGCGATTGGTATCGGAACATCCACACAGGCGTGCGCCGCACGGGCGCCATCGCCAAAAGCAGTGATCCTTCCGTAGCTGCTTACTTTGCAGAAGACCAAGCCGAGTCGTCCAAGACATCGGCCGAGTTCCAGAAGAAGCTGGAAGAGGTCATCAATACCGACGAGGAAAAAGCCCTCTATGCAGAAATTGGGGCCGCCCGAAAAACATATGTAGCTGCCCGTGACGAAATTCTTGCCTTCAAGAAGGATGGCAAAGAGGATGAGGCGAACAAGGTGTTGACCGACAAGTTTGTACCCGCCTCCAAAGTGTATTTGGCTAAGATGGATGCGTTGCTGTCTCAGCAGCGTACGCAAATTGACAGCATTGCCAAGCAAATCCACGCCAACTATGAAGCCAGCCGCAGCCTGATGGTTGCGCTGGGTGTGGTCAGCCTGCTGCTGAGCCTGGTTTGCGCCTGGCTGATCTCAGGCTCCATCACCCGTCCCCTGGTGCAGGCTACCGGTGTGGCGCGCCAAGTGGCCGGAGGCGACCTGACCGCCCACATCGACAACCGCAGCACCGACGAAGTCGGCCAGCTGCTGTCCAGCCTGCAAGACATGCAGGC
>NZ_JBWKNO010000037.1:0-1539 GCF_059415605.1 Rhodoferax sp. GW821-FHT10B06 | reverse complement strand
CAACAGCAGCACTGGAACACCGCAGCCCTGCACCCAAAGCCGTCAGCCTTCATCCCACTCCCCCAGGCCCTGGGCACCCAGGCCCACACCCTGGGCCCCCGTACCGCCCTGCGCCAGGGCGACACCGTCGTCAGCTGGCACGACCTGGAAGAACGCTCCAACCGCCTGGCCCACCGCCTCATCGCCCACGGCGTAGGCGCCGAAGTCCGCGTCGGCCTCAGCATGGCGCGCAGCCCGGACATGGTCATCGCCCTCCTGGCCATCCTCAAAGCCGGCGGCGCCTTCGTCCCCCTGGACCCCGGCTACCCATCGGAGCGCCTGGCCTATATGTGCCAGGACGCCGGCATCCGCCACCTGCTCACCCAGCGCGGCCTGGACACCCCCTGGGTACAGACACAGACCGACAGCCTGGACATCCTCTGCATCGAAGACACTGAAGACACGGAAGGGGCATGGCCCGCCACCGCACCCGCCGTGGCCATCCACCCCGCCCAAAGCGCCTACCTCATCTACACCTCCGGCTCCACCGGCCAGCCCAAAGGCGTCTGCGTCGAACACGGCCCCCTGGCCCGGCACTGCCAGGCCATAGGCCAGCGCTACCAGATGGGGCCGCAGGACAAAGTCCTGCACTTCGCCTCCATCAACTTCGACCTGGCCCATGAATACTGGCTCATGCCCCTGCTGTTCGGAGCCGAGCTCCTCATCAGCGACCCCAGCCTGTGGAGCCCGGCCCAGGCCTGCACCCAGATGGCCCACCACGGCACCACCGTTGCCGCCTTCCCCCCCAGCTACCTGGTTCAGCTGGCCGAAGCCGCCCACAGCTTGCTGCAGCATCCTGCGCCGGATACCCCGGCCCTGGCCCTGCGTGTACTCGCCTTTGGTGGCGAAGCCCTGTCACGCGAACACTTCGAACGCGTGCGCCAGGTCTTCGCCCCGGCCACCCTGATCAACGGCTACGGCCCCACCGAAACCGTGATCTCCCCCATGCTGTGGACCACCACCCCGGACAGCGATCCGGCACAGTGGCAGCACAGCCCCTACCTGCCCATAGGCACGGCCGTGGGCAACCGCAGCGCCTGGGTGCTGGACGACAGCCTCAACCCCTTGCCCGTGGGGGTGGCCGGAGAACTCTACCTGGGCGGCCCCGAGCTGGCCCGTGGCTACCACCAGCGCCCCGGCCTGAGCGCCGAACGCTTCATCCCCGACCCCTGGGGCCAGGGCAGCCGCCTGTACCGCACCGGCGACCAGGTCCGCTGGAGAGCCGACGGCGGCATGGACTACCTGGGCCGGCTGGACCACCAAGTCAAGCTGCGCGGCCTGCGCATTGAGCTGGGCGAGATCGAAGCCCGGCTGCTGGCCTGTGCGGGCATGCGTGAAGCCGCAGTGGTGGTGCACGGGGAGGGCGCCAGTGCGCAGCTGCTGGGCTACTGGGTGGCCCAGCAGCAAGAGCAGCAGGAAGAACCACTGCAAGAAGAACAGCTGCGCCAGCAACTGGCGCAGCAACTACCCGAATACATGGTGCCGGCGCAGCTGATACGG
>NZ_JBWKNO010000036.1:0-2294 GCF_059415605.1 Rhodoferax sp. GW821-FHT10B06 | reverse complement strand
TTCAGCCGCGCGGAAAGCCGCAATCAGCGCAAAGGTACCGACCAGGTACAGCGCCGCAGCAAACAGATAGGCCTCGAACGGCAGGTAAAAGTCGGAATAGATGCGGCTGGCCGCCGCCGTCACATCCAGCAGCCCCGGCACCGCACTGGCCAGGCTGGTGCTCTGCAGCATCATCACCACCTCGTTGCTATAGGCCGGCAGCGTGCGCCGCATGGCACTGGGCAGCACCACCCGGGTCATGATCTTGAAGTGGCTCATGCCAAAAGCTTGCGCTGCTTCGATCTCGCCCGCATTCGTTTCGCGGATCGCGCCTGCCAGCATCTCGGCCGTATAGCCCCCGGTATTCAGCGCAAACGCCAGCAAGGCGCAAAAGAACGCGTTCTTGAAATACACCAGCGGCCACACCGTGTCCCAGCGCGCCTGGATCCAGTCCAGCTGCGCCAGACCGTAGTAAATCAAATACACCTGGATCAGCAGCGGTGTGCCCCGGATCACAAAGGTATAGGCCCCCACCAACCGTTTCAGCAGCACGCTGTTGCTGGTCAAGGCCAAAGCAAAGGCCACCGCCAGCACCGCCCCGATGGCCACCGAGGCCGCCAGCAGCCACAGCGTATTCAGAATCCCCTCGCCAAACATGGCCAGGCTCTCTTCGCGAAAGATGACTTCCCAGTTCATAACGTCATCCTCACAGCGTGATACGCTTGGTGCCCAGGCTGTAGCGGGCATTCAGCTTGCGCAGCACCTCCAGCGACACCCAGGTGTAGACCAGGAACAAAGCCCCGGCAAACAGCAAATAGACAAACGGCGAGCGGGTTGCCGCACTGGCCTGCTTGGCCAGATAGGTCATCTCCTGCAGACCGATCAGACTCACCAGGGCCGTGGCCTTGATCAGCACCAGCCAGTTATTCGTAAAGCCCGGCAGGGCATAGCGCACCATCTGCGGCGCCGTGATGCGCAAGAAGGCCTGCCGAGGCCCCATGCCAAAGGCGGCCGCCGCCTCGAACTGCCCGCGCGGAATCGCCATGATGGCGCCGCGAAAGGTCTCGGTCATGTACGCGCCGTAGATGAAGCCCAGGGTCAGCACCCCGGCGGTGAACGGCTCTAGGTCCAGCGTAGCCTCGCTGCCGGCCATCTCCAGCAGGGCATTTACGCCAATCGTGCCGCCGTAGAACACCAAGAGCATCAGCACCAGGTCCGGGATGCCACGGATGATGGTGGTGTACAGCGTGGCCGGCACGACCAGCACCGGCCGCCCGGAGAGCTTGGCCGCGGCACCCAGCAGGCCCAGCAGCACCGAGACCGTCAGCGCGGCCAGGGACACGCCGACCGTGAGCAGCGCGCCATGGAGGATGGACCAGTAGTAATCAGACAAAACAAATCTACCTGCAGAATAAAAAAACAAGCCGTGGTGCTTATCGCTTACCACGGCCATGAGATAGAGAACGACAACCACCGGGGGCTAGAGACACCCCTGTCTTCCCACCAGGAACCCACAGAACCGGCTCCGCCGGGCTGTAGGGTTCGCCCCCTGCAAGGGGGTTGGCGAAAGACGCGAAGCGCTGCAGCCTGGGGGTGAGCCTAGTTCTTGCCGTACACGTCGATCTTGAAGTACTTGTCGTTCAGGGTCTTGTAGGTGCCGTCGGTGCGGATGGCCTTGATGGCGGCGTTGAGTTCTTCCTTCAGCGCCTTGTCACCCTTGCGCAGGGCCACGCCGACACCGCCACCAAAGTACTTGGGGGTGTACAGCTCGGGACCGACGGCCACATAGTCCTTGCCTTCGGGCTTGCTCAGGAAGCCACCGGTGACTTCGATGATGTCGGCCACGGTGCCGTCCAGGCGGCCGGCCTTGATGTCCAGGTAGACCTGGTCCTGGGCTTCATAGGGGGTGACGACCACGCCGAGCTTCTTGAGTTCGCCGTTGGCGTACTTCTCTTGGGTGCTGCCCTTCAAGACGCCGATCTTCTTGCCCTTGAGGGAGGCCAGGTCGGTGAACTTGATGTCGTTCTTGACGACGATCTTGCTGGGGGTGTTGTAGTACTTGTCGGTGAAGTCCACCACTTTGAGGCGGTCTTCGGTGATGGACATGGAGCTGATGATGGCGTCGTACTTCTTGGCTTGCAGGCCGGGGATCATGCTGTCCCAGACCTGTTCGACAAACACGCATTTGCGTTTGATCTTCTCGCACAGGGCGTTGGCGATGTCCACGTCGAAGCCGGTGGGCTTGCCGTCGGCGGTCTTGAAGGTGAAGGGCTCGTAGGTGGGGTCGATGGCGACTTTGAGGTCTTTACCTTGTG
>NZ_JBWKNO010000035.1:0-3117 GCF_059415605.1 Rhodoferax sp. GW821-FHT10B06 | reverse complement strand
GGCAGCGGATACCCCACCCGCCCCGGCCCCTCAAACACCTTCTGCGAAGCATGCACCGTAATCTGCCCCGGTGCGGTGGTGGTGATGTTCCCACCCTCAATGGTGATACTCGCCCCCGCGGCGGTAGCGATGCGGATGCGCTTGGCTGCGGCCCAGTCAATATGGGCGTTGGCACTTATTACATCCACCTGGCCCTTGGCCTGGACTTTGAGTTCCCCCGCCTGGGCCTGCAGGTCGATGTCGTCCTTGGCGGCGATGAGCTGCAGGCCGGTGTTGTTGGTTCCTGCTTTGACGGCCCCGGCCAGCATGCCGATGGCCTGGCCGGTGTGCACGCGCAGCTGGCCGCCACTGGCGAATTGGCTGTCCTGGCCGCTCATCAGGCTGGTGGTCTCGCCGTTGTTGAGCTGGATGTTCTGTCCGGCGACCACGCCCAGGCCGCCGCGTGCGGCAATGCCCAGTACTGCGTCGGTGCTGTGCGGTAGTTTGCCGTCGCTGGCCTGGGTGCTTTTGGTGGCGGCGTCACTTTGGGCCTGGGCCAGGCTGGCCGGGTCCAGCATGCCGCTGGCGGCGGTGTACAGGGCTTGCAGGGGGGCGGCTTGGTCGTTGAGTGCGCTGGCGTTGGCTTTTGTGCTGCCCACATGGCTGGCCAGGGCGACTGTCTGGTGCGTGGTGGCGGCCTGGCTGAAGGAGGCGGCCAGGGTGCTGGCCTGTTTGAGCAGGGCCATGCCTGCGCTGTTGTCGCCGGCCGGGTCGCGGCGGCTGGCGCTGTGCTGCAGTGCATAGCTGCTGATGAGCAGGCCGGCGCCGGCGCGGATGGCGCCATAGGCGTCGGTACGCAGCTCGGTGCCGGTGCCGCGCAGGCTGCCCCGGTAGTTGTCTGCGGTGTGCAGCAGATGGCCCAGGTTGAGCTCGGTGGCGGCTTGCGTGGTTTTGAGCTGGATCCTGCCCTGGGGACCTTGGCCGTCTGTGTCGTCAAACACCAGCTGGTTGTAGCCGGTACCACCATATTCCTTGCTGCGGATACCCCACTGGGCACTGGCGTTGCGTTGGCCAGACGGTCCACTGCCTGCCGCAGCGCCATGCCAGACGGGGCTGTGCCCGCCCGAGCCCGTGCCGACCAGATTGCCCTGGCCGCTGTAGCGGGTGTCGCTGGCGGCGTCGAACACGCTGGTGTCGGCATCGGCGTCCTGGGCACCGCCGGGGGAGGGCAGCACACCGCCTTCGCCCTGGCCGTTGTAGAGGGCCGCCACTGCGATGGGGCGGTCGATATCGCCTTCCAGAAACTGCACCTGCACCTCCTGGCCGATGCGGGGGATGAACTGCACGCCCATGCCGGCACCACTTCCTCCGCCCGCGCTGCGCTGCAGTACGCGGACCCAGCAGGTGCGGGCGTCGTCACTAGCGTCATCACTGCCCTGGCCCTGCCAGTGGAAGCGGATGCGGATGCGCCCCAGGCGGTCGGTAAAGGTCTCGTCCGCCCCGCTGGGGACTGTCTCGCCCTGGGCGCCGATGACGATGGCGGTCTGGCTGCCCCAGGCGGTGGGGCGCGGGTTCAGCCGCAGGCCGGTGCCATCGGCCAGCACCGGGCGCCAGGGTTGTTGGGCGGCGATGGCTTCGAAGCGGTTGGCGTAGCCCAGCTTCTGGGCCTGGGCGATGAGGGCGGAGGTGGGGATCAACTCCACACGGGTGCTATCGAGTTCATAGCTGCTTGCGCAGGTGAAATCTGCGCTAGAGGCTGTTTTGTCTTGAATGGAAAACTGCTGCAGAAGCTCGCTCAGCAGCTGCGGCACCGGGCCGAACAGCTCGGCAAGAGCTTCCTGGGCCGGGCGGGGCAGGTTGTTGATGCCGATGCTGGTGACGCCGAGCACCAGCAGTTCGGGGTCTTGGTTGCTGTTGGGGTTGCTGTTGTCGGTGTTGGTTGCGTTGCCGGTGCCAGACATCTGGCGCGGGCTGCCCACCAGGGCGAAGCGGGTGCCGGGGCGCAGGGTGCGCACGGTGCTGCGGCCCTGCCAGCGGCTGCGCTGGCTGTGGTGGGCCTGGGCGATGCGGTCGGCGGCGGCGCGGGCCTGGGCGGCGTCGGCAAAGGCGTAGCTGCCGGGGCTGTCATAGCTCTCCAGCTGGGGGGCGTTGGGGCCGCCGCTGAAGGGGACGTTGCTGGGGAAGAGGGGGATGCTGACGCTGCTGGAGGCCTTGGCTTTGTAGTCAAAGCTTTGCAGGCTGAGGCGGGCCGGGGGCAGGCTGCTGCTGTGCACCAGGGCCTGGATGGCGTCTTGTTCTTCCAGCGCGCTGGCGCCGTGGAAGCGGATGCCGGCGCCACCCAGGGCGTGGGCGCTGGTGGCGTCTTCGGGGCAGGCGCTGGTCTGGCTGGAGTCGGCGAAGAGCACCAACTGGTGGCTGCTGGGGGCGGAGTCGCTTTCCTCACTTTCCTCGATACGCCAGCCCAGGCCTTCTTCGGCCAGCAGGCGGGAGACGAAGGCCAGGTCGGTTTCTCGGTACTGCACGCAGTAGCTGCGGGGTGGGGTGTTGCGCAGAAAGGGGGCCACCTCGTCGCTCCAGCGCCAGGCGGCCACGGCCTGGTAGCTTTGGAAGACGGCGTCCACGATCTGGGTGGTGGACATGTCTTGCCAGACCCGGCTGCTGCGCGACTGGCCCAGCAGCCAGATCCAGGGTGCCACGCGCAGGTGGTAGCGGGCCAGGCCGCCAAAGCTGCCCAGCTGGGCGGCTTGCACCACCAGGCCGGTGAAGGGGGTGCGGCTGCCGTCCGACAGGCTGGTCTGCAGGCTGGCGCGTTGGCCCAGCAGTTGGTCGGTGGCGATGTCGGCCTGGGTGCTCAGGGCGATGATGTCGCGGCTGCCTACGCTGTGCAGCGACTCGCTGGCCGCGAAGGCTTCTACCAGCAGGCTGGGGGTCTTACTGGAGGCGGCTTCTGGCGCGCCCAGGGTCAACTCGTACAGGCGGCTCGTGCTGGTGAATGCTTGGAGCAGGGCGGTCAAATCGGTGGGCATGGGGTGGGCGTGCGGTGGCAAGGGGCCTTGTGGAGGGCCGCAGTTTGCCGCGAAATGCGCCCCTATCCCGTGCGCCTAGGCAATTTACGAAAGCAGCTGTAACCGCTTGTCC
>NZ_JBWKNO010000034.1:0-7524 GCF_059415605.1 Rhodoferax sp. GW821-FHT10B06 | reverse complement strand
GCATCAAACCCGCCATGGGCAAGCTCAGCGCGCCCAAGGCCGCCAGCACCAACGACGACGACTGGACCAGCTTTTAAGCCGAGCCTGCCGTCAGGGCGTGCTGCGGTCTTCGACCAGCATGCCCATTTCGTAGTGCTGGACCCGGGCGGAGGTTTTCGCCGATTTGTCCACCACCACCTGCATACTTTGGTCCAGTTGCCGGGTCAGTGTCACCGTCAGGCTGTCCTGGTCGTCGATGCGGGTGTAAAGGTAGCTTTGCGATTTCTTTTCGCTGGTGAGCTCCAGCTTCGCGGAGGCGTTTAGCGCGCTGTGGTAACTGGCCTTGAGCCGGGATGTCTGCCGCTGCTGGATGCTGTCGGGCTTGTCGGCCGGGCCAGTGGTGCTGGTGGTCTGCAGCAAACTGAAGTCAAAGCGGTCGGTTTCGTCCAGACGCATGGGGTTGGTGGCCTGGGTCATGCCGGTGATGCGCAGCGCAAAATCAGCCAGGCCAGATAACAAAGCACTGTCCTTGATGGTCGGTGTGCCGGTACTGGCCGGCACTTGGGGGCTGTCGTTGGCATCGACGCCGTAGGACCGCTGCATGGACGCAAATGCGTCCTGGACAATGCCTATCCATTCGGCATTGCCATGGCCGCGGCTGCCGGCCTGGCTTATCTTCTGCAATTGTTGGGCGATGGCCTGCTCCCGCTGGGCCGGGCTGCCCCATAAAGCTGGGTTTTGCAGATTGACTTTCATATCCACCTGGTCGGTGGGAGAGCTCATTTTCAAGCTGCGCTGGCTGGCGTCGGCATGGAAGTCCAGGCGGTAGCTGTCGCCGTTGCGCAGCATCTGGCCCTTCAGGTCGATGCTGGACAGGACAGTGCTGTCGTAGTCGCCCAGGCCCGCAATATCCACCGTGGGCGGGTCCGCAGTGAAGCCTTGCACCGCTCTTTCAAAGCTGGCGGATAACTGCGCAATGGCCTGGCTTTCGGTGGCGCTCAAGGGGCCATTGCTGTGTATTTCCACGCCCAGGCCATCGTTCTGGTTGGTCAGGGTCAGGTTCACCACGGTGCCAGAGCGGGTGCGTATGCTCAAAGACACTTTGGCCAATGCGTTGTTGCCGATGCTGGACAGCGCAGTTTTGGCCGCGGCATCGACGCTGGTGTTGCTGCTGGGAACATAGTTCGCCACGGCTTGCTGGTAGTCACCCGGCGTGGTTTTGAAGCGCTCCAGCAAGGCGCCTGCCAGGCCATTGAAGCGGTTTGCATTGCCCGTGGACGAGAAATTACGTGCCATGAGCTTGCTGACCGTGTCCTCGGATCGGCTTTGCCAAGCCTGCATGCTGGCAGGCACATAGCGTGTGGGCGCCATGTAGGTCCAGCTGGCGGCATGGGCTTCCAGCGCAGTGGTGTTGCTGACAATGGTAGACGGAACCTCGGCCGTAGCCAGTGCGGGGCCATCCGTCTCTGCCGATGCCGCGCCCCTCAGGCTGGTGACCGGCGTGGGCAGTGTGCTGGTGATCAGGTCGGAGCGTACAAGCATGGGATAGGGCCGGCAGTGAATGTATCTACTTTGTTATCGGTTTGTATACATTTAAATTAAATGGAAAGCATGAAAACGCGTAGACAGGATTGAGGATGAAATAAGCCTGCAGCGCTTATTTATTCTGTGCAGTTCGCTACTAAATGGATAGCAATTGAGGTGTGAACATATACGCCTAAGCGCAAGCAGCACTACCCTTGGCGCGATAGCTGTGGCAAGATGGTTTCATGAGTCAAACCTTCGGAATGGAAGCGCCGCGAGGCAACCTTCAGACGTCATACCGACTGCCTGTGCGTTACCTCATGCTCATCGATTCGGGCGGCTCCATGGTGGCGCGCCTGTTTCTGGAGAACCGTGAACTGGCCGCCGAGTTCGATGCCACTGCGGAAGAGGTCACTGCCATGACGCAGGGCTTGCCGCCCCAGCGCGGCGCCCAGGGCCGCGAGTGGGATGTCGCGCTGCAGGGCCACAACGCCGACGAGCGCGCCAGCGCCATGCTCTACACCATTGCGGTGTAGGCGCCAAGCACCTGCCCAAGCCTCAGTACACCAGCCGTTCCGGCCGGATTTCCTGCAGGATGGTGGTGGCAATTTCTTCGATGGATTTGGTGGTGCTGGACAGCCAGCGGATGCCGCTGCGGCGCATCATGGCTTCGGCTTCGCTCACCTCCATACGGCAGTTCTCCAGCGAGGCGTATTTGGAGTTGGGGCGTCGCTCGTTGCGGATCTCGCTCAGGCGCTCAGGCTGGATCGACAGGCCAAAGATCTTTTTGCGGTATTCCACCAGGGCCGGTGGTAGCTGGCGGCGCTCGAAGTCTTCGGGGATCAGCGGGTAGTTGGCGGCCTTCAGGCCATATTGCATGGCCAGGTACAGGGTGGTCGGGGTCTTGCCGCTGCGGCTGACGCCGACCAGGATCACATCGGCTTGGGCCAGATCGCGGTGGGTCTGGCCGTCGTCATGCTCCAGGCTGAAGTTGATGGCTTCGATACGGTCGTGGTAGGCCTGGCTTTTGCTCACGTCGCTGAAGCGGCCGATGCGGTGGTTGGACTTGATGCCCAGCTCGTTTTCCAGCGGATTCACAAAGGTGCCGAACATGTCCAGCAGCATGCCCTTACAGTTCTCGGTGACCACTTTCAGCACCTCCATGTTCACCAGGGTGCTGAACACAATGGGCCGCTTGCCTTCCAGTTCCGCTGTGTGGTTGATCTGGCGTACCGCCTGGTGGGCCTTGTCTACCGTGTCCGTGAAGGGCAGGCGCACATGGCGCGGCGCCATGGAGAACTGCGCCAGGATGGCGTTGCCAAAGGTTTCGGCGGTGATGCCGGTGCCATCGGAGATGAAGAAGACGGTGCGGTCGGACATGGAGGGCCTCTTTCAAGGGCGGCGTAGCCACCCAGGCGTGGTTCTGGATGGCCTCCATCGTAAACGCAATACCGCCCACCTCTGCGGTGGGAGGTGGTAGCTTACGTGCCCAGTGCTGCCGCGTCGGCCAGGAAGCCGCGCTCGGCATCCAACGTGGCGCTGTGGTCGAACAGCTCACTGAACAGCTTGGGCGGGATGGTGATGGAGCCCACGCCCAGTTCCAGCAAGGCCAGGTAGGCTGCGCGCGAACGCACGCTGGCCACCAGCAGCCGGGTGTTGGCTCCGCTGCGGCTGACCAGGGACTGCATCTGGCCGATCAAGGCCAGACCGTCTACGCCCGAATCCTCCAGCCGGCCCAGGTAGGGCGCGGCATAGGCGGCGCCCAGCTGGGCCGCGAAGTGGGCTTGCTCGGGCGCGTACACGGCGGTGTAGGTGACCGGAATGCCTTCCATGCTCAGCTCGGCGCCTGCGCGCAGGCCGTCGCGGGTGGCGGGGATCTTCACCACCAGTTGGCCGGGGTTGAATTCACGCACCAGCTGGTGCGCGTCGGCCAGGATGCCCTCGGTATCGGCGGCATGCACCTGGGCCTGCACCTGGCGTGCGCCCAGCTTGATGCAGGTGTTCAGCAATTTGGGCAGCGTGGCGCGGGTGATGCCGGCGCGGCGCAGCAGCGTGGGGTTGGTGGTCACGCCGTGGACGGCGGGGTGGGGCAGGCAGGTTTGCAGATCGGCCAGATCGGCGCTGTCGAGGTAGAGATGAAAGGCTTGCATGGTGTTCGGTCGGCTCAGGAGGCGGCGTCCAGCGCCACTTGCAGCTCGGCGCGGGTGGGTGGGTGGGCACCTTCGCGGGTGCAGTTGATGGCAGCGGCACAGGCGGCGAAGCGCAGCACGGCCAGCCAGGTTGCGTCGGGTAGGCTGTCGAGCTGGGCCACCTGCTCCACTCCGTGCTCCAGCAGGGCGACGGTCAGGCCGGCATCAAAGGTGTCGCCGGCACCTATGGTGTCTGCCACGGTGATCTTGGGAGCCGATACCTCCAGCGGTGCATGGCCACGGCGGAATAGCGTGGCGCCATCTCCACCACGGGTAATGACCACGGCGCGCGGGCCCTGCGCGGGCTGCTGCATGAAGCTGGCGGCCACCTCGGCCAGGCTCAGGCCCGGCGCCAGGGCGGCGGCGTCTTCGTCGCTGAACTTCATCAGGTTGCTGGCGGCGGCCCAGCGCTGCACGTTGACGCGGTAGGCCGGCAGATCCTTGATCAGGCTCAGGCGCACATTCGGGTCGAACAAGACGATGCGTTGGCCTTGCTGCGCCAGCACCAGGTCGGTGATGCGGCTGGCCGCTGGCTCGTGCAGCAGCGCGATGGAGCCAAACTGCAGAAAGCGGCAGCTGTCTGGCAGCGCCGGCAGCACAGCGGGCGCCCACTGCGTATCAGCCGTGCCCTGGGTGTAGAAGGCGTAGCGGTTGGTCTGCGGCGTACGTTCGACAAAGGCCAGCGTCGATGGCGCATCGCTGCGCAGCACCCAGTCGGTGTTCACGCCATTGCTTTGCAGATGCTGCAGCAGGCGTTCGCCAAACAGGTCGGTGGACAGCTGGCTGATGAAACCTATGGGCTGGCCCAGGCGGGCGGTAGCGATGGCGCTATTGGTCGGGGCGCCACCTTCATGGCCTTCAAAGTTCAGGCCGCTGGTGGCGGTGAAGTCGATCAGGGACTCGCCGACGATGGCGATGCGGATGGCTTGCATGGTGTGTTCTTGCCTCTTGTTGTACGTCAAGATGGTGTGGTGTATCGGGTGCTTGCAATGGCGGCCGGCGGGGCTGCGCGCATGGCCATCTTACCGTGCTGAGGGGGCCCTTGACAGGCTGCCAGGCTCTTTCGGGTTACATGGTGTTTTATGCCTCTCGTGCAGAGAATACTTGCGCTGTAAGCTATAAAAATAATAGTAAATTGCCTGGGCGGACTAGCCCGCGTGGCGCACAAAAAATACGCTTGTTGTTTGGCTGCGCGTGGGACTGGTACGCAGTTGCGCAAAGCCAATACTTTGTGACGGTGCGCAGGGCTGCGGTGTTGCTCATGCACAATGATTCGGCCCTTTTTCCTGTTCTGCATCCATGCCCTCCGATCCATCTGCACCTACCGCCGCCGTGCCCGCATACCGGACGTGGTGGGCGTGGGCCGTAGCGGCCGTGCTGGGCCTAGCCTTGATCGCCGCTGCCGGCCAGTGGGCGGCGCGGCGTGAGGCCAGCTTCCAGCTGGACTCCATCCACCGGGCCATCGAGGTGCATGCGCTGGGCTTGCGGGGTGCGGCGGCCAAGTACAGCTACCTGCCGTTTACCGCCGCGCAGCACCCGGACGTGCTGGCAGCGCTGGCCCAGCCGCACGACCCGGTGGCCCAGCAGCGTGCCAACCGCTACATCGAAGAGGTGAACCTCCGTGCCGGCTCGGATGCGCTCTACCTGATCGATTTGCAGGGCATGACCCTGGCCGCCAGCAACTGGCAGACGGCCCAGAGCTTTGTGGGCCAGTCGTATGCGAACCGGCCGTATTTCCTGGATGCACGGGCCGGCCGCAACGGCCAGTTCTACGGTGTGGGCCAGACCACGGGCGAGCCGGGCCTGTTTATCTCCGCGCCGGTGCAGCAGGGCGGGGTGGTGCGCGGCGTGCTCACGGTCAAGGTCAGCCTGCGCCAGATCCAGGACACCTGGGCCTTTGTGCGCGACCCGATTTTGCTGGCCGATGCGCGCGGCATCGTGTTCCTGGGCTCGGTACCTTCCTGGATATACCAGGCCAAGCGCGCGCTGGGCGAGGACGACCTGGCCTGGGTGCAGCGGCACCAGCAGTATGGCGCGCGCCACAGCTTTGCGCAGCTGCCCTGGCAGCGCGATGCGGCGCCGGATGCTGAGGGCTACCGCGTGCGCACCAGCCTGGCCGGCCAGCCGCGCGAATTTCTGGCGGTGGACGAGGTCCTGCCAGACCTGGGCTGGACGCTGACCGTGATGGCCGACTACGCCACCGTCACCCGTGCCCGCGAACGTAGCTGGATGCTGGGCCTGCTGTGTGCCGGCCTGCTGCTGCTGGGCGGCCTGTACTGGCGCTTGCGCGAGCGCCGTTTTGCCGAGCAGCGCGATGCCCGCCGAGAGCTGGAAGTGCGCGTGCACGAGCGCACGCTGGAGCTGGACCAGGCCCACGCCTTCCGCAAGGCCATGGAAGATTCGCTGCTGGTGGGCATGCGCGCGCGCGACCTGGAAGGCCACATCATCTATGTCAACCCCGCTCTGTGCGAGATGACCGGCTACCGCGCCGACGAGTTGCTGGGCCGCCTGCCGCCGTATCCGTACTGGCACCCGGACGATGTGGAGCAGCACTGGCAGAACAATGAGGCCACCATGAGCGGCCAGGCCGCCATGTCCGGCTTCGAGTCGCGTATCCGCCACCGCGACGGGCATGAGGTATTTACCATGGTCTATACCGCCAGGCTGATCGATGCCCACGGCCAGCACAGCGGCTGGATGAGTTCGGTGGTGGACATCACCGCGCAAAAGCGCGCCGAGCTGCGCCAGCGCCAGAACGATGAGCAGCTGCAACACGCCCAGCGCCTGGCCAGCCTGGGCGAGATGGCGTCCACCCTGGCGCATGAGCTGAATCAGCCACTGATGGCCCTGAGCAATTTCGCCAGCGCGGCCAAGGCCTTTGCTGAGCAAGGCAACCAGGCACTGCTGGGCAGCAGCCTTGATGAGACCATGGCCCAGGCCCAGCGCAGTGCCGAGATCGTGCAGCGTATACGCGGCTTTGTGCGCCAGCGCACCGCTGGGGCCGAGGACTGCGCCGTGCCGGCCCTGGTGGCGAATGTGCTGGCCCTGCTGCAGGGCGAGATGCGGGCACAGCAGGCGCGCGCCGTGCTGCGTGTGCCGGCCGACCTGCCCATGGTGCGCGGCGACCGCGTGCTGTTGGAGCAGGTGCTGCTGAACCTGCTGCTGAATAGCTTGCAGGCCATGCATGCCACAGCACTGGAACGCCGGCTGGTGGAGATCGACGCGGCTGTGGTCGCCGGCCGCATGCAGATCCGCGTGGCGGACCGTGGGCCTGGCATCGATGCTGCAATTGCGGAGCAGGTGTTCGCGCCGTTCTTCACCACCAAGGACGGCGGCCTGGGCCTGGGGCTGAACATCTGCCGCACGATTGTCGAAAGCCACCGTGGGCGATTGACGTTTGCCAACCGGGTGGATGGGGGGACGGTTTTTACGCTGGAGCTGGAAGTCTCAGTGTGAACGGTCTTCTGGATGGCGGTTCCATCAGGAAATCACCGCCGACTCTCCATGGCCATGCGCGTAGCCAGTCCGCCCAATACGGTTCCCATGAGCCAGCGTTGAACAGTCTGCCAGGAGGGATGGGACGCGAGAAAAATCGCAATGGAACCCGCCAGCACGGTTATTACGGCATTGACGCTAACGCTGACAAAAATTTGCGTCAGGCCCAATAGGAGGGATTGCACCAGAACGCTGCCATGGTCGGGATCAATGAATTGTGGCAACAACGACAGATACATGATCGCGATCTTGGGATTGAGTAAGAGCGGCTAACAAAAGCGTGTCATCGTCAAATGCACATCGTGCGTTTGACGCGGGATGGGAAAGAACAGAAACA
>NZ_JBWKNO010000033.1:0-9514 GCF_059415605.1 Rhodoferax sp. GW821-FHT10B06 | reverse complement strand
GCTCTACTGTCGCCGCTTCGAATAGCTCGGACGCGTAGACCAGCGTGCACGCTAGCTTGCCGTCGGCATATTCCTCGCTGGACAGCGTGAGATCAAACTTGGCCACCGGGTTGCCTTCAGACACCTCTTCCACCTGCAAGCCGGGCCATTGGGGTGTCGGGCCATGGCTTTGGTGGTTGGCCATGACCTGGAACAGCGGGTGGTGGCTACCGCTGCGTGCGCCGGGCAGGGCTTCGACCAGTTGCTCAAAAGGCAAGTCCTGGTGCGCCTCTGCGCCCAGCAGGGCATTCTTGACATCGGCCAGCAGGGCTGCAAATGTCTGTTGCCCCGCAGGCTGGGTGCGCAGCACCAGGGTATTGATGAAGAAGCCTACCAGGCCCTCGGTTTCGGCCCGGTTGCGCCCGGCCACCGGCCCCCCCACCCGCACATCCCTGGCGCCGCTGTAGCGGTACAGCACGGCCTTGAAACCGGCCAGCAAAACCATAAACAGCGTAGCGCCCTGCGCCTGGGCCAAAGCCCGCAAAGCACCGACCACATCACCGGGCACGACAAACCGGTGGCGCGCCCCCTTCATCACAGGCGCGGCGGGCCGGGGCCGGTCTTGCGGCAGCACCAGCACCGGATGCGTGTCACCCAGCGTCTTGCGCCACCATTCCAGCTGGCGCGCGCCCTCGCCAGCCTCCAGCCAATGGCGCTGCCACAGCGCGAAGTCAGGGTATTGGATCGGCAAAGGCGGCAGATCTGCTGGGCGGCCAAGACCCGCTGCCGCATAGCCCTGGGCCAGTTCGGCCAACATCAGCTGCGCGGACCAGCCGTCGGACGCTATGTGGTGCAGCGTCAATAGCAGCAGGTGTTCCTGCGGACCGCAGCGCAGCAGAACCACGCGCCACAACGGCCCGCTGGCCAAGTCAAACGGACGCATGGCCTCCGCCTCGGCCTCGGCTTGTATCTGCTCCGGCCTTGCACCCGCCATGTCCAAATGGCGGATTGCTACCGGTGCGGCCGGACGCACAGTCTGCAGTGCCTCGCCTTCCGGCCCCGCAGAGAAACTGGTGCGCAAGGCCTCGTGGCGAGCGGCCAAGGCGTTCAGGCTGGCGGCCAATGCGGCAGTATCCAGAGCACCGCTGAGCTTCAGCCGGCCCGCCATGTTGTAGGCCGGGCTCAACGGGTCCATGCGCCACAAGAACCACAGCCGCGCCTGCGCGTACGAGGCGGGTAGTGGCGCGCCACCGTCGATGCGCGGTGGAATGGGCAACAGGCTGAAGTCGATATGCTGCTCCACCAGGCGTTGCAGGAAAATCTGGCGCTGTGCCGGTGCCAGCTCGGCAAATCGGCGTGCCAGTTGCAGCAAGCGGGGCTGGCTCATGCCTCCTCCATGGCGCCGAACAAGGCATCCAGTGCATCCAGCTGGGTGTCGTTCAAAGCACTGTCGCGCGCCTCGTCCACTGCCACGGAAAATCCGGCCAAAGTGGCTGCTTCAAACAGCCGGCGCAATGGCACGCTGACCTGCAGCTCGGCCTTCAGGCGTGACACCACCCGCGTCGCCAGCAGCGAATGCCCCCCCAAGGCAAAGAAGTTGTCGCCGCGGCCAATCGCATCCAGCCCCAGCAGCTCGCACCATAGGGCCGCCACGCGTTGCTCGGTATCGCCCACCGGGGCATCGCTGTCGCGGCTGCTCCATACCGGGTCCGGCAGGGCTTTGCGGTCCAGCTTGCCACTGGGTGTGAGTGGCATGCGCTCCAGAACAAGTAACTGCGTGGGCACCATAAAGGCCGGCAGTTGCGTAGCCAGAAATTCCAGCAGTGTGGCCGGAGCCACATCTTGCTGCAGCACGGCATAGCCGATCAAGGTGTCGCCACCATGCGCGACCACCACGGCCTCGCGTACGGCGGGGTGCTCCTGCAGACGGGCTTCGATCTCGCCCAGCTCGATACGCAGGCCACGCAGCTTGACCTGGTGGTCCAGCCGCCCCAGGTATTCGACTACGCCATCCTCGCGCCACAGCGCCAGGTCGCCCGTACGGTATAGCCGCGCGCCGCTGCGAAACGGGTCTGGCACAAAGCGCTCGGCCGTGAGCGCGGGCCGCGCATGGTAGCCACGGGCCAAGCCTGCGCCGCCAATGTACAGCTCGCCCGCCACGCCCGGCGGCAGAGGATTGAGCGCGTCGTCCAGGATGTGGATCTGGGTATTGGCGATGGGTTTGCCGATGGGCACGGTACTGCCATCGTCGCCCTGGCAGGTCCAATGGGTCACGTCGATGGCGGCCTCGGTCGGGCCATACAAATTGTGCAGACCCGCCTGTGGCAGGCTGTGCCGCACCCGCGCGGCCAGCTCGGCGGGCAAGGCCTCACCGCTGGCCACGATATGGCGCAGGCTGCTGCACGCCGTACAGCCCTCATAGGCCATGAAGGCCTGCAGCATCGAAGGCACAAAGTGCATAGTCGTCACGCCATGCTGCGTCACCAGGTCTACCAGACGCGCCGGGTCGCGGTGTGCCCCTGGCTCCGCAATCGCCAGGCGCGCGCCCACCATCAAGGGCCAGAAGAACTCCCACACCGATACATCGAAGCTGAACGGCGTTTTCTGCAGCACCGTGTCCGAGGCATCCAGGCAATACACCTCTTGCATCCACTGCAGGCGGTTGCGTAAAGCGCCGTGGGTATTGCCCGCGCCCTTGGGCCGGCCGGTGGAGCCCGAGGTATAGATCAAGTAGGCCAGTTGCTCGGCATATACCTCGCGCGCAGGCCGCTCCATGGGCTGTGTGGACAAGTCCTCCTGGTCCAGACACAGCACGGGGGCCACGCCGGCTGCCAGGCTGGCGCGCAAGGCGCTGTGCGTTAGCACCAGGGCGGGTTGGGCATCTTGCAGCATGTAGGCCCGGCGCTCTGCCGGATAGTCCGGGTCCAGCGGCACATAGGCGGCACCCGCCTTAAGCACGGCCAACAAGCTGACCACCAGATCCAGCGAGCGCTCCATGCAGATAGCCACGCACGCGTCAGGCTGTACGCCCAGGTCCAACAGTCGGTGCGCCAGCTGGTTGGCACGCTGGTCCAGGCTGCGGTAGCTCATGCGCATATCGCCGAACAGCAGCGCGATGGCTTCGGGCTGCCGCTGGGCCTGGCGTTCGAAACAACGGTGCACCGCACTGTCGTCCGCATAGCGGGTATCGGTGGCGTTCCACGCGGCCAGCTGCAGCTGTTCCGCTGCGGTGGGTAGCGCCAGTGTGCCCACGGGGCGCCGCGCATCCTGCATCAATCCGCTCAGCAAAACGACAAGATGGGCATGCAAACGCTGGACCTCCGCCATACCGAAGTGCGCCTGGTCAAAGCCATACTCGATGGACAAGCTATCTGACTGGGTAACCACCAGGGTCAGCGGATAGCTGGTGGACTCGGTATTCACCAGGTCCGAGAAGTGCAGAGAAGTTGCGTCACGCTCGGTCCACTCGCGACCCACCGGGTAGTTTTCAAACACGATCAGGCTGTCGAACAGCGCCTGGCCGCCCTGCCCGGCCCAGCGCTGGATCTCGAACAAAGGTGTATGTTCATGCTCACGCAAAGCCAGGCTTTCGGCCTGCACACTGCGCAGCCAATCGCCAGCCGATTGCGCGGACTGCGGCGTCAAAACCACGGGCAAGGTGTTGATGAACAGACCCAGAACTTGCTCCACCCCCGGCAACTCAGCCGGCCGCCCTGCAACGGTTGCACCAAACACCACGGTGTGCTTGCCGGTATAGCGCTGCAGCAGCAAAGCCCAGGCCCCCTGGACCAGGGTATTGAGGGTCACGCGGGCGGCGCGGGCGCAGCGCTGCAGGTCTGCGGTTTCGGCAATGCTCCAGCCGGCATGCCAGCTGCCATAGCCGGTGACACTGCGCCTCGGTGCCGCCATGGCCCCGGCCAAGAGCACCGGCTCGTCCAGCTGGACAAGACGGCTTTGCCAGAAGCCGCGGCTCGCTTGTATGTCCTGGCGCGCCAGCCAGGCAATGTAGGCGCGGTAGCGCAGCCGGGATACATGCTGCACCGGCACACCGGCATAGTGGTTCAACACCTCGGTCCACAGCTGGGCCGTACTCCAGCCGTCCAACAGCAAATGGTGCCGAGTCCAGACCAGGCGGTACAGGCTGTCGCTCAAACGCACCAGGGCCAGGCGCATCAGCGGCGGCGCGGTAAGCACAAACGGGCGTTGGCGCTCTGCCAGCCCCAGGTCTTGCAGCGCCGTGGCCTGGTCGGCTCGGTCGCGCCAGTCGTAGTGCGCCATCTCCAGACCGACGCTGCGGTGCACCACCTGCTGCGGTTGCGCCAGGCCTTCATGCCAGAAGGCTGTGCGCAAAATATCGTGTTGCTCCACTGCCGCCTGCCAGGCTAAGGCCAGACGCCGCACATCGGGATTGGTCAAGCTCATCGCCAGCTGGTTGACATAGGCACTCTGCTGCGGTTCCAGCAAGCTGTGGAACAAGAAGCCTTGCTGCAGCGCAGTGGCGGGGTAGATGTCCTGCACTTCGCGCGCGTTGGCGGGCAACTGCTGCAGCTCGGCAGACTGCAGCGCAGCCAATGGAAAGTCGGAGGGCGTCAAGCCGCCGGACTGGGGCGCGCAGCAATGCGCAACCAACTCTGTCAACGCAGCACCATAGGCATCTGCCAGTGCTTGCACGGTATGCGGGTGGTACATGGCACGGCTGTACACCCAGGTCAGCGACAGCACACCATCTGCAACCTGGCCATGGATCGCCAGCCAGTTCGACAAGGGGCCACTGCCATCCCGCTCGGCACCCGACTGGCCGAACGCTGGGCGCAACCACACGCCGCCTGACACGGTGGAATCAAACTGGCCCAGGTAGTTGAAGGTGACCCTCGGCTGGGGCAGCCCAGCCAATTGCTCGCGCAGCGCCGGCGGCGCCAGCGATTGCAGCAGGCCAAAGCCAATGCCCTTGTTCGGCACGCCACGCAGGGTTTCCTTGACGCTGCAAATGGCTACGCCATCATCTTCCTCCACCGCCAGGCGTACCGGGAAATGGCTGGAGAACCAGCCCACGCTGCGCGAGAGATCCGCCGAATCGAACAGCGCCTCACGGCCATGGCCTTCCAGCTCCAGTAACACCTCGGGCACGTTCATCCAACGGCCCAGCACGCGTGCCAGAGCAGTGAGCAACAGGTCGTTGACCTGGGTGCGGTAGGCCGCAGGCGCCAGCTTCAGTAGACGCTGGGTGGTGTCGCGGTCCAGGTGCACTACGGCCTGGGCGGCATCGCGCACCAGCCCGGTCGTGGCAGACATATCGCGGGGTGGCTCGGTACCCCGGTAGTCGGCAAGGGTCCGCCAGTACGGCAGTTCGGCGGCCATGGCATCCGTCTGGGCATGGCGCTCCAGCAATGCCGCCCAGGCTGCACAAGAAGTGCCCGGCGCAGCCAAATTTACGGGGGCGCCCGCCTGTATCTGATGGTAGGCGGTTTCCATATCCTCCAGCAACACGCGCCAGGACACGCCGTCCACGGCAAGGTGGTGGATGGCCATGAACAAGCCTTGTGTGCCATTGGCCTGGTTCGCCAACACTGCGCGCATGAGCACACCGCCATGAATATCCAGACTGCGCTGCGCCTGGTCACACAGCTGGTCGAACGCAGCAGCATCCGCTACGTCGCGCACCCACAGGATTTCATCGGTGCCATGCGGTGTGTCTGCATGTGCTTGCCACTGCCCGTCCGCCGCTTGCCGATAGCGGCAACGCAAAGCCTCGTGCTGGGCGCGCAGGGCGGCAAGGGCCTGGCCCAGGCAACGCGCATCCAGGTACTCGCGTACTTCGAAGCGCAGGGCTTGGTTCCAGTGGCTCCGCTGTGCGATGTCCAAGGCCAGGAAATTCTTTTGCACAGGCGTCAGCACAAGCGTGCCGAGTAACGGGGTCGCAGCGGGCACAAAAGTAGGTGCCGACACCGGTTGCGCCACGCGCGCCAAGGCTGCCACGGTCTGGTTTTCAAACAGCTGCTTGGGCGTGAGCTTCAAGCCCTGCTTGCGGGCGCGGGCAATGATTTGCAGACTGAGTATGGAGTCGCCGCCGAGCTCGAAGAAGTTATCGCTCAGGCCCACCTCTTCCAGGCCCAGCACTGCTTTCCAGATGCCCGCCAAAATCTGCTCTGTATCCGACATGGGTGCATGGCTGCTGCTGGCAGACTGCTGCGGCAGGGGCAAGGCCTTGCGGTCCAGCTTGCCGTTCGCCGTCAGCGGCATGCGCTCCAGCGTCATCCAATAGCTGGGCAACATGTAATCTGGCAGACGATGTGCCAACATGTTTTTCAGCGCCGCCATATCCAGGCTGCAGCCGTTGGCGGGTACCAGATAGGCCAGCAACTGGCGGTGGTTGGCGTCACCATGCAAAGCCATGGCCTGCACTTCGGCTGTAGCCACACCGGGCAAGGCCCGTAGCGCCACGGCCACCTCGGACAGCTCCACCCGGTAGCCGCGTATCTTGACCTGCTCGTCGACACGGCCCAAGAACTCGACCGCCCCGCTGGCCAGCAAACGCACCCGGTCGCCGGTGCGGTACACACGCGCACCCTGCGCATAAGGATGGGGAATGAACCGCTCAGCAGTCAGCCCAGGCTGCCCCAGGTAGCCACGCGCCAGGCCGGGGCCACCCAGATACAGCTCACCCGCACTGCCCAAGGGCACGGGGTTCAGGTCGGCATCCAGCACATATGCCTGCCCATTGGGCAGCGGCGCTCCCACCGGTACGCTGGCCGACGCACTGCGGTCCGCCAAAGCAGCATCCTGGGTGAGGATGCCGACCGTGGTTTCGGTGGGGCCATAGTGGTTGAAGACGCGACAGTCAGGGCGCAGTTGCACCAGCTTGTCGTACAGCTCCCAGGGCAGGGCCTCACCGCCCAGCACCAAAGCATGACGCGGCAGCACATCCGCAGGGCGGGCCGCCTGCAGCAGGCCTTGCAAATGGCTGGGTACGATCTTCAACACGCCCACCTGGTGCTGCACCATATAGGCTGCAAAACTGTCCGGGTCGAAAGCCCGCTCCGCAGAAATCAGATGCAGCAAACGCCCGGAACACAAGGCACCGAACAATACCGTGTGGCCCAGATCGGCCGCAACGGTAGACACCATGGCCATGCTTTCGCCCGGTGCCAGCTCCAGCCGGGCCAGCATGCCCACCACATAGTCGGCCAAGGCGCCGTGGCTGACCACCACGCCCTTGGGCTGACCGGTGGAACCCGAGGTGTAGATGAGGTAGGCCGCCGTGCTCGGCTCCGGGCGCAAAGCCAGCGGGCTGGCATCCAAAGTGTTCCATGCCGCCTCGTCCCCCAGGGAAATGGCAGTTGCACCCGCAGCCTGCGTGGCCAACATACCGGCACTATCGGCCAGTACGCACTGCACATCCGCGTCCCGCAGCAAAAATGCCATGCGCTCGGCAGGTAGCAAGGGGTCCAATGGCAAGCAGGCCGCCCCTGCCTTCAGCACCGCCAACAAGCCCAGCACCAGCGCGGGACAACGCGGCGCGCACACGGCGACCCGCTGCTCCGCGCCCACGCCACGGGCCCGTAGGTAGCGGGCCAAACGGTTGGAGGCTGCGTCCAGTTCAGCAAAGCTGATTGTTTGATCTTCAAAGCGCACAGCCGCGGCATCCGGGTGGGCGGCCACGCTCTGCGCCCAGGCACCGAGCACACTGAAGTCCGCGCAGTCCAAGGTTTCTGCACGCAGCATGAAGTCAGCAGGCGCAAGCGGCAGCGTCAACGCAGCCAGACAGGCTTGCGGCCTGGCAGCGATTTCCGTAAGCAAATGGGTATAGCTTCGCGCAAAGCCGGCAACACGTGCAGAGTCAAACAAGGCCGTGGCATAGCTAAAAACCGCCTCAATGCCCTGCGGGTTATCGGTCACATCCAGCGATAGATCAAACCGCGCGGCATGGTCTGGCAATGGCAGCAACTGCAGCCGCAGGCCGGGCAATTCGATCCCTTGGGGCAACGCGATCTGCTGGGTGAACTTGGCCTGCACCAGCGGGTTGTGGCTCAGGCTGCGCTCTACCTGCAAAGCGTCCACCAGCACGTCGAAGGGAAGGTCCTGGTGCGCCTGCGCACCCAGAACTGCCGTCTTCACCTGCGCCAAGAAATCTTCGAAGCGCAGCGCTCCGTTCAGTTGTGCACGCAATACTTGGGTATTGACGAAGAAGCCCACCAGCCCCTGCGTTTCAGGCCGTGACCGGCCGGCGACCGACACGCCCACACGCACATCTTTCTGGCCGCACAAGCGCGACAGCAGCAATTGGTAGGCCGCCAGCAGCAGCATGAAAAGAGTGGCGCCATTGCGCTGCGCCAAGGCGCGCAGCGCGTCGGACAAAGCTGCGTCCAGTGCAAACACATGGCGCGCACCTTGCAAGCTGCGCACCGCAGGCCGAGGCCGGTCCAGCGGCAAGGCCAACAACGGATGCTCGTCGCCCAGCGCATCACGCCACCATGCAAGCTGGCGCTCTCTTTCGCCCGCCTCCAACCAATGCCGCTGCCAGAGTGCGTAGTCGGCGTACTGTATGGGCAGATCAGGCAGAGCAGGCTGCCCGCCTTCGCAAAACGCCCGGTAGCAGGCCGCAAACTCACGCAACAGCAACTCGACCGACCAGCCGTCGGAAACGATATGGTGCTGAACCAGCAGCAGGCGGTGTTCCGTCGCGCTAAGACGTAGCAAACGAGCACGCAATAGCGGCCCGGTGGACAAATCAAAAGCTTGGCCCGTCTCCAGCGTGGCCCAGCGTTCCATTTCAGCCTGTTGGGTAGCTGCGTCCAAGTCCGACAGGTCCGTGTGAGCCAAAATCAATGGCAACGGTGCATGGATGCGCTGCTGCGCCTGCCCATCAACACTGGCGTGGAAGGTGGTGCGCAAAGCCGCATGCCGAGCTACCAAGGCATCCAGACTGGCTTGCAATGCGGCATGGTTGAGCTGGCCCGTCAGGCGCAGCATCGCGGGAATATGGTAGGCCGCGTTACCTGGCTCCATCTGCTCCAGAAACCACACCCGCTGCTGCGCAAACGACAAAGGCAATATCGTGCCTGCACTGGTGGACACGATAGGCAGACGAGAAAAGTCCACGCCTTTCTGTGCCAGGGCTTGCAGAAAGCTTTGCCGCGCGGCCGCCGGCAATGCCATGAAGCGGCGGGCCATTTCGGCTTTCATGTTGTGCTGCACATCAGTTGACTGGCCAAGTTGGGAATCAGTGGGCGCAAGGGTTTGGATGGGGGACATCGGTTCAACTCTCCAGGGTTTCTAGCAGTGCTTGCATATCCAGCAGGTCTTGCGCTTCGCTTTGCTGCGCGGCACCTGCTTCACGCGCCAGTACGGCGGCCATATCTGCAAGGACGGGGTGTTCAAAAAATACGGCAAGAGACAGGTCCACGACAAGCTGGGTACGGACGCGGGCACAGACCTGAGTAGCCAGCAGGGAATGCCCACCCAGCGCAAAGAAATGCTCGTCCAGCCCCACACGCGGCAGCTGCAGCACCTCGGCCCAGATCGCCGCCAAGGCCTG
>NZ_JBWKNO010000032.1:0-12219 GCF_059415605.1 Rhodoferax sp. GW821-FHT10B06 | reverse complement strand
TTTCTGTTCTTTCCCATCCCGCGTCAAACGCACGATGTGCATTTGACGATGACACGCTTTTGTTAGCCGCTCTTAGTATGAACAGCGCGGCTGCGAAGCAGGTTCAAGAGAAAACCTGTTGGACTGCCAAGGGCGTCGCCCAATTTCTATTGGCACGCACTCATCGCACCCGGGTGTGGGCACACAAAGTATGGGTATGCACGCGCTGGGGGTGGATACCCAGCCACCGCGTATCTACGCCAGGCCCAACTCCAACACCCTCTCAGACTGCCAGCTCCTCCGGCAGCAGCATGGCGATGCGCTCGCGGATGGAGTCGGCGCGCTCGGCGCCAGCGGTGTTTTCCACCTCGTCCAGCATCGCGCGGCCTACTTCCAGCATGGATGCGCGATCGCGAGCCTTGCGCAAGGCCTCACGAAAGAACTCTGCCTGGGCCGGGTCACGTTTGGCAAACATGCGCTCGCAAATATCGAACAGAAACATACGGGTCGTGGCCAGCGATCGCTTGCCGTCAAACGGATCTACCGCCGTGGATTGAACCGCCGCGGCAACAGCCGATACGTCCTGGCTCAGATACCCGTCGCGCAAGAGCTGCAACACCAGCTGTTTGCCCTCGTGGCCAAAATACGCGGCCACCTCCTGCACGGTCTTGCGCCCATCTGCCAGCAACAGCAGTGCACGCTCCCGCTGGCCCAGACTGCGGCATCCGGGTTGCAGTTCGGCACGCGCCTTATCGGTTTTTTGAAGCCCCATGGTGTCCGCCCGTTGAAGACAAAGAGCGATTGGAGCAAGTATTTGTTACTCGGGCATGACGCGAAGACTGCGCTCCAACATGGCCTCAAATTCAGCGATCGGCAGCGGGCGGCTCATCAGATAGCCCTGGTAGGCATCGCAGCCGTTGCGGGCCAAAAACAGGCGTTGTTCCTCGCGCTCCACACCTTCGGCGATCACCGCCAGCCCCAGAGTGGCCGCCAATGCGATGATCATCTTGGCTATGGCCGCGTCGTTCGGGTCTTCCAGAATGTCTTTGATGAAGCCCTGGTCGATCTTCAGCTGGTCCAGCGGCAGGCGCTTCAGATAGGTCAGTGATGAATAGCCCGTGCCGAAATCGTCCAGCGAAAAGCCCACGCCCTCGGCCTTCAGCGCATCCATTTTGGCGATGGTGGTTTCCACATCGTTCACCAGCAGGCTCTCGGTCAGCTCCAGCTTGAGGCGCTGCGGTTGGGCGCCGGTACGGCGCACGGCCGCCAGCACCTGCTCCACAAAGTCATCGCGCTGCATTTGCCGGGCACTGACATTCACCGCAATCGACAAGCCGGCCGTGCTGGGCAGCTGCGCCCAGGCCACCAGCTGCTGGCAGGCCGTCTCCAGCACCCACTGGCCCAACGGCACGATGAGATCGGTTTCCTCGGCCAACGGAATGAACTCGGACGGGCTCACCATACCGCGCAGCGGATGTTGCCAGCGCAGCAGGGCCTCGGCCCCGGTGACCCGCCCTGTACCCAGCACCTGCGGCTGGTAGTACAGGCTGAACTGCTGCTGCAGCAGGGCTTCGCGCAGGTCCGCCTCCAGCGCCGCGCGCAAGGTCACCACTGCCTGCATGGCGGCATCAAAAAAGCGCAAGGTATTGCGACCCGAGGTCTTGGCCTGGTACATGGCCAGGTCCGCCTGTTTGAGCAATTCCTCCACGGCGTTGTGTCGTCCATCGAACAAGGCAATGCCGATACTGGGCGAGCTACGGCGCTCATGGCCGTCCAGTACATAGGGCTGGTTCAGCACGTCGAATATCTTCCCGCCCACAGCCCGGCAGTGGGCGGCGGCCTCGTCGACATGGCCGCCCAGGCCCTCCAGGATGACCACGAACTCGTCGCCGCCGAAGCGCGCCACGGTGTCTCCCTCGCGCACGCAACTTGTCAGGCGCCGGGCGACCTGTTGCAGCAGCAGGTCGCCCTTGTCATGGCCCAGCGTGTCGTTCAGGGTCTTGAAGTGGTCCAGGTCTATGAACAGCAAGGCCCCCAGGCTGCCGCTGCGCATGCTAGCCATCAGTGCCTGCTTCAGCCGGTCCAGCAGCAGGCGCCGGTTCGGCAACTGAGTCAGGGGGTCGTAAAAGGCCAGGCTCTTGACCTCGTCTTCGATGGCCTTGCGCTCGGTAAAGTCTTCAATGACCCAGATGGACCCGGCTTGTGGTGCTTCGGGGTACAGGCTGCGGCTACGCAGATGGGCCCAGAACTGCGAACCGTCCTGGCGCTGCAAGAACAGCACATCGTCGGAAGGTCCATGCTCCGGCGCGCTGGAGGACGCGCCGGGCGGATACAGCAATGCGGCGGACAAGCCCGCCATGTCCGACTGGCTATAGCCAAAAATGTCCTGGGCATAGTGGTTGGCCAGATGGACCACCCCGTCGCGCACAAACACAACGCCTACCGGCACATTGCCCAGTATCACCTGCTGTTCGGCAAACGCGGCCTTCAGGTCGCTGCGCATATGGTCCATCTGCATCGCCAGCCGGCCTATTTCATCCTGCCGTTGCCAGCCCACAGCCTGGTCAAAATCGCCGCCGGCCAGTCGGTTGGAAAACAAGGCCAACTGGTTCAAGGGCCGCAATACGCGCACATGCAGCGCCAGCAGGATAAAGCCCAGCGACAGCACGAACTGGCCCAACAAAATGAAGGAATAGGCCCGGCGGTCGCTTTCAAACTCCAGCTGCTTCAGGCTGTTATCGACTTCCATCTCAATAAAACCTGCAACCTCCTGGCGGCTATTGCCCGCTTCCTGGAATGTCAGTGGCCACTGGACCACCCGCGAGCTGCCCCGCCGCCGCTCGGGCTGCTCCAGCGTCAGCATGGGCACCTTGTCGGAATCACGGATGACGATGCGCACCACCTGAGGGTCCAGCAAGGTGGCATGCCCAATGGTGCTCACGCTGGCGGTGTTGTAGTTCCATACCGGTGCCGACAGGCTGTTGGACAGCAGCAAAATCTTGTCGTCCAGGTAGCGCTCCAGCTCCTTGTTGATCTGTGCCTGGCGCAAATCCGTGAGCGTCATCACGCCAATCAGGGCAGGCACAAACAGCCCCGCCGCCATGGCAATCACAATGCCCACGCTCAGGCTGCGCAACCTGTCCCGGGTTTTCAACGGAGGCAAGCGTTGCTTGGTGGGTTGCAAGAAATGCATGGACCAAAGATTAACTGCGGAAGGTGTTTACGTGCTTAGCATTTGCTACACATCATTTTTTGGATTTCAGGATTCTGGAAATTTGCACGCGTCACCAGAGTGGTGTCGGTGAAGATGGTGGCCTCTTTGAGGGCCTGGCCCCTGGCCGCAGCGACCGCCGCCTGCACGCCCTTGTAGCCCATTTGCGCAGGGTTTTGGATCACCAGGCCGCTGATCTCCTGCTTCTTCAGCCCCTCCAGCAGAAAATCGGTCGCGTCAAACCCGACGAAACGCAACTTGCCGGCCTGCCCCGTGTCGCGCAACGCCCGCAGCATGCCATCGGTCGAAGTTTCATTCACCGCGAAAACCCCGTCCAGGGGTTGGTGCCCCCCCAGCAAGGCGACCGCACTCTGCCGTGACCGGCCCGTCGAGCCGCCACCGTACACGTCCGCCACCACGGTGATCGCTGGCGCATTGGCCTTCATGTAATCCAGGAAACCCTTGGCCCGGTCATCCGTGGATGCGCTACCCGCTACCGTGCGCAACACCACGACCCGGCCTTTTTTATCCAGCAGATCGGCCAGGGACTTGGCCGCCAGCTGGCCGCCGGCATAGTTGTTGGAGGTCACAAAATTGCTGTGCTGGTTGCCGTCCAGCCCCGAATCGACGGCCACTACCGGGATGCCCATGGCCACTGCACGCCGCACCGGCGCCACCAGGCGCGCCCTGTCGGTGGCAGCAATCAGGATGGCGTCCACCCCGGACTTGCTGTAGAGCTGCAGTATCTTGATCTGCGAATCGATGTCGTCATTGTGTGCAGGCCCGCGCCAGGTCAGCTGGATATGCCCGTCCTCTTGCACCGCCTTGTCCACGCCGGTGCGCATCACATCCCAAAAAACCTGGTCACTGGCCTTGGGGATGAAGACCAGGTGCACATCTTTCACCGCCGGCTGCGCAGCAGGCAGACCCATTGCGCAGCAGGCCCATAGCAGGATGAGTAGGGATTTCATATGCGTTCCAGCTTGAGTTCTTACGCCATAGCGACACATGCTATAGGTAACAAGATACGCTATCCCTGCATACAAGCGAAACGGGCATACCCTTGTTGCGCGGCCACCAGCAAGCTCTGGCAAGCGCTAGCCGAAACTCCTGATTTAATAGCAACCAGCGCAGGTACTACCTGCGCCAGTGCCAAATTTCACTAAAAACTGCTGGCTACTCAGTTGGCAACCGTGAAGCGCTTTTGCACATGCTTGGGCGTCTCGATCTCGTCCACCATGGCCACGGCCAAGTCGGCAGCCGAAATACCCGAAGGTGCGTCACCCACGCCGGGCAGCGGCGTGTCGGCACCCACACGGTACTTGCCGGTGCGCTCGCCGGGCGCCAGCAGGATGGGGGGCGACAGGAAGGTCCAGTCCAGCGTCGTTTCCAGCTTGATGCGGTTCAACAGCTCGCGGGCCGCCAGCGCGCCCTGCTTCCATTCGGCGGGGAACTGTGGCGTGTCCACCAACTGCAAGCCGGGCGCCACAAACAAGCTGCCCGCACCACCCACTACCAGCACGCGCTTGCCGCCAGCCTGCTTCACACCGTCCAGAATCGCCTGGCTGCCCTGCAGGAACAGGTCATGGATCTGCGGCTCGGTCCAGCCGGGGTTGTAGGCGCTGATGACGGCATCCACACCGGCCACGGCCTTGGCCACCTGGGCCGGGTCCAGCACATCGGCGGGCACCACGGTCAGGCCGGGCTGGGGGCTGAACTTGCCAGGGTTGCGTGCCAACGCAATCACCTGGTGGCCACGGCTGAGCAACTCGGTCAACACGGCGCTGCCAACAAATCCGGTGCCACCAATCAATGCAATCTTCATATCAAGCTCCTATTGGAAAGGGTCTAGTGTGATTTCTTCACACGTGCGTGAATAGAGGGCTAAATTCGCTAATACTCTGAAGTACAGCTTATGAATAACAGCACAGACCAACTCAAACGCATGGCCATCTTTGCCGAGGTGGTGGCCAGCGGCTCGCTCACCGCGGCCGCCCGGCAGCTGGACATGACGCCCTCGGCCGTCAGCCAGCATCTGCGCCAACTTGAAAAAGCCCTGGGCCTGGCCCTGCTGCACCGCTCCACCCGCAAGCTGACCTTGACCGAGGCGGGGGCCCGCTACCACGTGGGCTGTGCAGCCATGGTGGCGGCCGCGCGATCGGCCGAATCGGCCCTGGCCCGGCTACGCGACGAACCCGAGGGCGAGCTGCGCCTGGCCGCCCCCATAGGCTTTGCCAGCCTGCTGGCCAGCGCGCTGGCGCCGCTGCGCGGCCACCCCAAGCTGACGCTAAACCTGCTGCTGGACGACACCGTGATCGACCTGATCGAAGCCCGGGTAGACATTGCGCTGCGCGTGGGCGCCATGCCCAGCTCCAGCCTGGTAGCACGCAAGCTGGGCAGCATGGAACGCCAGCTCTGCGCCGCCCCAGCCTACCTGGCCGAACACGGCTGGCCAGGCCATCCGCAGGATTTGCCACAGCATGTATGGCTGGGCAGCGCATCCGACAACACCACTTTCGACACGCTGGAGCTGCACGGGCTGAACGGACTGAAAGGCGAGCACTGCACGGTGCAGCTGCGCGGCCGGGTGCAGGCCAGCCAGGTATCGGCCTTGCACGCAATGTGCGTGGAGGGCTGGGGCATTTGCGTGGCCGTGCGGCAGGAAGACTTCCAGGCCCTGGCCGACGGCCGGCTGGTGCCTGTGCTGCCGCAGTGGCGGCAAAGCCCCATGCCGGTCTACGCCGTCACCCCAAGGCGCGATGCCCAGCCCGCTAAGGTGCGGCACACGCTGGACCTGCTGGCCACCTACTTTGACCGGGTGTACCCGGGTGTGGTGGAAGACTAATTCCTATTTTGATAGCAGCCTGCACATGTATTACCTGCGCCAGCGGCACTTTTCGTTCTCAATGATCGTCGTGCAGATACGTGGCTTGGCCTGGCAGCAGCAGGCTGACTGCAAAAGTAATTCAGTCTCGTCAGCGCTAGCCATCGATAACAACGAAAAGCATGAATCAGTACGACGACAGACGATACTAAAGAGGTATTTAACGAACCGGCAAGGACATACAGTGAGCGGATATTGGCGTGGTTGGATCGCAGCGATATATCTACCAGCCAGTGCGTATGCCACGACAGCCGCAGTGGATATTCCTTGGATATGGGACCGCAATTGGTCTACCCACGCGCAAGCAGCGGAAGTAGCCCTGCTGGTAGACAACCTTGAACTGCGTGGCAATGTTTTGCGCCAACGCCCCCGATTACAAAGTCCCCCGATATTTCCATTCACACGCGTGACCCCGGTAGTGCACGTGGAATACAGCCTGCTGGAGCCGCCTCTAGAACCAGGCGCATTCAACGACGCGATCCGAGACAAAGTATTGGCTGCCGCGTTGCGCTCTACCTCCGGCTGGGTTCAATTGGACTTTGAAGCCCGTCCCAGTGGACGTGAGGCTTACCTCCGGTTGGTGCACAGTATTCGGCAGCGACTACCCGAGCGGATTCGCCTCAGCGTAACGGTATTAGCGTGGTGGTGCCAAGGCGGTGCGTGGCTAGGCACATTGGACGCAGACGAAGTAGTGCCTATGTTTTTCCGTATGGGGCGCGATGCCAGCCGGTTGCGGACGTTGTTGCAAAACACACCAGCTATGTTGCACGCCCGCTGTAGCAGTGGCGCTATAGGGCTGGCACGGCAAGAACCTCAATTGAATAATGTTTCTGGGCGATATGCTCGTCGCTATTGGTTTGACTACAAAGGCTGGAAAGAGTTCTCACCATGACATATGCAACCACCTTGGTGAGGCTGATACTCATTGCAGCAGCGCTGCAGCTCGGTCTACTGACTGGGGCACAGGCCAGTGGCGGCGGTGAAGGCCCCGTAGATGATTTTGTTTCCCGCACGCAGCCTGATATTCCGTTAGACGCCTACGGCTCAGGCGAAGTAGGCATTGTGCTAAACACCTATCCTCGCATCTTTTTATATCCGGCCTGGAGGGCCATGGTTCTGGGCAAAGCAACTCCCCAAAGCACCGCCCCCCCTCTTGGCAAAAAACCCCCGTCCCCCCTAGAAAAAGCCTGCTGCAACAACGTGCAGGACTCATACATCTCTACTGATGATGCATCCCTGAGCACCAATCAGTGGCTGAATGCCCGTAGCACCATCGTATCCAGCCCGCCGCGTGTGGAACCAACGATTTGGCGAAACCAGCAAGGTGAATCATGGCTCAGCTATCGCAACTGCCCGGATGCAGCCTGGGCTACAGCGACCCGCAATCTGAAAGCACTACAAGCCCGCACGGATGCCACATCCATAAGGCTGCAAGCCTGGATCGAAGCACAAGATGCGGTATTTGAATTCTGCGGCTATGTAAAAGGCGCCAGAACTCCGTTTGGAAAGCCATCTCCACCATCCCCCGAGATACCAAATCCTTTGCCAGCTACAGAACCGCTGGTCTGGAGACAGTGGCGGGACTACCAAATTGCTGCAAGTTATTTCTATAACAGCCAGTTCAAACAAGCTGAACAGCTTTTTCACGCTATTGGAAATACGGCTGGGCATCCTATGCAAATGTGGGGTGAGTATCTGGCACTACGCACCCGGCTGCGTAGTATCAGCCTGGCCCCCGAATGGGACCAGCAACTGCGTAAGCTTCTAATTAGCACAAATACACCGGAGCAAAGAGAGATCGCGCAGGCGGTTTTCTTGCAACGCCGAATGGATTGGCAAAAAACGCAATTGGAAAGACTCACCTCCCAAGGTGAGCGCATCCTGGCCCAACCGACATTGCAACCCATACACGAAGACGTACGTGCCACGCTACGCAGCGCCGCTATTCGACTCACGCCCCTACAGCGTTTTACGCAGCTCAGCGAGCAATTGGATAACGTACAGGCAGACCCCTACATTGACGACACGCTGGGTGACTGGCGTCGACTGGCCAATGACTTAATCGATGGTCCGGATTTTCCGGTGGAGAGCATGCGCTCCCGTCATACCTACTTTGACTGGATGCGCACATTGCAAGGCTGCGAAGGTTCGTTGCGGGATAACAAGGACCTGAGCTGTGCCAGCGAATACGAGCATGCAGTGAAGCGTTGGCAGGCCGCCCGCAAAGCCGGACAAGCCGAAACCGCAGCATGGCTCACAGCCGTGCTAGCCACGGCAGATGCCCCCACGCCTGAACTACTGCAAGCCGGAGACAGTGTTACTGAAAACGCCCCCGAGTACCTTACGGTGCAATACCACATGGTGCGCTTGCTACGTATGGCTGGGCAAAACGACGCGGCACGCGCACGGGTCGATGCATTGCTAGCCCAGCCACTTCGCAGTACCAGCGCCATCAACCTGCTGCGCCGCGAACGCTTTGCCTTGGCCACTGGGCTGGACGATGCGGCGCGCTTTCTCCTACGCAGGAACACTTCGCGAAGCGACCCAGATACTCAGCAGATCCGAACTACACCCGCGACGAACGAGTCTCCAACACAACTCGACACCGACGGCGACACCTGGCTCAATACCGGATTGCCGATGGTGGACCTGCTGAAGTTCAGTAAGTCCACCGTTTTACCGCTCCCCCTGCGTATACACCTTGCAATTGCCGTTTGGTGGCGCGCTGACTTGTTGAATCAACCCGCTTTAGCAATTGCCGCCGCACAATACAGCACAAAATTACTACCGGAACTCAGCGGACTGGCAAAAAACTACACCTTGGCCAAAGACGCACACTCACGACGACACCTCCTCGTAATGGCATCGTTGACCGGCAATCTGTCACCCGTCATTACGTCATCGCCTTGGCCAAACAATTCGATGCCAACCCGCGAAAATACCACCGCCAGCGCTTGGTGCAACTTAACAGGTCCGCAAAGCAATCCAAAGTCTGCGCCTTTACGTGAACCCAATGGTCCTAGTCATTTAGTAGGTAGTGCCGCAGCTCTGCAACATGAAATAGCAGAGTTACAAAAAATCCCAGCCGCTACCAGCGTAGTGGGAGCACACGTGCTAGAGCGCCTTCGACTCAAACCGGATGACCCAGACCTTCCCTGGCTTTTATATGTAACCGTACAGTCCACGCGCGGCGGATGCATCGGACCTGACAATGGCAGCATCTCCCGCAAAGCCTTCAACGCGTTGCACCGGCGCTTTGACAATAGCGAGTGGGCTGAAAAAACACCTGTCTGGTACAGATAGTCTCCATCAGAGCAGCAACCCTCTCGCACAACACCGAAGCTTCTGTGCGCTATCAAGCACAGTGATGCAATATTTTTGATAGCAGCCAGCGCAGGTATTAACTGCGCTGCAGCCTGTTTTGGCTTCAATGGTCGTCGTGCAGGTACGTCGCCTGGCGCGGCAGCAGCAGGCTGACGGCGAAGGCCAGAACCATCATCCCCGTGACGTACCAGTAAAAGTAGGACTCGTGGCCCATCGACTTCAGGCCCAGCGCCACGTACTCGGCGCTGCCGCCAAAGATGGCGTTGCCCACCGCATACGACAGGCCGACTCCCAGCGCACGCACTTCGGGCGGGAACATCTCGGCCTTCACGATGCCGCCTACCGAGGTATAGAAGCTGACCACGGCCAGCGCGACGGTGATCAACACCCCGGCCAGCAGCGGGCTGGTCACGCTCTGCAGCGTGGTGAGGATGGGCACCGTCATCAGCGTGCCCAGCGCACCGAACAGCAGCATGTTGTTGCGCCGGCCAATGCGGTCCGACAGGGCACCGAACAGCGGCTGCATGCACATATAGAGGAACAGGCAGGCGGTCATCACGTTGCTGGCGGTCTTGATCGACATGCCGGCCGAGTTCACCAGGTACTTCTGCATGTAGGTGGTGAAGGTATAGAAGATCAGCGAGCCGCCGGCGGTATAGCCCAGCACCACCAACAAAGCACGCTTATGGTTTTTCAGTAGCTCGGCCACGCTGCCAGCAGCTTTGGAACTGCGCGTCTGCGCGGTGGTGGTTTCATGCAGCGTGCGGCGCAGCATCAGCGCGACCACAGCGGTCAACGCGCCAAGTACGAAGGGAATACGCCAGCCCCAGCTCTTCAGCTCAGCCTCGTCCAGCAACTGCTGCAACACCACGACCACCAGCACCGCCAGCAGCTGGCCGCCGATCAGCGTGACGTACTGGAAAGATGAGTAAAAGCCGCGCTGACCGCGCATCGCCACCTCGCTCATATAGGTGGCGGTGGTGCCGTATTCGCCGCCCACCGACAGGCCCTGCAACAGGCGCGCCGTCAGCAACAACACCGGAGCCAGCGCCCCAATGCTGGCATAGGTGGGCAGGCAGGCAATCAGCAACGAGCCGCCGCACATCATCATCACCGACACCACCATCGAGGTCTTGCGCCCCTTGCGATCGGCCAGACGACCGAAGATCCAACCGCCGATGGGCCGCATCAAAAAGCCCGCGGCAAACACGCCGGCCGTGTTCAGCAACTGGGCCGTAGGGTCCGACTTGGGGAAGAACGCCGGCGCAAAGTAGATGGCGCAGAAGGCGTAGATGTAGAAGTCAAACCACTCCACCAGATTGCCCGACGATGCGGCAACGATGGCGAAGATGCGTTTGCGCTTTTCTTCAAAGGTGTAGGGGAGAGGCAGTACGGCAGTCATGGGGTGTCCTTGTCTCAATGAACTTGTAGTCGGCAGTGTCTTGCAATGCCGTGCTTCTGTCGTCCGTAGCAATCCGCCCAGTTGTCTGCGTAGCTTTACGCAAGGGTAATTACCTAGGGATAGCTAGAGCGCATTCTCACGCAAAAATCGCTCCAGCTCGTGGCTGTTCGACAGGCCCAGTTTGGCGAACACATGGGCGCGGTGCGTCTCCACGGTGCGCAGCTCCAGCGGCGCCAGGTCCAGCGCGATGCGCTTGTTCGGCTTGCCCTCGGCCACCAGCCGCGCGACCTGCATCTCGCGCGGCGTCAGCTTGCTCCACAGCGCCTGCGCGGCCTGCCGGGCTTGCTGCTCGGCAGCGATGGTGCTGGCCTTCTGCAGGGCCTGGGCCACGCTGGCCAGCAGCCGCTCGTCGTTGCAAGGCTTCTCCAGCCAGCCGAAAGCGCCCTGCTGCACTGCCTCCACCGCCATGGCGATATCGCCGTGGCCGGACAAAAACACCACCACCAGCGGGCTCTGCTGCGCACGCAGCGTCTCGAACACCTGCAGCCCGCTGATACCGCCCAGCCGCAGATCGAGGATGGCGCAGCCCGGGCGCTGCGAGTCGACACCAGCCAGAAACGCCTCGCCAGAAGCAAAAGCCTGCACCGCATGGCCACGCGACAGCAGCAACAGGCCCAGCGAGCGGCGCACCGCTTCGTCGTCGTCGACGACGTACAGGTTCAGGGGAAGAGGGTTTGACTTCATGGGGGTCAGGAGACAGGGAACGGAGTTCGCAGAGACTAACCGAGACCAACGCACAGACATTGCACAACAGGCATCTGACGGGAATGAGGTAGATACGATACCCGTTCACGGCCGGTCGCCAATCTGAAACAAGGAATCGGCTCGCTGTAGCGTTCAAAACTGGATAGATCTGTATCTATTCGGATGTCCCCAGCTTGCATATGCTTGAGCTCATTTCCCATTTACATGACTGATCCCATGCCAGAAATCCCCAGTTTGCTAGCCTTTGGCCTTGTCTCGCTCGGCATGGTGCTCACACCCGGGCCGAACATGGTCTACCTCATTTCGCGTTCGATTTGTCAAGGGAGAACGGCCGGACTGATTTCTCTGGGCGGGGTGGCACTCGGGTTCGTTGTCTACATGCTATGCGCTGCATTTGGCATCACTGCTTTGGTGATGGCCGTGCCGTACGCATATGACGTACTGCGCCTCGGAGGTGCGGCCTATCTGTTCTATCTGGCTTGGCAAGCTGTTAAGCCCGGCGGACGCTCGCCGTTTGAAGTGCGTAATTTGCCCAAGGACAGCCCTAAAAAACTTTTCACGATGGGGTTCATCACCAATTTAGAGCGGCTAACAAAACGGGGAAAGTCTACGAAGGCAGATGACACAACAAGCCAGGGAAAGCAAGGCCGTATG
>NZ_JBWKNO010000031.1:0-20383 GCF_059415605.1 Rhodoferax sp. GW821-FHT10B06 | reverse complement strand
CGATACATCGCCGCGTCGGCGTTCATCAACAGGGTCTCAACATCCTGCCCGTCGTCCGGAAACAGGCTGATACCGATATCTGGTGAAGAGTCCAGCCATCTCTCCAGCGCTCCCACATCATTGCCTTCTGGGTATTCGTGTAGTAAGTCCGTGTCCGATACTGCATATGCAACACTCCTTCTGCCTAAGCAGGGGTAGTGTGTTGCATTGACCGGTTGAATCCGCCGCTGATAGCTGCCGTTTGCTATGAGCCTGTTGTTCGGCGGCTGTCGACCAGGAGCAGACAGTCGAGGTCAAACCCTGTCGTATGGGTCACCGCCCAGCCTCAGTGTATAACTTCAATCTTGGTGATGGTCGCCTTTCCCTTCACCATATCTGCGTTGAAGCGGACTTTATCGCCTAGCTTGAGCCGGTCCAGTGTTTGCGGGTCCGCGTTGAATCCCATGGTCATCGCAGGCATTCCCAGATTGAGGATGTCTCCATGCTTGAGCACGACCAAGGCCTGAGGTTTGTCGATTTTCTTGACCTCACCCTCGGTTGGGGGCATGGCGGCAGCGGAAGTGGATGGTGCGGCTTGCATGGGCTTCATCCCCGAAGAGGTTTGCGCATGTGCGACGCTAGTTGTGAGCAAAGCTACGGTGACAACGGTCTGTAGAAGTTTCATTGGGGTCTTTCCGGTAATAAAAATGGATACAAGGGTTGGCAGCTCAAGCCGCCGACGGGGTCAAAGGGGTTTGCCGAAGCTCGGACGAAACGGAACGCCTTCGGTGCAGTAGGTACCAAGCTGCAGGCATGACGAGCATGCTCAGCAGGGGCGCTGTCACCATGCCTCCGACCATGGGGGCGGCAATCCGAGTCATCACCTCCGAGCCGGTGCCACTGCCCCACAGAATAGGCAACAGGCCGGCCATCACCACCGCCACCGTCATCGCCTTGGGGCGCACGCGCAGCACAGCACCTTCGCGGATGGCTGCCAGCAAGGTGGTGTCATCCATGGGCTCCCCCGTCTCTAGCCGTCGGTTCAGCGCGTTCTTCAGGTAGACCAGCATCACCACGCCGAATTCGGCCGCTACCCCTGCCAGTGCAATGAACCCGACTGCGGTGGCCACCGACACGGAATGCCCCAGTGTCCATACCAGCCAAAACCCCCCGATGAGAGAAAACGGCACAGCCGCCATCACCAGCGCAGCATCGGTGAACGATACAAACAACAGGTAAAGCAGCACAAATATGACCGCCAAAGTCACCGGAATGACCAGCTTGAGCCGCTCGGTCGCGCGCTCCATATATTCAAACTGGCCGGACCACGACACGGCATAGCCTGCCGGCAAGACCACGGCCTTGGCGACCGCCTCCTGCATGTCGTGCACCACCGAGCGCAGGTCTCGCCCTCGCACGTCCACATAGACCCAGCCGGACAGGCGGGCATTCTCGCTGCGCAGCATCGGCGGACCTTCTGCGATGGTGATTTTGGCGACCTCCTGCAGCAGCAGCTGGGCGCCCTTGTCCGTCACGAAGGGCAATTCGCGCAGGCGCTCCAGCGAGTCGCGCACCTCCCGGGGGTAGCGCACGTTGATGGGATAGCGCTCGCGTCCCTGGATGACTTCGCCGACGTTGTCGCCGCCGATGGCGGTGGAGACCACGGCCTGCACATCCGCCACTGACAATCCATAACGTGCAGCTGCCAGGCGGTCTACCTCGGCATCGATATAACGGCCACCGGTGAGCCGTTCCGCCAGCGCGGACGAGACACCGGGCACATTCTTCACAGCGGCCTCCATTTGCGTGGTCAACCGGTCGATGGTGGCGAGGTCGGCCCCGGCCACCTTGATGCCGACCGGACTCTTGATGCCAGTGGCCAGCATGTCGATACGGTTGCGGATGGGGGGCACCCAAACATTGGTCAATCCCGGTACCTTGACTGCCCGGTCCAGTTCCTCCACCAGTTTGTCCGGCGTCATGCCCACGCGCCATTGCGCACGCGGCTTGAACTGGATAGTGGTCTCGAACATCTCCAGCGGCGCAGGGTCGGTCGCGGTGTCCGCACGGCCCGCCTTGCCGAAGACATGGTCCACCTCAGGCACGGTCTTGATGAGCCGGTCCGTCTGCTGCAGCAGCGTGGCTGCCTTGGAAACAGACAGGCCAGGCAGTGCCGATGGCATATACAGCAGGTCGCCTTCGTCCAGGGCAGGCATGAACTCCCCACCCAGGCGCAGAACCGGAATGGCCGTGAGTGCCAGCAGCACAGCGGCTATCGCCAGCGTGGCTTTGGGGAAGCGCAGCACCGCTTCCAGCGCAGGCCGGTAGGCGACCATCAGAAAGCGATTCACCGGATTGGCCGCTTCATGCGGGATACGGCCGCGGATGAGGTAGCCCATCAGCACCGGAACCAAGGTTACAGATAGCCCGGCAGCCGCTGCCATGGCATAGGTTTTGGTAAACGCCAGCGGCGAGAACAAACGTCCTTCCTGGGCTTCCAGAGAGAACACCGGGACAAAGGACAGCGCAATCACCAGCAGCGAGAAGAACAAGGCTGGCCCCACTTCGACCGAGGCCGCGCCTACCAGTTGCCAGCGTTCTGCCGAGGTGGGCATGCGTCCATGTTGGACTTCAAACGCCTCCAGATGCTTATGGACGTTCTCCACCATGACGATGGCACCGTCCACCATGGCACCGATGCTGATGGCGATACCACCTAGCGACATGATGTTGGCGTTGACGCCTTGCCAGTGCATGACGATGAAGGCCGCGAGTATCCCAATAGGCAGAGCCACGACCGCCACCAGTGCCGAGCGCAGGTGGAACAGGAAGATGGCGCAGACCAGGGCCACCACCAGAAACTCCTCCAGCAGCTTGGAACGCAGGTTGTCCACCGCCCGGTCAATCAGCAGGGACCGGTCATAGGTGGGAATGACCTCTACCCCCGCAGGCAGGCCAGGTTTGAGCGCCTCCAGCTTGGCCTTCACCGCTTCGATGGTGCTGCGGGCATTCTTGCCGGAACGCATCACCACCACCCCTCCAGCGACTTCGCCTTCGCCATCCAGTTCGGCAATGCCGCGGCGCATCTCGGGACCGACTTGCACTGTGGCTACGTCGCGTAAGAGCACAGGGGTCGTGCCGGACACGGCCAGCGGAATGCTGCGGAAGTCGTCCAGCGATTGCAGGTAACCCCGCGAGCGCACCATGTACTCGGCCTCGGCCAGTTCGACCACGGAGCCGCCTGAGGCCTGGTTGGCTTTCTGCAGCCCTGTTACCACCATGCCTTGGGTGATGCCCAGCGCCCGCATGCGGTTGGGGTCGAGCACCACCTGGTACTGCCGCACCATGCCACCGATGCTGGCAACCTCGGCTACGTCCGGTACGGTTTTGAGTTCAAACTTCAGGAACCAATCGTTCAAGGCCCGCAGCTGCCCAATATCGCGCTGGCCAGTTCGGTCCACCAACGCGTACTGAAACACCCAACCGACCCCGGTGGCGTCTGGCCCCAGGGAGGCATTGGCACCTGCAGGCAGCTTGCTTTGCACCTGGTTCAGGTACTCCACCACCCTCGAGCGGGCCCAGTACGGGTCCGTCTTGTCGTCGAAAAGCACGTAGACAAAGGAATCGCCAAAGAACGAATAGCCGCGTACCGTCTTGGCGCCTGGTACGCTAAGCATCGTCGTTGTCAACGGATAGGTCACCAGGTCTTCCACCACCTGCGGTGCCTTGCCCGGATAGGGCGTGCGGATAATGACCTGCACATCCGACAGGTCTGGCAAGGCGTCCAGGCTGGTTTTGGAGACCGACCACAGACCTAGGGCCACCAGGAAGACCATGGCCATCAGCACCAGAAAGCGGTTGCCGACCGACCAGCGAATCAGCGCGGCAATCATGGCTTGGCTCCGGCAGGCAATGGCTGCACCTTGACCAAAGCGTAGCCGGAGGCACCACCTTCCTTGAATTCAAAGCGCACTCTGTCGCCTGGCTTGATGCCGGCAAAGGCCTGGGGTTCTGACTTGCCAAAGCCCATGGTCATGGACGGCCATTTGAGGGAAGCGATGGGGCCGTGCGAAATCGTGATGGCCTCGGCATTGATGCTTTCGACCTTGCCCTCACCCACATGGATTCCCGAGGTGGCAAGGGGAGCGGAAACCGGCGCAGCCATGCTACCCAGTACGGAGCGCAGGCTAGCTTCGGAATCGATAAGAAACTGGCCGCTGGCCACTACCTGTTCCCCTTCGCTGAGGCCTTGCAGGATTTCTGTCTCGTCACCCACATCCCGGCCTACAGACACCGCACGCGGCTCAAACGCTCCGTTCTCCTTGCGGACCATGACTACCACCCGTTTACCGGTGCGAATCACGGCCTCGGATGGCAGCACCAGGCTGGCCGCCTTGGGACCAGCAACCTGCAGGTTGAGCAGCATGCCGGGTGTCAGCTTGCCAGCCCGGTTGTCCACTTCGAAGCGTGCCTTGAGGGTGCGCGTGGCGGCGTTCACTTCGGGCAGGATTTCCTGTAGTTTCCCGCTGAAGGTTTGCGAGGCATCGGCCTGCAGAGTGACCGTCACGTTTTGTCCCGGGTTGAGGCGCAGCGCCTGGGCTTCCGGCACTTCGGCCACGGCCCACACTTTCTCCAGCCCGGCAATACGGAATAGCGTCATGCCGGGCGTCACAGCGACACCTTCCCGGATGCCCAATTCGGCCACCACGCCGCTAGCGGGTGCCGTCAGGGTGAAGCGCGCTTGCGCGGTGCCGGCTTCTTCGCTGCGCCGTACCAGGTCTGCCGGAATTGACATGGCACGCATCCGGTCACGCGCAGCGGCAATCAGGTCTGGCGAGACATTGGCGCGCTGGAGCGCCAGGAGTTCGTTTTGCGGTCCCAGCCATTCAGGGGCAAACACCGTGGCCAGTGCCTGGCCTTTGCGTACCCGCTCCATAGGTGCCCGTACCCCCAAATGCTCCACGTACCCGGCCACGCGGGTCTGGACTGCGACACCCAAGCGCTCGTCAAACTGCACGGTACCTACCGCATCGAACGTGGAAGGTAGTTCCACCCGGCGCACCATCGCATAGCGGATACCCAGGTTTTGCTGCACGGCTGCGCTGACGGTCACTCCAGTGGTGTTGTCCGCGTCTTGCGCGTACACCGGTACGAGCTGCATATCCATGAAGGGGGATTTGCCAGGCTTGTCAAAGCGTTGGCCGGGGACCATGGGGTCATGCCAGTACAAAACCTTGCCATTGCCGGAGGCCGTTGTCTCCGTGGACGGAGCCATGCTGGTGGGAGCCATGTGGCGGCCTGCAAGGAAACCACCGGCTGCTAATGCAGCACCTAGCAGAACAACAAGTGTAGTGTGGCGGGCCTTCATGGTGCGTCTCCCTGGCTTAGCGGTTTGTAGGCCAACTGGACCTGGGTTCTGGTCCAATCCCGCTGCAACGCCAGCAGCTTGCGTTGCACATCCACTTCGGCGTGCCGGGCTTCAAACAAGGTGGCGAGGTTGTCCTGGTTGGAGCCGTAAGCTGCGGTCGCTGCGGCTGTGCGCTGGGTGGCAGGGATAGCCACTGCGGTGCGGTAGCGCTCGATGCGCGTTTGCAGACGCCCGGCATCGCTGGCCAGGCGTCGGTACTCGGTGGTGGTATTGCGGATGGCTTCCGACAACTCAGCTTCGGTTTTTTCGACCATGGCCCACTTGGCGGCGGTTTCTCGGTCCTGGCGTTGCGATGGGGCAATCTGCAAAGGAATGGTGACGCCTACCGATACCATGTCCGAGTAGCCTGTGCGCTGACCGTAAGCCACTTCCCAGGTCCAGTTCGCCTGGCGGTTACTTGCTGCGACGGCAGCAGATTGACGTGCGACTTCCACATCCCGGCGTAGCGCCACGACTGTCGGGGCTGCTGCCACGTAGTCCGCTTCGGTCGGCCATGGCAGTTTGCCAATAACCTGTAGCTCTTCGTTTGCCATACCAGTCCAGCGCTGCAAGGCGAGCCTGGCGCTGGTTTGTTGCTGCAAAACCTCTGCCGTATCGTCTGCAGCCATGCCGCTGGCGGCGGTTAGCAATAAAACGTCCTGGCTGTTACCTGTAGACGAGGACAGCCGGGCACGGGACGCCGCCAATTCCTCATGGGCGTGGTGTTCCATCAGGGTGCTGAGCTTCAGCGACTCGCTGGCAAAGAACGCGTCCACATAGGCCAGTGCGGTTTGCAGGCGGGTGTCCGCCTGAGCGGTTTGTACTTGAATGGTTTCGCGAACGACGACGGCTTCGGCAGCCGCCTGGCGGGTGGCGCGCTTCCCGGCAGACAGCCATTCCTGGCTGATACCAATACGCTTCATCGTCATGGAGTCACTGGCAGTATGGAGCCGGTCAGGCCCCGTTACCGGGAGGTTCTCGATACCGACGCGCAAGCTCGGGTCAGGAAGCTGGCCTGCCGACAATGCCATGTGCTTGGCGCTGTCCACACCGGCCCGGGCCGAACGAGACGCTTCTGAACGTTGGACCGCCAAGTCGATGGCATCGCTAAGGGAAAGAGGTGCCGCTGCAACAAAGCACGGCAAAAATGCGGCGGCCCAAATGGCAGCACGCCCAAAAAACAGAGGCATAGGAGCTCCGAAAACGAACGAGGATGTCTGCTGGCGAGCAGAAAATCTGCGCCAGCGCCTGTTAGTTCACGGAGATATCAGACGCGAAGTCGGAGGGTAGAAAGGAAGATAGGGTCGGGAGGCGGTCGAGCTTCGGCGGTTGCCTCAACCGTCAGGGCTTCGGTGCTAGCAGCATCAAGTACCGCGGGTACAACCAGTACCTGGATGATGGCGAGCAGCGTGGGAGTTGCCACCTTTGCCTGCTCAACCGATTGCGGCGCATCCATCTTGAACTGGTGGCACAGCACAGGCTGGGCCATGTCCATGCCTTCGCAGGGTTCGCCCGCAGCCATTTTTTCCACCATAGCTGCCGCACCCGATGTGCTGGGACAGACGTAGTTCGCCAACGCCAGCTGTGAAAACAGCAGCGACAGGACCACCAGGAATGTGGTCATGCAGCGGTGGGCTGAGCGGTGGAAGGACATTTATGGGGAAGTGTAGCGCTACCTTGCAGAGTATGGGGCTGCGCTAGAGTTCCCTAGCCAGAGCAACAACTCAGAACGTCCGGGGAGTGGCTGTCCTGGTCAGTCAGTTGCCGATAATTTGAGTCAACGTAAATAAATGTTTGAGTGTTTTCACACAGCCTCGGCCCATAGCGGACAGTCTGGGCTCAGCGGGAACCATTCGTTACGTGATCGGCTAATTTTCGTGAACTTGCGCACCCATATTGACAACTAGTTTCCAATAATGGAAACTAGTTGTCATGAATCGGAAAAATCCAGTTCCTTCTGCACCCAACCTAGGCGCCGTAGCCGTCACCCAGCTGGTGCTATCCGTGTTTCGCCTGAACGGCGTGCTGTTGCAGTGGGGCGACCAGTTGGTCGCGCCGCTCGGTCTGACCAGCGCGCGCTGGCAGATGCTGGGCGCCATAGCGCTGGCCGGCACGCCACTGACCGCCCCTCAGGTGGGCGAAGCGATGGGCGTCACGCGGCAGGGCGCGCAAAAGCAACTCAATCTGCTGCTCGAACAGGGGCTTGCCGAGGCTCATCCGAATCCAGCGCATCGGCGTTCGCCGCTTTACGCCTTGACGCCACAAGGTTTGGCCCTATACCGCAAGGCCGATGCCATCTGGACCGCTCAAGCTGCCGAATTGGCTGCGCTGATACCTGCTGCCCAATCCAGCACTGTCACCCAAACGCTCCAATCAATGCTGCGCGAGCTGCAGACCGTCAACCCCTCTTCAGAGGTCAAATCATGAAATCGAAATTCCATGCAATCTTCGGATCTGTCGCGCTGCTTTGCATCACCACGTTCTGGCTATCGACCGTCGTGTCGGAGTTCTTCATGGATCAGGCAAGTGTCGCTGCCGTCAAGAATGCGGTGTTGAGCGGTATGTGGCTATTGACCCCGTCGATGGCTGCCACGGGCGGTAGTGGCTTTTCACTTGCGAAGGGTCGTGGCGGTCGCCTCGTCAGTGTCAAGGGCCAACGCATGAAGATGGTGGCAGCTAACGGCCTGTTGGTGCTGCTGCCCAGCGCTTTCGTGCTGGCATCGTGGGCCAATGCCGGTCGTTTCGACGGCGTTTTCTATGCATTGCAAGGTTTGGAGCTGCTGGCGGGGGCAGTGAACTTTTCACTCATCGTGATGAACATGCGCGATGGCCTCAAACTCAGAGGTCGGCTCACACCCAAGCGACCTGTACCCGGGGCATCCCGTTGACCTTGCCTGTCGAGGCAATGTTCAAAATGATGTAAACACACAGGTTGAACGTCTTTGACTAGAGTGGGGATGCAAAATGGACGACCGCTCTTGGCCGATAGTACCTATTCGCCAAGCGCCTGCCAACGACCGTACCCAGCCTGAAGCGGCCCTCGAAGAGGGCGCATTTCGTTCATGGTCTGCGCCAGAGCCAATAGCGCGGACTTTTCATTGTCCGCTCTCTTCTTCTTCAGGGTTTTGCGCCGACATCAGAAGCTGCTCCACTCGCCCTCGCTTTGTCCCGCGGAAGTGCGTGGTAAAGCTTTGGGCACATGGGATGGAGCTGCCACCTTGGACTTCGTCGCCAAGTTGCGGGTGCCGGAAACTGCCTGTTGCACGGGACGAGGTAGCGCTCGCTTGAGAGGCGATGCTGTTTGCGTCGCCCCTTGAGCAGGTGCACCTGCGCGGATACTGTGCCCGCTCTTGACGCCAGCGGGCAGCTTGAACACGGCTACCGTGCTGACCAACTCCTCGGCCTGGGTCTTCAAGCTGCCAGCCGCCGCCGCCATTTGCTCCACCAGCGCCGCATTCTGCTGCGTGGCCTGGTCCATCTGAACCACCGCTTCGCCAACCTGTGACACACCGGTACTCTGCTCAGAACTGGCTGCGCTGATTTCACCCATGAGGTCCGTGACTTGTTTGATAGATCCCACCACCTCGGCCATGGTGACACCCGCCTGGTCCACCAGCACCGTGCCCTGCTCAACACGCGCCACACTGGCGCCTATGAGTTCCTTGATTTCTTTGGCCGCTTGGGCGGAGCGGCCGGCTAAGCTGCGCACTTCCGATGCCACCACCGCGAAGCCACGTCCCTGCTCGCCTGCACGGGCCGCTTCCACCGCCGCATTCAGCGCCAGGATATTGGTCTGGAAGGCAATACCGTCGATCACACTGATGATGTCGGAGATCTTGCGCGAAGAGTCGTTGATCTCTTTCATGGTGTGCACCACCTGGGCGACAGCATCACCACCTTTGACAGCCACCGTGCTGGCATTCAGCGCCAGTTGATTGGCCTGCCGTGCGTTGTCCGCGTTGTGTTTGACGGTGGAACTGAGTTGCTCCATCGAGGCCGCGGTTTCTTCCAGGGCGCTGGCCTGCTGCTCGGTACGGGCCGATAGGTCGTGGTTACCCTGTGCGATTTCAGCGCTGGCTGTCGCCACGCTATCTGACCCTTGGCGCACATTGGCCACCACAAGCATCAAACTGGCGCGCATCGCTTCCAGCGCTTGCAGCAACTGAGCAGTTTCATCCGTCCCATGGGCATGCAATGCCATCGTCATATCACCTTGGGCAATATTGTTGGCAGCCTGGACGGCGTCTCCAATCGGACGCGCAATCGCGCGTGCAATCAAAATAGCCAAGACAACAGCCATGACCACGGCGACCGCGATACTGGCAAGCACCATCAGACGGGCGTTACCGTAGGTGGCTTTTGCCTCTTCCCACGAGGAGTCCCCCTCTTTTTTGTTGTAGTCACTCAAGTCTTGGATATTTTTGAGGGTCGCAGTGAAGGCATTTTGGGAGTCGCCATTGAATATCTTGGCAGTTTCCTCTGCGGCTTCAGTGCCTTTGCGAGAAATGGGGCGCAGCTTGTCCCACTGCGCATACCATGCATCACGGTGCTCTTTGTAGCTAGCCCATGCCTTGGTTTCGAACTCGGAGTTAAACAGCGGTATGGCCACGGGCTCCAAATCCACCAGCTTTTTGCGGATGCTGGCTATATCAGCCTCCCTTGCATCCATTTCGTTAGTGTCGCTAGACAAGACATGGCGGGCTTCAAGGTGGCGGACTTGGTTGAGCAGGCTTTGAATTTGCGCCGCCATCTCAACACTGGGTAAGTTGTTGGCGGCAAGCTGCTCTGCAGTTTGTGCCACGTTTGCGAGTTGGATCAACGCCATCGTACCCAGCGCAAAAACCAAGGCCACGATGATGCCAAAGCCCATACCGATCTTGGCGCTGATCTTAAAGTTGGATAGATTCATTTTTTCTTTCCGGATAGACAACATATGACATTCAGGCTTTCAGCTGTAGACCGCAGCCGTACGCGCCAAATCCGCTGGCTGGATGCTCAAGCCACGGTTTCCGTCAATGCCTCGATTTCGTTTGCCGCTCGCAATATCACCGTGCAGACCGCTATGGCAAGAGCCTAGTCAAACGTCACCAGACCACACTAGCTAGCTGCTGGTACCCAGCTTGAAAGCGGCCACCGACTGCAGCAATTGCTGTGCCTGAAAACTCAGGCTACCGGCGGCGGCGGCACTTTCTTCGACCAGGGCGGCGTTTTGTTGCGTGACCTGGTCCATCTGGGTAATGGCTGTGCCCACTTGTGCCACGCCCTGGCTTTGTTCGGTACTGGCGGCGCTGACTTCGCCAATGATGTCGGTCACGCGTCGGATGGAGGCCACGACTTCGGTCATGGTGCTGCCGGCCTTGGCCACCAGGGCCGTGCCCTGGTCTACCTGGCTTACGCTGTTGTCGATCAGTACCTTGATTTCCTTGGCGGCGGTGGCGCTGCGCTGGGCCAGGTTACGCACTTCGCTGGCGACCACGGCAAAACCGCGGCCTTGTTCACCGGCACGTGCGGCCTCCACGGCGGCGTTCAACGCCAGGATATTGGTCTGGAAGGCGATGCCGTCGATCACGCTGATGATGTCGGAGATCTTCTTCGAGCTGTCGTTGATGCCCTTCATGGTCTCTACCACCTGGCTGACCACTTCGCCACCTTGGATGGCGACAGTCGATGCGCTGGCGGCCAATTGGTTCGCCTGGAGGGCGTTATCGGCGTTGTGCTTGACGGTGCTGGACAGTTCTTCCATCGAAGCGGCGGTTTGCTCCAATGCGCTGGCCTGCTGCTCGGTACGACCGGACAAGTCGCTATTGCCTTGCGCAATTTCTGCACTGGCGGTGGTGACACCTTCTGCACCCTCACGCACTTCGGATACCACTTTTACCAGGCTTGCCTGCATGTCTTGCAATGCGTTGAGCAACTGCCCAATTTCATCTTTCGACATCGATACGATATGACCACTCAGGTCACCCATGGCGACCCGTCTGGCAATTTCGACAGCTTGGCTGATAGGACGCGACATGGTCCGCGCCAACCACAGCGCCAGCAGCAAGCCAATCACCACATTGGCGACGAGCAAACCAATAATCCAGGATCGTGACGCGCCATAGGTAGCAATGGCGGCGGCTTCCGAATCCACGCCACGCTCCTCATTGGTTTTCACCATCTTGTCAATTTGGGCGTTGAGCTTTCGATACAGCAAGGTCGAATTGGCGCGAATCAGCAGGCGCGCCTCTTCTTTTTTATTGTCACCAGACAAGGCGACAACTTGCTTGTCTTCATCGGCATAGGCAGCCAAGGTCTGGCTAAATTCCTGCGACAAATCTTTGTCGGCCTGGGTGGTGTGCGTTGCATCGTAGGCAGCCTGGTATTTCTTCAGCTCTGCCATCCGCACCGTCAGGCTTTGCGCTTCATCCAAAAGCACGTCATCTTCATGCGCCAAGATATGTTGAAGCTCAGAGAGACGGTAGCGGGCCAGGGTCACCTTCATCTTGAGGGCATTGCTGATGTTAGGCAGCCAGTTCGAGGCGATCACGGTAGAGGTTTGACTCACTGCCGATAGCTGGGTTATGGAAAAAACTCCCACAATTACCGACAAAATGAGCATGGCCAAAAAACCCACGACCAGCTTGTTTGCGATTCTTAAATTGGAAAACCATTTCATATTGACGCCTACTTTTTTGAAAATTTGTCAAACCATCCCTGCTGGAATAACTAGGAAGAATTGAAATTGAAGTGCAATGCCAGGGATAAATGCATCCAACTTGGCGTTGTGACTTCATAACCGAAGCGGCAGCCAGAATGCAAAACGGGAACCCACCCCCGGTGTGCTTTGCACAGTCACCTTCCCTGCGTGCAACTCCGCAATCGACGACACAACGGCCAGGCCCAAGCCGGTGCGATCACCCGAACTGCGCGCTGTATCGACACGGTAAAACCGCTCAAAAATATGCGGCAGATGTTCGGCCTCGATGCCACAACCCGTGTCACTGACAGCGATTTCAACACCGTCTTCAAATGATTTAGCAGTCAAGCTGATCCGTCCGCCAGGGGCCGTGTGGTGTAGCGCGTTAGACACCAGATTCGACAGCGCATTACGCAACAACATAGGATCGGCTGACACCCAGCCCTCACCAGCGACCTCCAAGGTGACACCATGCTCATCAGCCACTGCCTCATAAGTTTCGGCGATCTGTTCAAGCTGCGTCTTCAGCGAGATGCTTTCGAAATTCAATACCTGCTTGGCTTCGTCCGCACGCGCCAGGAACAGCATGGACGACACCATGCGCGAAAGCCGGTCGCCTTCTTCCACCACCACGGCTAAAGTATCCTGGTACTCGCCAATAGTGCGCTCTCGCGACAACATGACGCCGGCAGCAGCCACCAGATTGGTGATAGGCGAGCGGAATTCGTGCGCCAGGTCCGAAGAAAATCGAGACAGCTGCTCGAATGCCGCCTGCAAGCGACACAGCATGCCGTCGAAAGACTGGGCCAGCAGGCGCAGATCCGCAGGCCACACCTGGCTATCAATACGCGCATCGAGCTTGCTAGCGTTGATATTGCCAATAGCCTCCGTCATGATCCGCAGAGGCCTCAGGCCGCGGCGGACCAGGTATGCGGCAAACGCACAGGCCACCAGCATCGCTGCTCCCACAACGAACAATAACCACCGTCCGAACGTCTCTATGAGCTCTTGACTGTCGGTAACGTCGTAAGCTGCTTGCAGCTGCCAAATGTCACCGGACGGGGTAGCAACCAAGCCGGCCGCGAGCATGTAGCGCCCATGCTCTGAGCCGCGTCGCAAGACGAACTGCCGCACCGGTGGGCGAGGTTTCGGCGCCGGAAAGGCCGCTTCGGGAATTGCCATATTCGACGAAACACTGAACACGTGCCCATCCGGTGCGAGCAATCGCAGAGAAAGATCCTTGTCCCGTTCCGTGTGCTCAGCCCATTCCTTCTGCCAACGGTCAGGGCCTTCGCCTACATCCATCGCCCGCACGATGGCAGACTCGATGTCCATGATGGACCGGATATTGGCTTCATCCTTTTCCCACAGTTGGTGCGTGAGCAGCTGATAAAGCGCCCATCCCACAACGCAAAGGATGATCGTGGTAGCGCCGAACACATAGGCGGTAAGCCTTATGCCCAACGACCAGCAACGCGGATCAAGCCTGCGGTACATCAAGCATATACCCCGCACCCCGCACCGTATGCAGCATCTTGGTCGGGTACGGATCGTCAATCTTCACGCGCAGCCTTTTGATAGCGACCTCAACCAGATTGGAGTCCGAATCAAAATTCATCTCCCACACACGGGATGCCAGCACCGTACGAGACTGAACTTCGCCCGGAAAACTCATGAGATGGCGAAGCAATGCAAACTCCTTACTGGTCAACTCGATCTTGTCCGCACCACGAGTCACGCGGCGTTTCAAAAGATCCAGAGATAGATCTCCCACGCACAGTACATTCGAAGATACGTGAGATGAAGATGGAGTGTGGCGTCGCAAAATGGCCCGTACGCGTGCCAACAGTTCCGGGTACGCATACGGCTTGACCAGATAGTCGTCTGCGCCTGCCTCCAAACCCCGCACACGATCGTCAATATCATCGCGGGCCGTGAGGAAAAGAACTGGCGTTGCGCGTCCAGCCTTGCGGGCAGTTTCCAGAATGCTCCAACCGTCCAAACCCGGCAGCATGATGTCCAGGATGGCCAGGTCGTAGTCAACGGTAAGCATTAAATGCAGCCCGTCAGGACCATTGAGCGCCACGTCAACAATCAAGCCGGCCTCGCCCATCCCCTTGGAGAGGTAGCGCGCGGCAGTCGCCTGGTCTTCAACCAACAAAATGCGAGGCATAGCTCAACCTGGTCCATCCGCTATCAGAGTGGCGCTTTCCAAAGATGCCTCGGTGGGTACCACGTGCTTCCGCCCCCAGGAAAATTGGTCAAACCATATGTACAAAACCGGCGTGACAAACAGTGTGATCAGTTGGGAGAGCAATAAGCCGCCCACGATGGCCACGCCAAGAGGTTGGCGCAATTCTGCACCAGCCCCAAGGCCCCACGCGATGGGAAGTACACCCATCAACGCGCACATGGTTGTCATCATGATGGGCCGGAAACGCTGCTTGCAGGCCAGCCTGATGGCATCGACCGAGGTCAGCCCCTGCTCGCGGCGCGCCGAGATGGCGAAGTCGATCATCATGATGGCGTTCTTCTTCACGATACCGATGAGCAGCAAAATCCCGATCATGGCGATGAAGCTCACCTCCATGCCAGCCATGCGCAGGCCCAGCAGCGCGCCCACCATCGCCGAAGGAATCCCTAGCAGAATCGTCACGGGGTGGATCCAGCTCTCATACAGCATGCCAAGAATGACGTAGATGACCGCAATGGCCGTCAGAATCAACCACAGCTGCGAAGTCTGAGACTGCTGAAACAATGCAGCTTGGCCACTAAAGGAGCCAAAAATCGTTGCTGGCATGTTCAATTGAACCTGGGCTGCGTTGATTGCCGCCGCCGCATCCGACAAGGATTTGCCCGACGCTAGGTCAAAAGACAAGGTTACCGCAGGCAACTGCGCCTGATGGTTTACGGCAACCACACCCTTACCCCGAGTGACGGTGGCAAACGCACTGAGAGGAACCGCCTTACCCGTTGCACTTCGCACCTGGATAGCCAAGATATCGCTTTCGTCCTGTTTGTTCGCATCGGGAACCTCCAGGATGACCTGGTAGCTGTCTTCCGGCGCGTGGATGGTGGCCACTTGCCGACTTCCAAAGGCTCCATACAGTGTGGTGCGCACAGTGGCCAAATCCACGTCCATCTGCGCAGCTTTTTCACGGTCCACGGACAACTGTGCTTCCAAACCATTTTTCTGGAAATCGCTGTTCACTCCGACCAGCACATCCGAAGAGCGCAGAGCCTCGACCAATTTTTCGGCCCATTCATCCAATGCGTTCGGACTGACCGACTGCAAGGTGTATTGGTATGTGCTCTTGGACGACCGCCCGCCTACTCGAAGGTTCTGAACCGGGCTGAAAAAGACCCGGATACCGGGCAGATAACTGGTCTCCTGCCGCAACTGGCGTAGCACGGCATCCATGGAGGGACGCTGGCTGCGATCCTTCAAATCGATCACCAGCTGGGTTGTGTCGTGATCCACTTTGGTGGCAACACCTGCAACATTCGGGTCTTTCATGACGGACTGTTCGATCTGCTGAATCACGGCAAGGCGCCCAAAATAGGACATGTCCTGCGCAGTCTCCACGTTGGCCGTAATTTGTCCAATATCCTCTTGAGGAAAGAAGCCTTTGGGTGCGGTGACGTACAACCACCCGGTCAATGCGAAAGTCACCGCCCCCACCAGCAGCACCACATTGCGGTGGTGCAGGGCTGTATCCAGTGCCCGCACGTAAGCAGCGCGACTGCGCTCGAACGCCCGCTCGAAGAACTGACTCCACCAGGGCTCAGGCTTGTGCAGGGTAGCTTCTTTCAAGAGCATCGGAACCAGCATGGGAATGAGCGTCAAGGCCACCGCAGCTGACACCAAGATGGATATAGACACAACGACCGCGAACTCATGAAACAGCCGCCCCACGGTACCCGGCATAAAGAAGATCGGAATAAAGACAGCCACCAGCGAAATGGAAATCGACATGACCGTAAAGCCCACTTCACGCGCACCTTTGGCTGCAGCCTCCGCGGGAGACAGGCCGCGTTCAATGTAGACGATGATGGCTTCAAGAACGACGATAGCGTCATCCACCACCAGCCCCACCGCGATCGTCAAGCCCATCAAGGAAATATTGTCCAAGCTCAAGCCCAGGGCGTACATCAGTCCGAACGTGCTGAAGAGTGAAATGGGCACCGTCAATGACGGAATGAAGGTCGCGGCTATGCGCCGAAGAAACAGCAAAATCACCATCACCACCAAGCCTATGGTCAGCAGCATGGTGAGATTGACGTCGTGGATCGCGTTGCGGATGGAAATGGAGCGATCGCTCAAGGTCTGTATGGATACTGAGCTTGGCAGTTGCGCCTGCAGCCTCGGCAGAGTCGTTCGAATGGCATCGATCACCGCGACTGTGTTGGCGTCTGGTTGGCGACGCACATTCAACAGTATCGAAGGATGCCCATTGATGGCACTTGTGTTCTGCACATTCTCTATGCTATCCAGCACCGTTGCCACATCGGACAAACGGATCGATCGTCCCTGCCGAGTCGCAACGGTGACGCGGGAAAAGTCCGACGCCTTCATCAGATTGCCATTCATCTGCACCGTCAACATTTGCCGCCGGTTGTCGAGCTGACCAATCGGCGTATTCGAGTTCGCACTCTTGAGCGCGGCAGCCACTTCGTCCAGCGTGAGATCCACAGCTACCAGCTTTGCGGGGTCGGCCTGGATACGCACCGCATAGCGCTTCTGTCCCGTCACCTGCACTTGTGCCACGCCTGAAATGCTGGCAAGAGCGGGCACCACCAGATTGTCACTGTAGGCATTGAGGTCTGCGAACGACAGCATGGGAGAACTCAGCGCGACCAGCAAAATCGGCGCGTCCGCAGGATTGACCTTGCTGTAAGACGGCGGCGCAGGCAGCTCGCTAGGCAGCGAGCGTGTCGCACGGAATAAGGCTGCCTGCACGTCCGCGGCGGCCGAATCAATGTCCCGACTCGCATCGAACTCCAGCGTTACCTTGGTTTCACCCTGGATACTGGAAGAACTGGTCGTGATCAGACCTGGAATGGCAGAAAACTGCTTTTCTAGCGGCGTGGCCACCGAAGTCGCCATATTGTCGGGACTGGCCCCGGGCAAGTTCGCGCTGACCTGGATGGTTGGCGTATCGTATTTGGGCAAGGCGGAAATCGGCAGGTTCATCCAACATACAAAACCGGCAACCACCGCGCTGATCCAGAACAGCATGGTCGCAATCGGACGTTGCAGACATACCTGAGAAATACTCATGGCGCGCTCCCGCTCGCCGAAGTGACCGCACTCCCCGGTTCAGGCACCTTGGCCACGCGGACTTGCATGCCGGTTTTCAAGGTAAGTTGCCCTTCGGAAACGACATGCTCTCCGCCTTGAAGGCCCTCCACAATGGCGAGCTGGTCTTGCATGCGCAGCAAGTTGACAGCCACAGACGCGACCTTGTTCTGCCCATCCACCACAAAGACGAATTTCCCCTTGGGGCCATCCAGCACGCTTTGTGGTGGCAAGGTGACTGCGCCGCGGTTGACGCCCGCGACCAGCTGTATCTTTGCGTAGGCCCCTGGCCATAGCGCTTTTGCCGCGTTGGGAAATGACGCCTTCAGGCCAATAGTCCCAGTGTCTGTGTTCACTGTATTGTTTATGAATATCAGCTTACCCTCGACGGTTTTCCCACCTGGTGCCTCCAGAGCAATTTGTATGTTGTTATTCGCCCTTGCGGCGAGCACCTCCGAGAGATGAATTTCCGGTAGATTGAACTCCACGCCGATGGGGTCCACCTGGACCACGTTGACCAGCGCCGTTGCCGCTCCAGGCTGGGCCAAACTGCCCACGTGGGCCAACAGCGGTCCAGTCAGGCCGCTCATGGGTGCGGCGATCCGGGTATGGTCCACCAGGACTCTTGTATTCTCAATGTCGGCCTGTGCGGCGCGGTGCTGTGCCTGCAGCGACTCGACCTTGCTCAAACTGGTATCGACAGCGCTGGCCGAATAGAAGCGCGATTTCGCCAACTGCTGTGTGCGGGACAAATCTCGCTGAGCCTCGTCCAGCTGCGCCTTGGTCTGTGCCGCATTGGCCTGTGCCCGCGCCAACTGTGCCGCCACGTCGGTAGCGTCAATGGTGAACATCAATTGGCCGGCCTTCACCTCATCCCCTTCCTTGAAATGGATGGAGCGGATGATGCCGTTCGCTTGAGGCCGCACGTCCACCTGGGTCAACGCAACCAGATGTCCTTGTGCTCCGAGTTTGAGAGGCAGATCCCGTACCTGGGCTACTGCCACGCTGACCAAGGGGATTGCAGCAGGTGCGGACTTCTTGACAGGAGCTGTATTCCGGTAAAAAGCAATGACGCCCACACCCAAGACAAGTACCCCTACCAACCATGCCAACAGCACAGCAGGTCGCTTTTTAATGAACACAAACATAAGAATAGTCTCAGGGGTTGGTGATGCTGGAATTGACTTCACCAAGCACTACCTCGTTCAGTGCGCCCACCGTGGCAGCCAACTGCAAGCGGTTGAACATGAGGTCATAGCGCGCAGCAGACAGGCTGTAGAGCGTTTGGTAGTAAGTCTGCTCGGCGTTGAGTACGTCGATCGTGGTGCGCACGCCCGCTTCACGCCCAATCCGGTTGGAATTCACGGAGTTTTCACCTGATGCTCTGGCCCGATCAAGAGAAGCAATGCGCAGCACACCGTCGCGGATATTGTTGAAGTAGTTCATAGCCAGGCGCTCCGCGTCGCGTCGCGTAGCTTCTAGCAAGGCCGCTTGCTGGTCCTCCTGCGCTATCGCCTGGCGTAGCAATGAATTGCGACTTCCTCCGTCCCACAATGGGATCGACAGTTGGACACCGATGGATGCGCTGCGTGTGATGTCACGCCCCGCGGAACTGGCAATACTGCCTGTATCCAATTGGTTGCCGTAGTTGGCGAATAACGTGGCCACCGGTGACGATGCCAGCCGGTACTGGTCCACCGTGCGGTGCGCAATATCCACACCGAGCATGAGCAGCTGGACGTTCAGATTGGCATCTTTTGCCTGGCCTGCCAGTGCCGCGAGGTGCTCAGCATCGCCGGCTCGGTCCGCCAGCAGTGGGGACACCTCACCCAGTTGCGTGGGCTCCAATGCGGTCAGCTGTCGAAAAACACCAGACTTGTTGGCCAGATCCGTCTTGCCCGCGACTTCCGCCGCCACGATGCCGTCGTAGCGCGCTTGCGCGTCATCGGCATCGGTCACACTGGTCAAGCCCAGTTCGTACGACTGCTTGGCAAGCCCCAGCTGTTCACCGACCGCCTGCCTTTGTGCACCCGCCAAGCGAACATTGTCCCGAGCTAGCAGTACGTCAAAGTAGGCCTTTGCGACGCCCAATATGAGGTTCTGTTGTGCCTGGATGTATTGCACGCGCGCCTGCTCCGCTTCGCGGTACAAACGGTCGCGTTTGACAGCACTCGTGACGTCGTAGATCGGCTTTGACCAAACGATACTGGCGACGGCCTGCTGCCCTTGTTTCTGAGTACTGGCCTGTATGAGCTGATTGCCAGACTGGTAGTCCTTTCTGGCATCGTTTGCGCTGGCTACAAGGTCTACATGGGATGCAAAAATCGCGTCTGCCTGGGGGATTTTTTCTTGCGCTGCGTGCCATTCAGCCTCGGCGGCGGAAAATGTTGCGTCGTATGTGCGTGCAGCGCGCCAGGAGTCCAATAGATCTATGGCGCCAGCGCCCATTGCCCGCCACGCCAGGAGAAATATAAAGGCGGAGCGGATGCTCCTGGGCACGCGATTGATACGAAGCATGGATGCGCTGAGTTCCTGGTACTTCAACCAAATTTTATGGAGCGCACGCTAACAAAGCAGTGATGGATAGATTACAAATAAGTTATCTATTGAAACTTCTGTCGCAGCCCAGCCAAAAGCTCTTGCAAGGCCCCTGAGCAAAGGTTAGGCAACGGGGTGCGATGTGGAATTTACGTAGGCATTTCTACCCAGAACGGATGCTCGGGTTTCTCCTAGGATGCGGGCTCCAATCTTTAGGAGTTCCTATGTCCGTGTGCAAATTGCTTTCCGTGGCGGCCGCTGTCGCAGCCGTTGTTTCCCTGCCCCTGCCCGCTGCTGCGTTTGATGGCTGGCATCTGGATAACGCTACGGCGATTCCTGGCAAGGGCTCGGCCTGGGACTATGTGTCACTGGATGCCGCGCGCGGCCATCTGTTCATCGGTCGGCGCGGCGCGGGTCTGCAGGCCTACGATCTGGCCAAGCACAAGGCGCTGGGCATCATCGGTACGACGGCCAGCGATAG
>NZ_JBWKNO010000030.1:0-26533 GCF_059415605.1 Rhodoferax sp. GW821-FHT10B06 | reverse complement strand
TGGATAGCAAAAGCCTCTTGTCGCGAATCGCGTGTCGTACGTTTGACGATGACAGGCTTTTGTTAGCCGCTCTAAGTTGAAATTTTTAAATCGAAATACGTACCCTAGGACGTGTTTTTACACCGCGCCCTCCGACGTGGGTACCGAGCTACCGAATTCATGACGGCTACAGGTATGTGTCCCTGCCCAGGAATGCTCACCACGCTTTATTAATGTCGGCACAATCCTCTCAAAGATTTGAGGGTGTTAATTTCCACGCAAACCTGACCCGCATTCCCTTTGCTTTGAAATTTCTAAGTCATTTGATTCTTATGGAATTTCAATGTGAATTGGAGAAATTCCAATTTGCATTGAAAAATAGCCAACTTTCTTAAAAACAGTGAAAGCCAGAACCGGGAGAGCAAGCAAGTTTGGGCCTGCTGGCCTTAGGCACCCTGAACACTCTCAAATAGCGAAAGTTTTGCCACACCACAAACTTGCAGGTTGGGTAAATTTGAGGCGTGAGGCCAATGAGGCATACCTATCGTTGAAGAGGATAACCGTGTGGGGCCACATGTCGGCGTGCGGTGGCCACAGGGGTGGGCTATAGGCGCAAAACTGAATTGCGTCGCGCAAGGAAGCGTCCGACACATCAATATATGCCACTACCGTTCTGACGGCGCCTTCCACCGAAGTAGTAGCTCTAGTGGGTTCAAAGGACCCACCAGCTCCCTGGCATGCGATAGGCGGTCAAGCAGCTTGTGCTGCTCCTCATCGGTCAGTTGCCGCGCAGCGCGCTCCACTTCTGCAAAGTAGGCTTCAATTCTCTGCGCCTCATCCCACGCCGAGATGGCAGTAAGCAACTCTTGACGTGACTGTTGGTGCTGCTTCACTCGAAGCGCCTGGTCTTCAGCTTCCTTACGACGGCGCTTTTCCTCTTCCCAACGACGCTGTTCTTCTTCGGCTTGGATCCGGGCCGCTTCGAGCTTTACGGCCAGTTCAGGCCCCACTGACTCCAACTCGGACACGATGGTGGGTACCAGCGATGACAACTGGCCAAGCTTGGCTTCAGGCCATCGCTTTGTCCAAGTCACTCGCCAGGAAGGGCAATATGCCTGCAAGCAGAAGCGGCCGGAGGCCACGTCCTTTGTGGTTTTCCAGTACCGTGGATCGGAGAGCTTGCGCCGTTGGTCCGAAGTGAGATTTCGGACGGGTATGTATTTGCTGTCCCCGACGTAGAGCATCTCCACCTGTTCTGTCATCTCAAACAGCGTTAGGCCGATGGGCACCTCGGCGATATACACGACTGTAGGCCGCTCAGGACTCCAGGTGGTCTGTTGGTAATGGTTCTTTCGGGGAAGTTCGCGGAGATCTATTTCGGCGCGCTGCATTTGGTCCCCCGTCGGCGCGATAGTCACGCGATGCCCCTGCTTTGTGAGTGCTCGGTACAGTCGGTCGGCGACAGTGACGGCATTATCCAGGCCGTCCTTGGACGACAGAATGTCTGGCATGAGCCGTTTGTATGGTCGCAGTATCCCTGACTCGCTATCCCGGGTTTTCTGGAACCACGGCTTGATGCCTACCAACAAGGGGTGAATCCTTTCGGATTCAAACGCACGGGTTATTCGGGCTATTCTGACGGGGGTGTTTTTTCCTGCGGGCTGAGAGTCCGCTGATTCCGCAGCTCGTACTTGTTTTTTCGCGACTCGCTCCGTCGCGCCTATGAAGTTACCTGGTCTCCATTCGGTGAGGTCACCAGCGCGCGAAGGCGGCAGCGCAGGTCGGGCCGGTGCTTTGCCAAACTCCAGTTGTGCCCAGTATCCACGTGGAGGTCGCGGGATGCGAAGTTCCGTACACACCCTGGCCATATAACTGGAGGAGACGCCAAAACGCTCACCAACACGCAACATCGGTTCCTTCCAAACCAGTTCGTAGAGCTGTTCACGCGAAAGCGGATCTTTCAGATGACCCGAAGGAGCGATTTCCGCAGGTTGGCTGGCTTCTTGGCCCATGGCAGTGTGAGGTGTAGCGTACAAATGACGGCGGTCAAGTTGATGGTGGATCAGCTGACGGGGGAGGCCTGAACCAGGACCGGCAAGAATCAGGCAGTACCTTCGGCGTTCACATGAAGGGCGGCTTCCAGACGTTCCCGCATCCAGGAATGTTTTACCCCTGCTCCTTTACCTGACTCTCCACCTCATAGCGCTTCATCACCCGCTTCATGAACTCTGGCAAGCTGTAGTCCAGCCCTTCCGCGAGTCGGAGCAACACACTGATAGTCGGTTGCTTGCGGGCTACCTCGATGAGCGAGATATACGGCCTATCCAAATCACAGCGCCCAGCCAAGTCTTCCTGGCTCATCTGCAGAGCCAGGCGCCGGGCTTTGATCTCAGTGGCCAAGGCCTGCATGAGCGTCTGGTTCTTGCTGGGTCGCATCAGCCACGACTATTGCAAGACGGTATACTTTTGACACGTGTCTATAGATAGCTAAGTCACACAACGGAAGCTGTTTTCCGTTAACCGGCACGGGGAGGTATCCATGGACAAGATGCAACGCGCTGACCAGACCCGGTTTTGGGGTCTTTATCTGGTGCTGCTGGTGCCAGTGTTGAACTGGCTGATCGGTGCCGTCCTCGCCTTCCAGACGGCATGCCATCTGCTGGAACGCCGCCAGTTCTTGCGACTGCTGGTGCTGGCTGCTGGATCCACGGTGTGGTGCGGTCTGAGCCTTTACCTGGCGCCTTTCGGTTATGGAGAACCGGCCTGGGGTTTGGTCATGCTGGTGGCCAGTCTGGTCTGGACCCGGTACATGCTGGCATGGATGTGCCTTTGGCGGGGTGAGGCCGCAGAGGCGTCGGTGGAACTCAGCGGACGGATCGAAAGCTAGGAACAGACATGGCGCAAGGGTTTGAAACCAAGATCAAGATCTTGAAATGGGGTATCTGGGATAACCAGATCGGCAAGAATGGCCAAGCTGTGTGGGGTGACACCGCACTCAATAATGCCGCGTTATTCCAGCGCATGTCGGAGGCCCTCATGGAAATCAATGCCGAGGGCTGGCAGGTGGTGGCCACCATTCCTTTGGACCAAGGCGCCTACTTCGGTACCGGACTGATGAACCAACAAGGTATCGGAGCCGGTACCTGGGGTGGCGGCTATGGCTACGGCAGCAGTACCACCGCCGGCACGGCCATGGTGCTGCAGCGGCAGATTGAGGATGCGGGGACGCCGGAAGCCGCAGAACGGGCCAAGCAGTACGCGGCCGAGCTGGAGAACAGTGCCAAGGCCTGGACTATCCGCTACCAACCGATCGAGAAGAAGACGGTCAAGAGTACGTTCTCCAGTAAGGAGGAGTTCTTCTTTGACGGGCAGGGGTACAGCAGCCTGCCGCTCGCAGAGAAGGCCAGGTCGGATGCGGCGGCGGCTGCCGAGATGGGGCGCGGCAAATAGCGTGCGTATGCGGCCCATAAAGCCAGCCACGCTGTCCCCCCAAAAGCTGCTGATTCCAGTGCCGGGTTTGTCCGTTGTTCCGATTCACAAGGTTCACCCGTTCTGATTTCTAATGGATGGCCTTGAGGTCTGCAAAGAAGATGGAGGTCTGATATGCGTACACCGGCCCCGCCGACCAATTTCCAATCTTGGCTTGACTACGCCATCGCCACCATGGACGTGCGTGGAGCACGCTTGGAGGGCATCTTGGGTGAGGGCGACTCGCCGTCACCATCCAACGACGATATCCGAACTGCAGCCCAGGAAGAGCTGAACCATCTCAAGCGACGAGCCGTCATGCCGTGGTTCGGTATGTTGGAGAACTGGCAGACTGCACTTTCAATGCGGCTGGGCCGCTCTGCTGAAGAGATTCTTGAATACAACCTGCTGGCGGCAGATTTTTCCGATGACGGTGTCCATGTCCAATTCAAGGATGGCTCTGATCTGAGGTTTCAGCGGGCGTTTTACGTGGGTGCAACTCCCGCTGAGGGAACCATGTATCGCGTCGCGGTATTTACCGAGCATTGCGGGTCCCACGAGTTCTGGATCGGCCCAGGGGACCGGATTTCAACAACTTCCGTATCGGGCGCGCAATACATGCCCTCGGACGAGGACGAGGACGTGGCATGGGATTCCATGGTGCCAGTCGGTCGTGAACTGGGAAGTCCTGATTTCGACAGACTGATGGAGGAAGATGCGAAGAAATTTGCGTCAGATCTAGCCCGCTGGATCCAACAGAGCAGCGCCGCCCATGGGGCGCTGCAACTAGATGAAGACGAGATATCAGACGCACGCAATGTTCAGCTCGCATTGCATGGGCTTGGGCAAGACGTCACGATGGAAGTCGCTGCTTCGGTTTGGAAGCATTACTCACAATCATTGGCAGCAAGCTGGATGGCAGGTGCGGATACGGTGCAGTCTGCCGCCCGAACCCTGTATCTCAATTGCCCCAGAGATCCGTCGGACCATGAACCCTTGCGCGGCGGCCGACCTAACGCCTGAATCTGAAGTGCGTCGAAGATACCGCATCCTCAAAAATGTCGATATGCAGGGAGTCCCTCTGGCCTATACTTTTTCGATGGTAGGCCTGCGGACCGCACCAGCCTGACCACATAGAGCAACGGAGGCAGCGATGGCTCGAATCGTTTTGGTGCACGGAATCCTGGGGTTTGGCGACCTCTTTCCTCTCCAGCCGAAGTTCTACTTCAACGGTATTAAGCCGCTATACGAGCGCGCGGGACACGAGGTCTTCTGCCCCAACCTCGCTGCTCTGGGGTCGGTCGATCTAAGATCGGCCAGTCTGATAGAACAGATTGCCGGCTTTTTGCGTTCTGACAATCAACCGATCTACCTACTTGCCCACAGCATGGGAGGTCTAGATTGCCGCCGTATGCTGGTGAGTCGCCCGGACATCGCCGCGAAGGTGGCGCGGCTTATCACGGTTGCGACGCCGCATGCAGGCAGTCCTGTCGCAAATGAGGTGCTGAAGCCCGGCCTGTTTGGAGTTCTAAATCCTGCAAGGGTTCTCACTCGGTTCTTCGGGGACGAGTTCGGTGCCGTTCAGGACCTGACGACATATAACGTACCCCAGGACCCTGATGTAGGCGGTGTCGACTATCAATGTGTGGGCTGTGATGGTGGTCCGCCGCACCGGTCTCCGCTCTTTTCCGTCACCGCTGACTATGGAGGTTTCGGAGCGACGCGTAACGATGGCGTGGTGAGCTTGGCATCAGCCAGTCGCACGAAAGATGCCGCTCACCTGGATGTGGTTTGGCCTGTGGACCACGGGGAGGCGATTGGCTGGCCTTCCAGCCTGGAGGCGGGCAAGCGGGCCCTTAGCGCGCCGCCGCCGGTACACATTGCACGTTACCAGGCACTGCTTGAGCGGTTGGTGAGGTAGCGACCGCGCCAGCGTATGTCAGAGCTCCTGCGTCTTGATGTGCCGACCGCCAGATACTGGCTAATTATCTGATGTCGCTACACGTATTTATAGACTGCGAATTCACCGATCTGGCAAGTCCGCAACTGCTGGCCATTGGACTTATCACCGACGATGGTCGTGAACTGTATGCCGAACTAGGAGATGCGTCACACTGGCGGCGCGCATCCCCCTTTGTGCTCGACACGGTGGTGCCGCAGTTTGGCCTAGTGCCGTACCAGGAGGCTTCACTCATCGATATCGGGCACCGCGTCGGGGATTGGTTGCTTCAAGTGGGAAGCACGCCGATCTTGGTCTGTTACGACTACCACGCTGACATGGACTTGCTAGAGTACGTACTGAAGTTGGCTGGGAAGTGGCGCCCGTTGGAACCTATGCTTCAGCCAACCCACCTTGGCTATCTACTGGGAGACCCGGACGTGGAAGTAGCGATGCGAAAGTCGTGGACCGCATCCTTCCGCAAAGACGGCACAGCACGGCACCATGCCCTGGCAGATGCGCGTGCTTTGAGGGTGGGATTTGGTGCCATGCATCCGCTTTCATAAACCATGGCCCGCAAACTAGCTATTGTTGGCCCAGATGAAACGCTGCTCCATGCCAGCACCATGGCGTTGGGACGCAGCGTTAACTTTCAATACCCGCCCTATTTAGTCACCGTCATACGTATACGCCCGCCTGCTTACGTTGGATGCTCTGCTCAAGGAGGCGCAGTCCTTCGGGATTGCGCAACATCTGGGCCGGCGTCCTGCCGCCAAGTTGCGGCTGCGTTTGCTGCATCCAATTTCCGAGCCACCCTCCCAGGTCGAAGCTTGGTAGGGCTTCCGGATCGCCGCTTTCGTCGAGCACCTGCCGGAAGCTTGCTGCCAGGCGCAGAAAGCCCATCACCCTATGGCTCGCCACCTCGGGTAGTGGCTCGTTCGCCTGTTCCCTGCGCCGGAACGCCCTGGGTGAGATGCCGATCATGTCCATGACCAACGATGCAGGCTGCTGGGTTGCTGAGGCAATCAGGTTGACCACATAGGTTGGAACACCTTCCTCAAGCGCTTCGAACAGGTCAGCGGCTGGCGCGTTCAGCACCTGACCGACGAGATCGGCGAATATACGGCGCGACGCAATCGCGCTGGGGCGGCCACTGCGTCCACGGGCAGTCCTCCAGAAGTTGGAGGGGGGCGCAGTAACGGCAGCTGCAGAGCCGGCGGCAGAACGAGGGAGGCTGGGCATGGAAATCCAAATGGATGGTGGAGCCAAGTAGCGAGAATAAACACGTTGAAATCTCAGCGCAACAACATGTATTTTTGGGAGCTCGTTGATTGGCTACAAACCGACGGGTACCAAGCGACCGGGTTCATGGAGACATGCAGGCATGTAGCCTCCGTCCATTCACGGGCCAGTGTTGCAAGCACAGGGAAGTTGGCCAGGCGGTGTGTCACCATGCCAGGAGACGGGGTTTACGTCTGCTGGCCCTCCAAGCCAGTTGGGACGTTGCGGCCACCGTGCCCACTGCCACGGACCCAGCTCTGCCAGTCCCATGCATAGGCCGCGCTCTTGACGTCCGGCACGACTGGGCACTGGGCACCGTACAAAGCGTCCGAGAACTGATCTCGCCAGGGCTGCGGGATGTCTTTCAGGTCTACATAGAAGGGGCGTCCTTCATGTTCGTGCACCGGCACGGCTGCAATCAATTCGTCGCGGGTCATAGAACATCTCCAGCACCAGTGGGGTGCACTGCTGCATCAGCCATTAACGTGTACGCTCCTATTTTCATTGTTCTCACTGCATAGTCCAGCCACCATGCGCCTCCACATATTGTCAGACCTGCACCTGGATCACGCCACGTTTTCCATGCCGGATGTAGACAGCGATGTTCTGGTGCTCGCCGGCGACATCCTGTCCCCAGGCCACAAGGCGTCTATCTGGGCGGCCCGCCCTAGCGTCAATCTGGGGCGGCCAGTCCTGCAACTTGGTGGCAACCACGAGTTCTATGACCAGACGCTGCAGCAGGAGCGCGTGCGCATGGCGGAGGCTGCTGAACGGACCGGTATCCACTTGCTGGACCGCACCTCAGTGGTGATCCATGGCGTGCGTTTCCTGGGCTGCATGCTGTGGACGGACTACCAGGTGCCGATCCGGGACTACGACGGGCAGCTGCGCAGTGATGCCCAGCAAGGCATGATGGCTTGTGCCAAGACCATTGCCGACCATTTCTGCGTCTCGGTTCAGGATGCCAAAGGTATGCGACTGGTGACGCCTTTGGATTTGCTGCAAGAACACCTCCTGGACCGACGCTGGCTGCAGGAGCAGTTGGTGATCGAATTCGACGGGCCGACCGTGGTGGTCACGCACCATGCACCGCATCCCCTGTCGATCGCGCCACGATACGCGGACGACTGGGTCACCACCGGTTTTGTAAATGCGTTGCCGGATGCGTTTTTTGAAGTGCCCCAACTTTGGATCCATGGGCATACCCATTCCCGGTTTGACTACCAGGTTGGCAACTGCCGGGTGGTGTGTAATCCGCGGGGATACCGGATGCGCGATGGAAGCTTCGAAGTTCCGGACTTTGATCCAGGGTTTGTGGTTGAGGTGCTGCAACGCACCTAACCGCCCTGCCAACAGCAGGAGAGCCGCACATGACAATCGGCACGGATACAAATCCGTGGCGTGCTGAACATTCCCACCGCAGCCCAACGCAATTGACTCCCATCGTTAATAAGCGGCAAGGCTCTGCATCGGACAGGCTAGTCTGATCTGAAATAAAAAAGCCGGATTATCCAGGCCCGGCCTATCTCCCTCATCTGTCTAGACCCGATATGGGCTGATGACTCTCGGCGCCTTTGCGCTAGTCGCTCGCTGTAAACGTCCACGCACACAAGCAGCCACAAATCTGACCTCTTCAAACCAACCCAACGACGTTGGAACAACCTTACCTCCAACATGCGTGACCTGTGGGGCATCAACATCACCGCCTCTCAGCATGTCCTCAAATATGAGTAAGCAATTGTTATATTATGTATCCATAGGTAACTATTGCGCGCAACAATGTAGCCATAAATAAATTTTCATTTCCGGAATGTTGGCCTAGGCAGCGGAATGCAATTATTCAATTTCAATCGCTGGCCAACATCCACCTGCATTCTGGCTTGGCCTCGCTTCTCTCAGAGTAGCGGTCAAATAAGCCGGCAAAAGGAAGTGTGAATTTTGTTGTGATCTCTAGGTTTTTGTAATTTGCCTTGGTTTACGCAATGGGAAACATGCCTCGATTTCTGCGGCCTTATTTAGGCTACGCTGCAATGTTTGGTGTCATCAGCAACTTGGTTGTGCTGATCCCTACGCTGTTCTCGCTACAGGTACTGGACCGCGTCTTAACCAGCCGCAGTATCGAAACCCTGTTCATGCTGGCGGCAGTTTCGATCTTTGCACTACTCCTTCTGTTCGGCCTTGACCATGTCCGCGGCAAGTTGTGGGCAGCGGCAGGTGCGCAGCTGGACCAATGGCTTACCAGCGGCGCACTTGCAGCGTTGATTGAGGAGCGTGCTCGCCAGCACCAACAAACCCATCTAGATGCCCTGCGCGACATCGCTACCGTCCGCCAGTTTCTTAACGGCCCGGTGATCCAAGCATTGTTCGACTTGCCTTGGTTCCTGGTTTACCTGGTCATCATCTTCCTCTTTCACCCTTGGCTTGGACTCACGGCTCTTGTCGGCGCCGTGGCACTTCTGAGCATCGCCTGGCTCAATGAACGACAAAGCCAACCCCGCGTGCAGGAATACAAAATCGCTCAGCGCCGCGTTGAACAGGCCCAAACCCAGTTCCTGCGCAATGCGGAAGTCATTGTGGGTCTAGGTATGTCGGAGCGCATGGTCTCCGCCTGGGATCGCATGAAATCCATGGCAGCTGATGCCGAGTCCAGCGCATACAGCACGAACCTGGCCTTCAAAAGCCTCACCAAGTTCGTACGGCAGTTGCTGCAAATTGCCATGATGGGCGTGGGTGCATGGCTTGTCATCGACCAATTGGCCACGCCTGGCGTCATGCTGGCTGGCACCATACTTCTCGGCAAAGCCTTGGCACCGGTGGAGATTCTTGTTGGCTCCTGGAAACAACTGGTGGAAGTACGCCTGGCTTACCCGCGGCTCAAACAACTGGGAGAACCGTCACAGCGTCCTGCGCGCACGCCGTTGCCAGCTCCGCAAGGCCGTTTGTCCGTGGAGCGTGTGGTCTACCGTTCTGCTCCGAACAAGCCAGCCATCATCAAGGACTTGTCATTTGAATTGAATTCCGGTGAACTGCTGGCAGTGCTGGGCCACAGTGCTTCTGGCAAGTCCACCTTGGCAAGGTTGTTGATGGGTTTGTGGAAACCGCAAACGGGCGCGGTACGGCTGGACAATGCCGATGTTAGCCAATGGCCACATGCCCAGTTGGGCCGACACCTAGGCTATGTGCCGCAAGACGTCGAACTGTTTTCGGGTACTGTGGCAGAGAATATTTCCAGGTCGCACCGCCAAGCCAGCCACGCAGTGTCAGACGAGAGCGCGGAAGCAGTCGCTGCGGCAGTCATCCAAGCTGCGCAACGTGCCGGCGTGCACGACATGGTGCTGCGTCTGCCCCAGGGCTACGATACCGAAATCGGGGATTCAGGGGTACTGCTATCAGGCGGGCAGCGCCAACGTGTGGCTCTGGCCCGCGCGCTATATGGAAAGCCCGCATTGGTCGTACTGGATGAGCCGAATGCCAGTCTGGACGATGCGGGGGAACAAGCGCTGCGAGAGACCTTGCAGACCCTCAAGGCCGAGCGTGTAACCACCATCATCATTACGCACCGACATGGCCTTTTGAGCCTGGCAGACAAGATACTGGTTCTTCGAGATGGCCAAATCGACCAGTTCGGCCCCCGAGAAAAAGTGGAGCGCTGGCTGCATGAGCGTCGACCAGCCCCTCAGGGCGTCACACCGTTACGCTTAACCGGTACGGTGGCTGCATGATGCCCAAAGTAGCAACTGCTCTGGGCGCCGACGGCAGCATATTTCCGTCCGCAGCATCCCACGACATTCCCGCATTTCCCATTGCATTGGTGCAGCGAGGCCTGCTAATCGTCGGCGCAGGTGCCTTAGTTTTGGCCTGCTGGGCTGCATCGGCGCCCTTGTCTGGTGCCGTCGTAGCCGACGGTGTCGTGGTGGTCGACGGTCAGCGCAAGACCGTCCAACACCAAGAAGGCGGCATCGTTCAGACTATCCACGTCAAGGATGGCGACCAGGTGCAAGCGGGCCAGGCACTGGTCACGCTCGATGCGGTGCGCGTTGGTGCCGAGTTAGCAGCCGGACAGATCGAACTCGACAGTGCCTTGGCCAAACAGGCAAGACTTGGGGCAGAGCGACTGCTGTCCAGTACTGTCAACTACCCTGCACAGCTCACCGGACGGCGCAGTGAACGGCGGGTGGCCGAACTACTGCAGCGCGAATCGGCCCTGTTTGTCGCACGCCGCCACGCGCTCGATGAACAGATTGGTTTGGTACGCCATGAAATAGAAGACACCCGGCAGGAAATTGGCGCACTGACATCTAGCGTCAGCACCACCCAGGACGCGCATGACATCGCCAGGACGGAGTACAAAACCAACGAGAACTTAAAGGCACAGGGCTTTATCTCGGACGTCCGCCTCTTGGAGCTTCGACGCAATCAGGCCGACTATCTGGCGCGCTCGCAAGCACAACAAACCGAACTCGCCAAGGCGCAGGAAAAGAAGACCGAATTGGAACTGCGGGCTGCAGCGTTCAAGAGCGATTACGTGAAGCAGGCAGAAACTGAGCTGAAAGATGTCGATGCGCAGGTGTTCAAGCTACAGGCGCAAATCCTGCCGCTCATGGATGTTGTGCATCGCCAAATCATCACCGCCCCGGTCGCAGGTGAGGTCGTCGACCTCAAAGTACATACTGTGGGAGCACCCATTGGGCCGCGTGAACCTATTCTCGACATCGCGCCCGCCCAAGCGCACCTGATGGTTGAAGCACGCATCAAACCCGAGAACATCGAAGACATACGCCCGGGTAGCTTGGCCGACGTACGCCTCACCGCCTACAAGCAGCGCAACACGCCAGTGCTGGAGGGCACGCTCAGCTATCTGGGCGCCGACCGATTGGTCGACAAAGCTACCAACCAGCCCTATTACCCGGCCCACATTGAGATTGCGCCCGGCGAAATGGAGCGAGCACGAAAAACCGCGGGTATGCACATGGAGTTGGCAGCAGGCATGGGTGCCGAAGTCTTTGTCAAAACGCGGGATCGGACAGCGCTGGATTACTGGTTGGAGCCGATTGCGAATGGGGCTCGGCGGGGTATGCGGGAGCGGTGATTGAAATGACCATATTTAAGAAAATGCACCATATTTTTGCAATTTACCTATTGCCAATCTGATTTGGCATTAAATTAATGCATATAGAAAATAATATGCACCCGTTATTATATTGATTTGACATGGAAAATTATATATTTGCATCACCATCTATGGAGGGGTCAATGAGACATCGTAAAAAACTTATTGTTAAGTTGTTGCTGGTATTTTTATCTAGCCTTACTTCCTGCATTGCATCGGAATTTAAAGATGTTTCGACGGAAATTAGAAAATTATCACCAGAAGATGCAATTCATGCGTTAACTTCATACGCCGAACTTGGAGACTCTAAAGCTCAATTTGAATTAGCCAACCAGTATTCAAATAAGGGCAGCAAAGTTTTTGATGAAGCAAAATCAAATTATTGGTATGAGCGTGCGGCAAAGCAAGGACACGTCGGAGCCAAAATAGCCTTGGGGTTTCCTAATCCATATATCTCAAAAACAATCATGAACTGCGATGATGCAGAGCTTGCAATTGAAACAAATTGTGATCCATTAACCTCCGCCGAAGGTCGTTCTATTTGCTATCTGCAAAAATTGTCGTTCACAAATAGAAAAAAACCAAATGAAGTGATGGTTAATTTTCTTTTATATGAAAAATATAAAACTGACCTTTCCATTGCAACTGATGCAAGCTGCATAGAGCATGACAAGCATATTTATTGGGTTATTGACTCAACAAACTTTGGTAGCGGAAGAACTTGTACTGATTGCGAATGGCAAGATATTTATTATGAAGATGGAAAATATCTTGGCTCCATCGGGCGAAATAAATTCGGACCAACGAATCTTAAACCCAAAAAACTACCTTACTCAAAAGAGAAGGAGGTGGGGGAGATGCTGTCTAATAGCTTGAAAAACAACTTTATTAAGAAGTGGGAAATTGATCGATACCCTAAGTTTTAGTAGTTAATTTCTTTGAATTTTAAGGGAAAGAAATATGGCAAAGTCTCATTATTCAGATGCCTTGACTTCAACTAGTCTGGGTAACTCACGCCGTGGTGGCGATGCAACTGCAGACGTAAAAGCTGCGATGAAAGAGGAAATAATAAGACAAGGAACGGAGGCTGGCTTATCTAAAAAAGACATTTCAAATTTACTCGCAATTGCGGAACATGAATCTGGATTTAATCCAGATGCAGCAAGTAAGTCCACTACAGCTGCAGGTATATTTCAAATAACAGATGGCACTGCAAATGATGCGGCTACTCGGCTTGATGGATCAAAATTAATAAATGGATATCATTTCTCAGATGCATATGACCCATTTAATTACATTTCAAATATTGAATACGGAATTGGCGTATATCTAGATAAAGAGCGCCGAGCCGGATCAAGCGATATAGAAAGCATATACACAAAGTACAACCCAAACGCATCAGCCTCAGAGCTATCTGAATTGACGAAGTCCTCTGCCAATTATGAAAATAATTTAAGCTCAGAAAATCATTCCCAGGTTGATAACTATTCCAATCCAACAAATAGCGCAGATTTGGATTTGACAGCAACGAGCTATATGGTTTCGCAATCAGGATCAGATGAAGACGGGGGAGGTTTTTCCGAAAGCAGCTCGGCAGATGGCTCTTATAGTTACGATTGGGTCCATTCAGATGGAAGCTATGGGCACGAAGGCATAGATTCGTTGGGAAATGGATTCATTTACCAACACAAAGCTGACGGCTCATATCATGAAGATTTTCGAAATGCCGACAGCTCCACATCTAGCAGCTATAGAAATACCGATGGCAGCTACGGTAGTTCCAGCAGCGATGGCAAAGGCAACAGCCAATCCGAAGCACACGGCGCAGATGGCAGTGTGTCGCATGATTGGAGTAAGGCAGACAACTCATCTCACCATGACGCCACGGATTCAGCGGGTAATTTCAGTGAATCGACCAAAGCAGCCGATGGCACAGTGAATGCCGATTACAGAAACATGGACGGCTCGCATGGCGACTCAATAAGCCGTCCTGACGGGTATTCCCATAGCGAAAGCTGGACTGCCGACAACTCTTTCAACGAAAGCACCGTCAATACCGATGGTTCGTCATCCAGCGACTACCAGAATGCCGATGGCAGTTACGGTAGCTCAAGCGATGATGGTCAGGGCAATACCCAGTCCGAATCACACGGCGCGGATGGCAGTGTTAGCCACCAATGGAGTAAGTCAGATGGCTCCAGGCACTACGACAGTGACAACGCGTACGGCACATCTGAATCCGACAGCGGGGCCGACGGATCATTTAGCAGCAGTAACACGTATAAAGATGGAACGCACGAAGATTTCGTGTACAACCCTGATGGATCGTACAACCGAGAACGATGGTCGTCTGATGGCTCATTCAGCCAATCAAGTCGCACATCTGATGGCGCTTCGAGCAATATCTACGAGCAGCCCGACGGCTCGTACTCGAAGTCTTCAAGTCTGTCTGACGGTACATACATACAGGAGAACAAAAATTCGGATGGGTCGACGGCTACCTTTAAATACGGTGCTGATGGCTCATCAAGTGGCGACGTTGAAGGCGCCGATGGTAGCTACAACAGGTCGAGTAGCGACGGTCAGGGCAATAGCCAATCTGAAACACTGACCAGTGATGGCAGTACGACCCACGACTGGGCCAAGTCTGATGGTTCCATGCACCACGATGGAACGGATGCACAAGGTAACTTCAGCGAGTACGGCACTTCCTCTGATGGATCCGCATCCCACGACTACAAGAATGCGGACGGCAGTTACGGCAGTGGGAGTAGCGACGGTCAAGGCAATAGCCAATCCGAAGCACACAATGCCGACGGCAGCTCGACCCATGATTGGAGCCACTCAGATGGTTCGATGGTCCATGATGAAACTGATCCACTCGGTAATTTCAAAGAGTCTAGTTTGGCTCCAGATGGATCGAGTTCCAGTAGTTACCAGGACGTCAATGGTTTATTTGGCAGCGCCACCAATGATGGCCACGGAAATCTAACGACAGAAGAAGGTGACTCAGGTGGCGGTGTGAAACATACCTGGGATAAAAGCGATGGCTCGTCGCATGTCGATACTACCGATGCATCAGGCAATTACAACGCAAAGACGACCGCCGCCGATGGCACCATCAGCACAGAATACAGAAGTGCAGACGGTGCGCACGGAGACTCTGTTACGAATCCCGACAAATCAAATCATGCTGAAAGTTGGGGGGCCAACGGTGACTTCAGCGAGAGCACGCATAACGTCGACAATTCCAGCACCAGCGATTATGCGAATGCAGATGGCTCGCATGGTGACTCCTATGATCGGCCAGACGGATCAAGCTTCAACGAAAAATGGGCGGCTGATGGATCCTTTAGCGAAGCTACCCACAATGCCGATGGATCGAGCTCTAGTGATTACCAGAACGCGGACGGAGCACATGGAAGCGCCAGCGATGATGGTCAAGGTAACATTGAATCCGATAAAGTCACGGCCAGCGGCTTTGACGACCACTACTGGAAGTACTCAGATGGTTCGTACCATGAAGAGTTGACAGGCAATGGCTTCAGTGAAATCTCTGTTGACAGCCAGGGCAACATGCAATCCGATTACACGGACGCAAATGGATCATATGGTTCCGACACACGCGGGGTCGATGGTTCTGAACACAAAATCACGTACGATGTGAATTACCAGTCAACCACGGACTACACGTTGAATGCCGATGGCTCATATTCATCGCACACCGAGAGTCCAAAGGGCTATACCGACACCATCGGAGATGGACTGGGCAATTACAGTGTGCATGGCCAAGGTAGCGACAACGGTATAACAACGACTCTTTCGGAGGAGGTTACGGCCGATGGACATGGCTCCTCATACGAAACCTTTACGGATGCCAATGGTACTACCGTCGTTTCCGACAGTTGGTAACTAGAGATCGCGTTGAACAATAGGATCGCTCTAAAAGCGCAATCCATACCTAAAGGGGCACTTCTAGTGCCCCTTTAGGCAAATTCAACCTATTCAGAAAACCATAAGAATCAGCTGCACAGCGCAATCAAGCGCCGTGCAGCTGCGTGTGACTTCTCTAACGCCATTTCTTCTTCGAGGATGTGCCGCTCGACCGTCGCAACAAGCTGAGTATCCAATTGTGGTAATGATCGTAACAATTCCAGATGTGGCCCAAACACCCGCTCAATCAACTGAGTTACGTCCTTTGTGGATTCAGTCTGCGTTCGTGGTAACGAGAGATTGATAACAGCAATTGCCCCTTCCTTGATCCGCACGGTCGTTGTTAACGCCACCAGCGATGCCCCCATGAAACCACACCGGTACTCGGTGTCAATCTGATCTAGGTCCCACAATAATCTCTGTTCGCTCGTGCCGCGCTTTCCTAAGACCAACTTTAAATAACCGTCTTCGGCATCGCAGATGCCACCAATGGTTTTTTCTTCCAAGTGTCTCGCTAATTCCACAGAGAATTTTGGGGCGACCGATTCCATTGATTTTTGCAATATCTGCAACTCTTGCATGTACTCCAAATGCTTTGCCATAAGCCGTGCTTTCGATCTGGCGCCCTTTGCCATCTGTAGCTGTGTACGCGCCTCCGGATCCTGCCTAGCTGCGCGAAGGTTCTGAGCGAGTACTAACAGTTCCGTCCCATCAACTCGTGCATACTCAAAAAGGTCTGCATTGTCCCGTAAAAAAATATCCAATCTTTCACGACAAGCACAATTGAACCATTCCGTAGCACCATCTGCAGGCAAACCTGATTGCAGTACTTTTTCAACTGAAACGTTCCATTTGTAAAAGCTTCGTTGCAATGTTCTTTCAAGACGATGAGCTGCTACTTGGCAGCCTACCTGCAGTCCAAAAGATTGAGCAAAATTAATTTGTTTAATCCCAAAGCTGCGGGAGCGAATCAAGATGTCATTAGCTTTTCCTATCTTGAAATAGGGCAGGTTCGCATGAACCAGGATATAGACATACGATTTGAATGAACGACGCATATTCAACTTGGTTTCTTGTAAGTGGTTCAAAGTATTGAAAAAACACGGAGCATCACAACGCTCTGTTGCCAATACAGTTGACTCATGCTGAGTCGCAACCCATAGAATCGGGCACAGGCATACTCCAAATTGGGTAAGCGTGGACCACCCTCACTCTGCACACCACTTCAGAAACCTCCATGGCCAAAACTTTCAGCAGCATCCAGCGTCAGATCGAAAAGCTCCAAAAAGAGGCCGCCGCCCTCAAAGTCAAAGAAGTCGGTGGTGTCATCGAACGTATCCGCGGTGCGATTGACTTCTATAGACTGACACCGGCCGATTTGTTTGGAGCTAAAACGCGGGCGCAAGCAAAAGGCAAACGCGCGGATGCTGCTGGTGCGGTCGCAAAGTCCGCTGCCAACAAGACCACGAAGAAGACCGAGTCCGTCATCAAATACAAAGATGAGGCAGGTCACAGCTGGACCGGCCATGGCAAGCGACCTGGCTGGTTCAAGATGGCCCTGGAAGCAGGTAAGACGGCCGAGGACCTATTGGTCAAACCATAACCGGTCTAATGACCCACGCAGTGAGACTGAACTGTCCACACCTTGATGTGGACAGTTCAGTAAACTTGGCGTCGCATGAATCAGAAGAAGTCCCGTAAGCGTCGCAGCACCCATTCCAGTTCTCGTCACAACCAGAATCTCCCCTCGGCGACGGTACGCCGCTTGGGTGTCGCGCTGGTCACTGCAGCGATCGTTGCGTTTCAGACCACCAGCTGCGGTTTGCAGCCGACCGCGTCAGGACCACGTACCGAGCAGAGCCGTGGAACAACGTCCTCCCGGTTTGCCGCCTGCCCGCAGTTCTTCGCCAATGGGATCGCTCCCATGGCTCCAGGCATTCCCCAGCAGCGTGAGCTGTGCTACGAGGGGTTCGCGGTGCTGCACAACGGCAGCACGCGGACGCCCGCCTTCGTTGCCGAGCGCTTGAACCGCCAATTGCTGCTGCAGGCCCGCGAGCAAGAGCGTACCAACCGATTCTTTGCGGATGCGCGCCTGCCCCAGGCCGAACGCGCTGAACTCAGTGATTACAAGGGATCAGGTTATGCCCGCGGGCATATGGCGCCTGCGGCGGATATGTTCAACGCGACAGCCATGGCACAGTCTTTCAGCCTGGCCAACATGGTCCCGCAGAACCCTAAACATAATTCTGGCGCCTGGGCGAAGATTGAAGAAGATACGTGTGCCTACGTCATGCGGGCACAGGGCGATGTGTCTGTCATCACGGGTCCGGTGTTTGGACCGGGAAGCCCGGCGATTGGCACCAACCAGGTGCGTGTACCGACGCATTTGTTCAAGCTGGTCTATGACGCCACGACACAGAGGGCCTGGGCGTATTGGCAGCAGAACTCGGCGGAGTCCCGTCCGGGGCCGCCGATCAGCTACGGCGAGCTGGAACAACGCACAGGGATGGAGTGGCTCCCCGGTACGGCACTCCAGTGACGTTCAAACTTGCCTCGGACGTGAAAGTTCAGACGGGCACCCTAGATAGATCAACGCTGAGGCATGCACTCACTACCAGTTTATTGCGCAGCTTCTGCCATGAGTTGCTTGCCGTTCGGGTAGGTTGGTTCCTTGGCGCCCCGCTCTTCCAGCCAGTGCGTGCCTTTGCCGAACTTTTCTATTCCCAGGCGCAGAAGCTCTTCATATTGCTGGCGGTTTTCTACCGTGTCCGGTACCCAGTCACCGCCTTGCCAGTGCTCTCCTTGGGTCAGGCTGATGACACGCATTCGATACAAGCGAATCTGTTTCATTGCATCTCCTTTCACGCAAGTGGACAGAAATTACAACGGCAACGAACATGGTGCTTTGTACCGCATTTCCTGGGTCAAAAGAGAATTGGCAAAGAAGGTTTACTTTGTACCAGTGCGGTAGTTAGATGACGTCGCATGTTCGACTCGGAGTGTGGAGTCTAGGCGGTGGAAATGACGATGGCGCTAGACATAGTTGGCGATCAGCCACTTGACCACTACATCTCTTCAAACACAAGTTGTTTCCACTTCTGAAAAACCTCGTGTGAGCTGTGTGATAGTTGTCGTGAATGGTCGCTGCATCTGCGTTTCCAGCGCAGCCGCCATTCTTTGGCAATTGAACGGACGGAAATATGTGAGTCATCGTTGTCCGGTGCTTCAATTGTCTTGAGCGTGACGTAAGTGACGCAGTGTGCTTCCATGAGCAGCAACGCGGATCGCATCCGAGTCGTGTTGAAGGGGGGCGTTTCCGAAATCTCTTGAAAGTGCTTGGCTGCAACAGCAAAACTGTTTACGAATTTGGTTTCGTTCTGGGCCAAGTAGCCCATTCGAGCCTCGATCAAGGATGCAGTTAAACCTTCCAAGCCATTCAGTCGACCAAGACGAGCCTTGCGCACTGCTTCACTTTGCAGGACAGGCCAAAAGGTATGGGGTTGCTCTCGCATGAGAGGTTTCATTTTTGGGGTGACAGCGACAAACTGCTTCCAAACATATGGCTTTAGACCGACGTACATGTCCTTCAGTTGGTCAGGGCCAAACACAAGATCAAAGTCCAGTAGCTCCCAGAGCGAGTGAAAAAAGATTGCCCGAGTTCCCGGGTACTGCGCATCCATTCGATCCACGAGTGAGCGGCCGGATTTTGTTAACGCACCTTGAGGCATGGTTTCACCACGCATGTAGCGTGACCAAAGCCCTCTGGACAGTCTAATTTTTCCAAACGGCTTGGAATATTGAAGTTCGAATTCTTCCGCCGTACGCATCTCACTTGCTGCCATGACATGGTGGCTCCAAACGATTACGCGCAGGCGTTCTAGGACTCGGGTCTTGGGCCGTCCACGCTTGAGTTGGGATGTTTTGTTCAAGATAAATACGCAAAAAAATGCATATTTTCTTTCCAATAGCCCTGGAATGTATAGACGCCTCAAATAGCGGGGCGTAGCTTGGTATTGCCTAGGCATGCGCCGAGGTGTTTGCGCGCTGCGCGCGCAGGCTAAACCAATGTCAAAAAGGACAGTACAGACGAACCCAAACGTACAGCGGAAATAAAAAAAGCCCAGATCTGCCAGGATCCGGGCTTTAGTCCAAAGCAGTCATGCTTCAGCGTTCTTGCTAAAAGTATATGGCTTTTAAATCCCACGTCAAGTGGGACTGGGGCAACTTTTCCTGTCGTTTTGTGAGTTGCTTGCACTGACCGGATTGGCATTTTCAGGAGATTGAAATGCTGACCGATAAGGAAATAGCAGATTTGTGCCAGAGACATCAACTGGGCGAATTTGCATGTGCAGCGGTACGAGAGATTCGCAACAGTCTTCCGTCCCGCGTGGTGCGCAGTGGTACGCACAACGTGGTGACCCACTACGCTAGCCGCAAGATGGGGTGCGTGATCAAAGCGGAGGCACAGGCTACTGAGCTGGCCGCTATCTATGAGTGGGACCATGATCGTAAAACCCATGAGTTTTATGACCAGCCACCACGCATCAAAAAGATCCATGACCGAGGAAATGGGCGGACCAGTTCAACAAGCTTCACCCCGGACTTCTTCGTCCTGGCGGATGACTTTGTGGGATGGATTGAATGCAAGCAGGAGGCGTGGCTGCTTGAGCACCAAAAATTGCCGAACCCGCAGTATGTATATGAGAACGGTAAGTGGCGTTGTCTGCCTGCCGAGGCTTACGCACAAAGTGTTGGCTTAGGGTTTGCTGTCAGATCTTCGCTAGCGTCCGATCCAATCCTTACGCAGAACATTTCAGACCTCTCCGATTACTACCGTTCGGATTGCCCTCCAGCATCCTCTCAGCAGATTTTGCTATCCCAACAACTGATTGGTGATGCCGGGTGGTGTTGGCTGCGGGACCTGATTTCCAACGATGCCGAGCTTAGCGCCGATGCCATTTACAAAATGGTTGCGGATGAGCAGTTGTATTTGGATTTGCAGGCGTTTTCTTTGATGCGGGAACCCCATCGGGTACGGGTGTTTCGGACAAAAGCGCTGCTGGATTCTAGAGACCTGTGGTTGCCACCGATGCTGGCTGTGCCAGGAGATTGCATCCACCAAACGTTACCCGCTCCAGGAGCTGTTGTCACCTGGGATGGCAGTGCAGCTGAAATCATCAATGTAGGTAAAACAGAGATATTTCTACGCAGGGCAGATGGTTCCATGCAAAGTTTGAAGCTAAGAAGCTTCGAGCAGATGGTTCATCAAGGAGTGATCATCGGCGATGCCCTGGTTGCAGACCCTCGCGCGGAACAGGCTTCTCAACGTCTACGCGTAGCCAGTAGCGAGGACATGCGATCGGCGATGCATCGGTACTACTGCATCCACCCTGAACTCTGCCCAACAGACCAAGAACACAAGGCTACGGATCGGGCCATACGCAAATGGAAGGCATGTGCACGTGAGGGCTATGCCCTGTACGGAAATGAGTTCGTCGGCTTGTTGCCAACCATCAGATTGCGAGGCAACCGTCGCCGTCGGTTTAATGACCGAACTCTGGAAATCATGCATGAGGTCATCAGTAAAGAAGTACTGCAAGATTCGGCGCCAGGTATGTTCAGCAGCTTTTCCATGATGACTGAACTGTGCAACAAGGCGGGGCAACTACCGCCAAGCAAGAAAACCTTTTACGCAGAGGTTAAGAAGATAACGACGCCCGAGGAGCGGAAAAAAGCGCGTGAAGGCGAAAAGGCCGGCTACGACCTGGAGTTGCCCTATATCAGCCTGGAGCGGGAAACACCTCGGCATGGTACGCGCGAGTTTGATGCGGCTCACATTGACCATTCCACCTTAGACCTGCAGTACGTAAGTGAGTCGACAGGTGTCAATATGGGCAAGGCTTGGCTGACGGTGATGATCGATGCATTCACCCGGATGATTTTGGCTTGGGTGATTATGTTTAACGAGCCGAGCTATCGATCGTGCATGCTGGTAATGCGGGATTGTGTGCGACGCCACGGTCGCATTCCTCGCACGATAGTGGCAGACCAAGGTAGCGAGTTCAAGGGAATTTATTTTGACCAATTGCTCGCCACCTTGGGCGTCCATAAGCGTATGCGCCCAGCAAGTCATCCGCGCTTCGGAAGCATTGTGGAGCGATTCTTCGGCTTGAACAACACCGAGTTTGTCCATGTATTACGGGGTAATAACAAAGCGCTGCAGTCACCTCGGCGCATGTCTCCTACCCATGATCCTCGTACGTTGGCGGTCTGGAATCTGAGAGCGTTTCGGGAGGCATTTGACGGTTTTTTGAATGCCGTCTACCACGCTACCGAGCACCCCGCACTGGGAGTTAGTCCAAGTAAAGCCCAAGAGATTAGTCGATTGCAGGCGGGGGTGCGTCGCCACACGCTGATCAGCTATGACCGAGAGTTTCTGATCGCCACTATGCCGACAACGGACAAGGGAACCTCGAAGGTTCAACCAGACGGTTCCTTCAAGGCCAACAGGATCGACTACTTTTCTGACAAGTTGATTAGATTTTCTGGGGAGGATTTGGAGGTGCGGTATGACCCGTACGACTTGTCCCACGCATATGCCATGGGTAAGAGCGGCTGGATCGAGGCGTACAGCATGTATGCAGCAGAACTTGCTGGGCGCTCGCAGAAGGAAATCGAGGTCATCTCTTTGGAAATCGACCGTATCAACAGCAGGACGGGTATTCGAGAAAAAGACCGTGCTGCCGCATTGGGTCGCTATCTCGTCGGTTTGAGGGAGCAGGAGGTCGATCTGGCGGTGGCTTTGCAGCAGGCTCGCGACAGGGAGCTGCGCAATTCAGGCCAAGGAGTTGATTTGATAGCTGTTCCGCCGAGTGAGGAGGCGGTGGCTGATACGGCTCCTCAGCTGGACGGCTCAGCAAAAACCGTCAATTTCTCTTTCGCAGATATCACCCAACACACATTCGAGGACTTCTAAAAATGAACCATATCCATCCCACATTTGATTCCGCTTTGCTCGGTCGTCCAGCAGCTGAGCGGCTCACTTATTTCCAACGCAAGGTTATCGCTCATGATCATCTTCTCCAGGCTTTCAATCTGACTCTCGACAACATCGACTTCATCTATAGCGGCGAGATCGTTCCTGTTGTTGGGCCGACGGGTGTTGGTACTTCGGCTCTGGGCAGAAAAATATGGCATGAATATCAACGACAGGGGCAAGGCGTCGGGGAAATGCAGAACCATCAAGTCTCGGTGAATGCGAGTGCCATTGGAATCAATGCGCCCTTCCAATCAGGGCGCATAGATGTGAAGTATTGGTGTCGCCTACTTTCCGACATCTTGCGTCTCGGTGGCGACATGTTGATAGATCGGAAAATCTATGTGCCACCCCACGAATTCACCCTTACGCATCCTCTTCCTGTTGTAGATCCGCGTGCGATGGGAATAGATGCTTTGATTTCTGCGGCAGTCAGCATGCTGAAGCGCCGCCAGACCAAGGTTGTCCTGATCAACCAGGCGGAGAGGCTGTTTCCGGCGTCCGATGCTATGGGGTGTGAGCGCAGTCAGCAAATTCTGATGGACCTCGCATCCCAGACCGATACCCGTTTTGTTTTGATTGGTGGATACCAGATCGTCCATGCATGTTGCGATGCAAATAACTGGCTGAGTCGGCAGCATATTGTTCATTTCCGTCGGTACGACCGTCATAGCACCCATGAGTACGAAATGTTTGTCCAGGTGCTGATTTCCCTGTTGGCGAGCATGCCAACAGATCGGCGCTTGGAAAAAATCAGTGAATCAGGTGCAGAGAAGTTCTATCTCAGTTCGATCGGATGCATTGGCAGTTTGAAGAAAACGCTGTTGATGGCCTTTCAGCATTCCTTGCGCACCGGGGAGCCGATGACGGAGCAGTTCATTCTCGGTTTCGCGTTGAGAAACGTCACAGCACTAGGGGTCGCTAAGGACGCGCGCCTTGGTGAAGCGCGGCTGACGGATGTTGGCTATTCCGAGGTGCAGCGTGCACTTGAAACAGGCGTTTCGGATAGTGTCAACGGACAGCCTGCGAACACTCCTGCGAAATCCCATCGCGGTGCTGCTGTGAGCCGCTCCAGCCCGGTTGTTCGCCGCATTGGTGAACGCAAACCCACTCGTGACCCGGTAGGAGGACGCCATGCATGAGTTCGCCGATGATCCTTTTGCCGAAATTGCATCGGCGGGATGCCCACCTTCACTTTACCCCTTGCCGATGGAGTGTTCCCACGGGCAGCCGGAGGGTTTGCTGTCTTGGATCGCGGGATTGGCCAACGCGCATTGCGTTGGGCCCAGGTTGCTTCTGAGGCACCTGATGTCCCGTTCAGATGCCTATCGTGACGTTTGGCATGGATCGACATTTTTTGAACGCGACAGTGGAACAGTGAATGGCCTGGGGACATATGCCCAGATGATGCTGGACATATTTAGGCCTGCGCTTCCTTCGGATTTCGGGCAAATGACGTTGCTACCTTTGGCACCTTTGCTGCCGCGCAATGGGGAAGGATTGCTGGCTAAGCATCCAAGGTGGTGTCATGCATGTCTTTGTGATCAGGCTCGATCTGGCGTGCGACCGCACTTTCCGTTGGTATGGTCGTTCGAGTACTACCGCGTTTGCCATATGCACCGCGTGGCGATGTGCGAGCATTGCCCCGCATGCGGATCTACGCAGGCGTATCTGCCGAGCTATCCAAGTCTGTTGCACTGCGACGCTTGCGGTGGGCCGTTGATTGGTTCACTGCCGGCTGACTTCAGCATGGTCGATCCAGAAACATCTGAGTTTGATGTGTGGTGTTCAGCTGCGCTAGCCGAGCTGGTTGAAAAGTTGCCCGCTCTGCACGGTAGCGGAAGCGCAGGCCATTTTTGTGTCAATCTTGGTGCGATCGTTGATCGATTTGCGCAAGGAAATCGCAAGCGCTTGTGTGAATCGATTGGGCTGCAGATACATGCGTTGAATGGTTGGATCACCAAGGGGGAGCGGCCTTCCCTGGCCGTTTTGCTTAGGCTGTGCTATGGCGTTGGGTTGATGCCTGCGCGCATGTTCTTGCCTGATGCCGTTATGCATGCCAGTAGATCAACGTCAGCAGACCTGCCGATAGGTACGCGTGAACTCAGGCCATTGCTGGGATATCGACAAAGGGAGCGCATTCAGAAGCAGCTGGATGTGATCTTGGCGGACCCCAGTGATCATCGCGGGTTGACCGCGGTGGCCGATCAAGTTGGCTTGTCGCGACATGCGCTCAAATACTGGTTCAGATCGCAGTCTTGGGAGATCGTGCGTAAGAGCCGTATGTGTGAGTCACGCAGATTGGAGGCACGGTATCGAGAGGACCATGCTTTCTTGAAAGTTACCGTGCAAAACTTCTGTGCGGCTGGCGTGTATCCGAGCCGGCGCCGCGTAAATGCAGAACTTGCTTCTCGTCAGGTCTCTTTGATGCGGCCAGACTTGTTGTTGCTTTATGAGAGATTGCGCGTGTCATGCTATGCGTGAGCGTTGCTAGGCGAAAAATCGTTGTCGTAGGGTACTAGATACCTGGAGTGCGTTGTTCAGTTGGTAGGCAATACGCACCCCAAAAATTTGAGTGGGGTACCGATGAATCGGTGGTTGGCTGGAAGTCCTTTGGAGGCACCTATTCGACTGTTCGCTGTGGCACCTGACTGTTAAGATTTACTACACTTTTCCGACGTCCAGCAAACGCATGTTTGTTGGACGTTTGGTGTATCTGGAAGGCAGGAATCGGAAAATAGTGCTACGTATAGGTGCGCGCGAGCTCCAGCAGATTCGCGGAACTTTTTTGTGCAAGTCGACCAACTACCGAAGGCTTGGGGGGTTAAATAATGACGCGGTTTTCGAGCTTTAAATACGCGCCGAGCGAAACCCGACGAGTTCTCAGGGATCGCTTTGCTAACAAGCTTCTTGTTGTTCAGCACCACCGATTTCTCGATCCGGAGCTAAAGGTGGTGCCAGATGAACTCGTATTGCTGGCACTGGCCAATCTGACCATTTCCTCGAATGGAGAGTGGTCAGCGGCCGAGGTTGCTTACGCAAATGCAAAGCCCACCAGCACCGAGGCCCCGGATGTCGAAGCGCTTGCCAGTTTAGGGTGGCTACGTCGGATTTGGGGGCGGGCACAATTTGGCCGAGACCGTAGCGTCGCCATAATGCGAGCTCCAGCAGGTGTCATGGAGGCTACTAAGGTCCTGCAGTCTGGGATTTACGAACGACGCTATAAAGTCAATGAAGTAGTTCAGTCGAATCCTGAGCTTGGCGATCTGATCAAAACCATTGAGGCTGCGCATAATGGCCCACCTCAGATTGCTGTGCGAACACCAGAGTGGATCGCCGCTAGACTCTGGGAAAAGGTCTTGGTGCGAGAGGGATCTTCGGACATTGCCCTTCGTCGATGGGTGGACTTGTGGGGCATATTGCAATATCCACCATTTGTTCCCGGCGCGGTTTGGAGCGCGCCGGATGCTAAGGCGTTTCGAGAGGCTGCCTTTCATGCAATTGAGACTGAGGCCGGTTTAGCGGGATGGCGTGAAACGCGAGATCGGTACGTTAAACAGGTGGCGCTAGCGAATAACGTAACCACTGATATCGCTGAGTGTCGATTTTCACAACCTCCCGACAGCTTGGTTGGCAGAGCGCTTTGGGTACAGTCTTCACAGATCGAGGCTAGCGCTTATGACTCACTGAACACCTGCAGCGACCTACTTGGCTTAGAGCGGCTAACAAAACGGGGAAAGTCTACGAAGGCAGATGACACAACAAGCCAGGGAAAGCAAGGCCGTAT
>NZ_JBWKNO010000029.1:0-27121 GCF_059415605.1 Rhodoferax sp. GW821-FHT10B06 | reverse complement strand
GGGCTTGCCGTCGGCGGTCTTGAAGGTGAAGGGCTCGTAGGTGGGGTCGATGGCGACTTTGAGGTCTTTACCTTGTGACAGGGCGCTCAGGCTAATGGTGCCGATGGCAATCGAAAGAAGCAGTTTTTTCATCGTGGATCTCGGTAAGGATACGGATCTAGGGTTTTCCCCGCTCTGGGAAATCACCCTGTGTTGTCAGGGAGCCGCAGGTTAGTGGGCTTTGAAAAAGAAATAAAACTAATTTTTTTAACGTTGGTTTAGTATTTCTAAATTATGAAAATAGACAACGCGCATCTGGCGGCTTTTGCGATGGTGCTGCGCGAGGGCAGCTTCGAGGCGGCGGCCAAGCGCCTGCATGTCACGCCCTCGGCCATCAGCCAGCGCGTCAAGCTGCTGGAGGAGCATCTGGGCCAGGTGTTGCTGCAGCGCTCCACGCCCACCCAGGCGACCAGCGCGGGCATGGTGCTGGCCCGGTTTGCCGAGCAGGTGTCGATGCTGGAGGCTGAGATGCTCAGCGAGGTAGGTGCCCCGGAAATGCTGGGCGCGGCCATGCAGCGCGTGCCCATCGCGGTGAACGTGGATTCATTGGAAACCTGGTTCCTGTCGGTGTTCGATGTACTGCCGCCCGGCGTGCAGATGTGCCTGGATATCCGCGTGGAGGACCAGGACCACTCGGCCGTGCTGCTGCGTGAGGGCACGGTGATGGGCGCCGTCAGCTCCAGCCCCGACCCGACCTACGGCTGCACCGCTGAGCCCCTGGGTGTGATGCGCTACCTGGCCGTGGCATCGCCTGCGTTTGCGCAAAGCTATTTCGCCACTGCCAACCGAGAGGAGGCGCTGCACCACGCGCCCATGCTGGGCTTCAACCGCAAGGACAGGCTGCACGACCTCTTCATCGCCCAACTGGCGAATACCGCCCAGCTGTCGCCCACGCATTTCATTCCCTCGGTGCACGGATTTGTGCATGCGGTGGCGCGCGGCCTGGGCTGGGGACTGGCGCCTGAAGCCTTGGTGGCCGAGGGTATTGCTGCAGGCACCTTGATCGACATCTTGCCCGGCCAGCACCTGGATGTGGCCCTGTACTGGCACCGCTGGCGTATGCGTTCGTCGTTCCTGGACGTGATTGGCGTGGCGCTGAAGCAGGCGGTGCAGACCGGCCTGCGGGTCAATTGATTCTCTGTTTCAGGGTACGCAGCACTTCCCAGCCCATGACATGTTTCGGCAGCGATGCTTCATGCCCGACAGATGCATGAAGATTCAGACTTTGCGCTTTTAAAGCCGAGGACTTTGCCACCGTGCTGGATGCGCTGATGAACGGATCCAGCGCCCACACGACCGATCCGCCCACCATGGTCATCAGCACTTTGTTGCGTGCAAGTTCGTCCTCAGGTACCTGCATGAAGTTTTGGTCGAGCACGATCAAATCTGCGTACTTGCCCACTTCGATAGAGCCGATTTTGTCTTCCATGCGGAGCTGGTAGGCAGAATTCATCGTGATGGCGCGCAATGCATCCTGGCGTGATAGCGCCGGGTCGTTGTTGATCTTGCCGGCCAGATCGGGGCCAAAGCTGTTCGGGCTCGTGGGGTCGCCGGATCGCGTGACACCAATTTTCAAAGCCAGCATTTCATCGAAAGGATCGATGGGCCAGTCGCTGCCGTAGCCCACCCGGGCGCCTGCGTTATGCAGGCTGCCAAAGGGCTCCATGCGGGCGAAACGATCGGCGCCTAGGTGGTTCTCGGTTTCACCGACGGAGTAGGGGGCTTGCTGTGCCCACTGGAACGAGAACGACGCCATCACACCCAGTGCTTTGTAGCGACCATAGTCCGCCGTATCGACTGTTTCGTTGTGTGCAATTACGGGGCGGAAGTCCGTATTGGGTACCTTCTGGCGCGCATACTCAATGGCATCCAATGTCTCACGCACGGTACGTTCGCCTGTGGCATGGATGTGAGGATCCATTCCAGACTTTGCGATTTCCGCCATCAGCGGCTTGAACACCTCAGGCGCAAAATACACTCTGCCAGAGTTGGTGCTTGGTACCCAGTTAGGCGCATTCGCGGTGCCTATATTCATGTTGTACGGCGTCAGCAGACCTCCCGTGTCGGCTGGCGCATTGACCACACCATCCCCGAACATCTTCAGGTTGTGAAAGTTGATGCCAGGCGCTGCCGTGGATGGTCCTTGGTCGTACTGTGCAGCCAGGGCCTTGGCCGCAGCTACAGTGGCTACTGGGTCTGCTTTGGCGTCGTCAACGCTCAGCTGGATGGCGAAGAATCCGCGTGCGGTAAGTTCGCCGTTTTTTTGCAAGGTGCCGAAGGTTTTGCCCTGCGTGGCACCTGCTGCAGCATCCATGAAGGTCGTCACACCTTGGCGGCGCATTGCGTCTAGTGCAGCACGGCCTTGTGCGAGGATATCGGCGTCGGAATCGGGCGGAATCAGCGCCGCCACGGCGAAGCTGGCGGTGTCTTCGCAGATGCCCGTTGGGTTACCTTGCGCGTCCCGCGCATACGATCCGCCTGCAGGGTCTGGTGTGGTCTTGCTGACTCCGGCCAAAGCCAGAGCGCGCGAGTTGGCCAGCACGGAATGGAAGTCTGAAGAGCGCACCAGGATGGGCCGGCTTGTGGAGAGTGCGTCCAGGGTGGACTTGTCTGGATCGGCATCAACGGCCTGTGTGGCTTGGCGCGCCCAATTGACCACCTCCAGCCAGGTATCAGGTTCTTTATCCGCCGAAGCGTCCAGACAGGCCTGGATCTGTGTGCGCATCTGGTCACGCGTCAATGTTGCGTAGTTCAGGTTGCATAAGAGCAGTGCACGTCCTCCGCCGATGGGATGCAGGTGGCCATCGACAAAGCCGGGCATCAGCATGCGCCCGCCCAGGTCAATCACTTTGGTGCTGCTGCCGATGAACTTCTGGGCACCATCATCGGTACCGGTATAGACCACCAGTCCTTTGCGGATGGCAACGGCTTGCTTGACCGAGTTCGACGCGTCCACCGTGTAGACATAGCCATGGTTGAAAACGGTGTCTGCGGGTTCAGGGTCTGACCCTCCACACCCGACCACCAAGGCTGTGGCTGTCGTCAGCACAATGAATCCTACCCACAAGGCGCGCGCACGCACCCTCCGCGCTGTCAGCATGGCTCTTCCTTTATGTGATTATTGAAAAGTTGTTTTGACTGCAACCTCCGTATGGTTTGCGGAGGTACACAACTTCCTGGGCCAATGTATCTGGCTGGTTAACGAAACGCCCCTCCGCAGATGCAGAGGGGTGTCGTCAAGTAGATGAGGAGGCTGGCTGGTGGCCGAGTAACTTGCCCAGTTCGATCTTGTTGCGTACGCCGAGCTGCAGGTACGCATCACGCAGATAGGTTCGCACCGTCGCCGGGCTCAGATCCAGGCGGCGCGCGATCATCTTGTAGGAGTGGCCGCTGGCATACAACACGGCCACTGCCCGCTCTCGCGGGGCCAGACTGTCATGCGGCAAAGTTGAATTCAGCAGCAGGGCCACGAGCTCTCCGCAGCGCGTGAAGCTGATGCTGGAGCGTCCCCATTGCAGTTTGCATGGAGCCTCGGATAGTTGCGGATGCAAGGCCTCAGGCAGTATGGAGCCGGACCACGAAGGAAATCGCTTACGGATCGTCTTGGCCATGTCGGTGCCGATATGCACCAGGAGCCCCGAGATCTCACAGAGGGCCATCCCCTCCAGTCCAGCCAAGGATGCACGTTGAACCGTATGCTGCAGGGTTTCCCACCAAATTTGCTGTAAATGTCGGCAGAATTCGCCAAACATAACGGCTTCTAGATCGGTGAATGGAGGATCGTTTTCCCCGCGATAGATGGACACGAAAAACCGCATTTTGCTGTCATGCAGTCCCATGGTGATCGCCATGGCGTGAAAGAGCTTGTGGCGGCGGGCAAACTGCTCCACCTCCTCGGTATCCAATGCGTAGCCACTGTCTCTGAACACTTGGCCCAGGGCATCGATGGAAGCTTGGGCAAACGTGTCGCTACCACTGACCGCATTCCATTCCTGCGCGAAAGTGGCCGGCAGCCCCAGGCTGCCGTGTTGCCAGTTGAAGGAACTGCTGCTGGTGTCGCCTGCGGAGCATTCTCCCCACCAGGCGGAGCGTAGCGGCAACAGCGATCGCAATGCCTGGACGGCATCGGGTATCAATCGGTCCAGGCGACGCTCACGGGCCAGGCCGTGTAATTCCAGTAACTGCTTGCTGAATTCCGTGAAAAGTTCGGTGATGGGCTTGGCGGAACTATGCGAAGCGAACAGCATTGGTATGGGGTATATGGGGTTGGGTTTCCGTCAGCGAAAACCTATTTTTGGGAGCTCAGACTCGCCATCAAGCGCATGACAGCTTGTTGAAGGACTTGTAAGTTATTGATTTTCAGAAGCATGAAGGACGCTACATACTGGAGCATCGCATTCGCGGCGGCGTTCCGGCTACGGGGTTTACGATGGAAGCATTTTTGGGGCCAAGCATGAAAAGTTCAGCTCGGTCTCATCCTTCCAATGTCTCAACCATGCGTCGCCGTACGCTGGCCTCCGAATGGTCAACTGCTACACTTCGGGCCTGTTGATAGGTGTCTTTCAGCCCTTGGATATGTTCTTGGGTTTGGAGGATTAAACGGGAAGTCGGTGCGATGCCGACGCTGCCCCCGCAACGGTAAGCGAGCCAAAGCGCGGCCTTATCTGCCACTGTGCATCCAATGCATGGGAAGGTGGCCCCGCAGAAAAGTCCCCCTTTTCCCTCGTGAGCCCGGATACCGGCCTGTTAGCACAAGCGTGACCTTGCGGTGGGCGGGTGTCAGCGGGCTCCATGGCGTGCCGGACATTGCTCCGTCTGCGCCTGCGCCTTCTGATCTCTTTGCCCCCGGGTCGCATCGATCCATCTTGTCGCGCGGCGGGCGTGTGGGGCTGAACCATGTACTACCAAATTTATAGCTGCTCGCGCAGGTGGAATATGCGCTGGCGGGCAATTTGATGCCTAAAGTGTGCGATGCACTGCTGGTGTCGGCCCCGGCCTCCGGCCAGGGCAAGACCACGGTCACGGCCGCTTTGGCCGCCTGGCACCGCAGCCAGGGCCGGCGCGTGCGCGTGTTCAAGACCGGCCCCGACTTTCTGGACCCGATGGTGCTGGAGCGCGCCAGCGGTCATCCTGTTTACCAGCTGGACTTGTGGATGGTGGGCGAGGCCGGGTGCCGGGCGCTGCTGCATGCGGCAGCGGCCGAGTCCGACGTGATCCTGGTGGAAGGCGTGATGGGCTTGTTCGATGGCACGCCCAGCAGCGCCGACCTGGCCCAGGCGCTGGGCTTGCCGGTGCTGGCGGTGATCGATGGATCGTCCATGGCCCAGACCTTTGGCGCCGTGGCCTATGGCCTGTGCAGCTACCGCCCCGGCCTGCAGTTTGCCGGCGTGCTGGCCAACCGCGTCGGTAGCGACAGCCACGCCCAGATGCTGAAAGACAGCCTGCCCACCGGCCTGCGCTGGTTCGGTGCCATGCCCCGCTCGGCCAGCTACAGCCTGCCCGAGCGCCACCTGGGTTTGGTGCAAGCGTCTGAAGTCGTGCAGCTGGACGAACGCATTGCCCAAGCCGCCCAGGCCATCGGCCCCAGCGTCGAGGGCATGGCCAGCCCGGTGCGTTTCGAGCCTGTGGTCGCCGAGCCGTTACCGCCATTGCTGGCCGGTGTGCGCATTGCGGTGGCGCGTGACGCGGCCTTTTCTTTCTTGTACGCAGCCAATCTGGACTGCCTGCGTGCGCTGGGTGCCGAGCTGGTGTTCTTTTCGCCGCTAGCCGATGCCGCCTTGCCCGATGCGCACAGCCTATACCTGCCCGGCGGCTACCCCGAGCTGCACCTGCACACCCTGCAGGCCAACCAGGCCATGCGCGAGGCCGTGCGTGCCCACCATGCGCAGGGCAAACCCATCGTCGCCGAATGCGGCGGCATGCTGGCGCTGCTGGACAGCCTGGCCGGCCACGATGGCGTGCCGGTGCCCATGTGGGGCCTGCTGCCCGGCACCGGTGCCTTGCAAAAGCGCTTCGTGAACCTGGGCATGCACGCAGTGCAGCTGCCCGAGGGCCGTCTGCGCGGCCACAGCTTCCACCACGCGCGCATGGACAGTACGCTGCCCGCCGTGGCCTTCACCGCGCCGCAGCGCGAACGCAGCCATGCCGAGCCGGTGTACCGCAGCCGTCGCCTGCATGCCTCGTTCATGCATCTGTACTTTCCGTCCCACCCCGGCGCTGTGGCGCAGCTGTTTGCGCCGGGCTGACTCTTCACAAGGACAACCCCATGGAAATTGAATCTCCCCCGCTGCTGCGCGACACCCCCAAGCCCCAGGGCGAACGGCGCGGCCTGGTCATCGTCCACACCGGCACCGGCAAGGGCAAGAGCACGGCCGCCTTCGGCCTGGCCCTGCGCGCCCATGGCCGCGGCAAGACGGTCAAGGTCTACCAGTTCATGAAGGTCCCGACTGCGCGTTTTGGCGAGCACCGCTTGTTCGAGCAGTTGGGCATTCCCATCGTCGGCCTGGGCGACGGCTTCAGCTGGAAGAGCCGCGACCTCGACCATTCGGCCGAACTGGCACAGGCCGGCTGGGCCCAGGCCGAGGCCACGGTACGCGCTGGCGAACATTTCATGGTGGTGCTGGACGAGATCATGTACCCGCTGCGCTATGGCTGGATCGCACTGGAGCCGGTGCTGGCCTGCTTGCGCGAACGTCCGCCCCATGTACACGTGGTGCTGACCGGCCGCGGCGCACCCGCCGAGCTGGTCGAGCTGGCCGACACCGTGACCGAGATGACGCTGATCAAGCACCATTTCAAGGCCGGCGTGCCCGCGCAGCGCGGCATCGAAGACTAAGAGGCTGAGAGTCTTTTGTCCATGCCCGCCTTGCACGCCCAAACACACCAGCTCGTCGTTGCAAATGCGCGCCATAGCCCGAGCTATGGCTGTGCTTTGCGCCTAGATCTGGCGCGTTTTGATGCACCTTTCGGGCACGCCCAAAAAACTCTCAGCCTCTGAGCATTTGTTATTGCGATGACCACATTCCCTCCCCCCACCGAGCCGCTGCTGGAAGTGCAGGCCGTGTCGCTGCAGCGCCAGGGCACGGCGGTGCTGAGCCAGGTCTCGGTGTCCGTGTCGTTTGGCGCGCACATCGCGCTGGTGGGGCCGAACGGTTCGGGCAAGACCAGCCTGCTGCAGGTGATGGCTGGGCGGCTTCAACCCAGCGCAGGCCGGGTGCTGGTGGGCGGCCAGGATCTCGCGCAGATGCCCGGCATGCAGCGCGCGCGCCAGCTGGCGGTAGTGCACCAGCACGAGCAGGTGCATGGCCAGCTGCGGGTGCGCGACTACGTGGCCCTGGGCCGCACGCCGTATCCCGAGGCCAGCCGCGATGAAAACGCGCAAGTGGTCAGCGACGCACTGCAGCGCTGCCGGCTGGACGGGTTGCAGGACCGCCTGATGCGCAGCCTGTCGGGCGGCGAGCAGCAACGGGCTGCCATCGCCCGTGCCATCGCGCAGCAGCCGCGCATCCTGCTGCTCGACGAGCCCACCAACCACCTCGATCTGCGTACCCGTGCCGACATGCTGGACCTGCTGACCGGGCTGGGCGTGACCGTGGTGGCGGCCCTGCACGAGCTGAGCCTGGTGCAGCGTTTCGCCCACCGCGTGCTGCTGCTGGGCCAGGGCCGGGTGGTGGCCGAAGACCTGCCGTCCAAGGTGTTGACCAAAGAGCTGGTACTGGGCAACTTCGGCATGGACGTGTTCTACCTGCCGCTGCCGCACCGCGAGCATGAAATTGCTGTATTTGAATCACCGCAGACCGCGCATAAGCCGCTGCATGCCACGCGGCCCCATGCCCGGCCGCGGGCACACTGATGTTTAACCCTTGAAGCAAAGAAAAAAACCATGGCATTTACCGTGCGTCGTTGGAAGTTCCGCCCTGTTGTGCACCTGCTGCTGGGCGCGGCATCGCTGTGGGTTACCGGCGTGCAGGCCCAGACCTTCCCGGTGACGGTGGACAGCTGCGGTGAAAAACTCACTTTCGCCGCACCGCCCAAGGCCGCGCTGGTCCACGACATCAATATGACCGATATGGCGCTGTCGCTGGGCTTGCAAAAGAGCATGGTGGGTGTCAGCGGCATCAGCGGCTGGTACAAGATGAGCCCCGAGTTCAAACAGGCGCTGGGCAATATCCGCGAGATTGCACCCAAACAGCCGACCCTGGAAAATATCCTGGCCGCCAACCCCGACTTCTTTTTTGCCGGCTGGAACTACGGCATGAAGGTGGGCGGCGACGTCACGCCGACCACGCTGCAGAAGTACAAGATCCCCACTTTGGTGTTGTCCGAGAGCTGCATCCATGTGGACAAGGCACGCCCGCGCGCATCCATGGACCTGCTGTACGGCGACTACCTCAAGCTGGGCACCATCTTCGGCAAAGAGGCCGAAGCCAAGGCCCAGATCGAGGGCTGGAAGCAGCGTCTGGCGCGCCTGCCCAAGGCCGCGGGCAAGCAGCCTCTGCGCATGTTCCTGTTCGATTCGGGCGAAGACAAGCCCTTCACCGCAGGTAAGTACGCCATTCCCACCGCCATGATGGAGGCCGCTGGCGGCCGCAATGTGATGGACGATGTGGAAACCAGCTGGGGCACGGTGTCGTGGGAGTCGGTGGCCGCGCGTAACCCCGAGTTCCTGGTGCTGCTGGACTACCAGAACGACGGCGGCGCCGACAAGCTGCTGCAGCTCCTGCAAAAGCATCCGCTGATGCAGCACACCGATGCGGTAAAGAACAAGCGCTTTGTAGCCCTGCGCTATGAAGAGCTGACGCCCGGCCCGGCTAATATCGGCGCCATCGAAAAGATCGCCAAGGCAGCCACCCGTTGAACACCTCGACCACCATGCTGTCTGCATCCCGCTGGCTGACCGGCGGGCCTGCACCGGTGCGCGTGGCGCTGCTGTTGGTGGCGCTGGTCTGCGTAGGCATGGTGTCGGTGGTGTCTGGGTCTACCCCCGTGGGCCTGTCTGAGGTGGGGCACAGCCTGGGCCTGCTGCTCAGCGGCGCAGGCGATGCGCGCTACAGCATGGTGGACCGCATCGTGGTCGATCTGCGCCTGCCGCGCATGCTGCTGGCCATCCTGGTCGGTGGCGGCCTGGCGCTGGTCGGCGCTTTGCTGCAGACGGCCACGCGCAATGACTTGTCCGACCCGTATCTGTTCGGCCTGTCCTCCGGTTCGGCCGCAGGGGCGGTGGGGGTGATCACGCTGACCGGCGAGGTACTGGGCATCTGGACGCTGCCGCTGGCGGCGTTTGTGGGCGGCATGGCCTCGGTGGCCGTCGTCTTGTTGCTGCTGCGCCGTTACCGCAGCCACACGCCGGAGCGGATGATTCTGGCGGGCCTGTCGGTGTCGTTCCTGTTCACTGCGCTGACCTATTACTTCACCTTTCTCGGCGACCAGCGGGCTGCGCAGTCGGTGCTGTTCTGGACCATGGGGGGCCTGGGTTCGGCGCGTTGGGACAACCTGTTTGTGCCCTTGCTGGGCCTGCTGGTGCTGGCGGTTTTTTGCTGGCGCAAGCTGGGCGCACTGGATGCGATGCTGGCCGGCGAGAACACCGCGCACAGCCTGGGCATCAACCCGCAGCGCCTGCGTATCCAGGTGTTTGTGGTCTGCGCATTTGCCACCGCCTGCTTTGTGGCGGTGTCGGGTGTGATCGGCTTTGTCGGCCTGATGGTGCCGCACCTGGCGCGCGCGCTGGCCGGCGCCTTGCACCGTGGCATGCTGGGCCTGGCGGTGCTGATGGGCGCGCTGCTGCTGTTGCTCAGCGATGTGGTGTGCCGCACCGTGCTGGCGCCGCAGGAGCTGCCGGTGGGCATCATCACCGCCAGCCTGGGCGCGCTGTTTGTGATGTACACCTTGCTGCACCAGCCCGACGCGGCGTGACAGCACTTTTTATTCTTTGAATTCTGTTTTGAAAGACTGCACCATGCAAACCCGCAAGATCCCCGCCACCATCGTCACCGGCTTTCTGGGCAGTGGCAAGACCACGCTGCTGCGCAACCTGCTGACCAACGCGCAGGGCCGTCGCATTGCGGTCATCGTCAACGAGTTTGGCGAGCTGGGCATCGACGGCGAACTGCTGCGCGGCTGCGGCATTGGCTGCGATGAAAACGGTGTCGAAAACGGCCAGCTGTTCGAGCTGGCCAACGGCTGCCTGTGCTGCACGGTGCAAGAAGAATTTGCCCCGGTGATGGAGCAGCTGGCCGCGCGCCGCGACCAGATCGACTATCTGGTTATCGAGACCTCGGGCCTGGCCCTGCCCAAGCCCCTGGTGCAAGCCTTCCAGTGGCCCGCGCTGCGCAATGCCTTCACCGTGGACGCGGTGATCACCGTGGTGGATGCGCCTGCTGTGGCAGCCGGTGACTTTGCCGACGACCCGGTAGCCGTGGATGCCCAGCGCCGCGCCGACGACAACCTGGACCATGATTCACCGCTGCACGAATTGTTCGAAGACCAGTTGGCCACCGCCGACCTGGTGATCGTGCACAAGGTGGATGGCATGGATGCAGCCGCGCTCGCAGCGGTGGAAGCCACCATCCGTGCCGAGGCACCTGCGGGTGTGAAGCTGGTGCGGGCATCGCACGGTAAAGTGCCCATGGACGTACTGCTGGGGCTGGAGCGCGCAGTAGAGGATGTGATCGACCAACGCAAGACCCACCACGACGAGGAAGAAGACCACGACCACGACGCTTTTGACTCGGTCTCCGTCACCCTGGAGGTGACGGACCGCAACCGTCTGCTGGCGGTGCTGACCAGTCTGGTGGAGCGCCACGAGATTTACCGCGTCAAAGGCTTCGTTGCCTTGCCTGGCGCGGCCATGCGCCTGGTGGTGCAAGGTGTGGGCCGCCGTTTCGACAGCTACTTTGACCGGTCTTGGTCTGGCAGCGAGATGCGTGCAACCCGGCTGGTGTTGATTGGCGACCACCTGGACCAGGCAGCGCTGCAAAGCGAAATCTCCGCCGCCCTGCAACAAGCCTGAAGCGCAACGAGGCCAGACCACCATGCATTTGCTGTCCACCCGCCCCGGCGGCCACGTAGAAGACAACGGGCTGGGCGTGGTGCGCGTGGAGCAGACGCCGGGCGACATCGTTGTGTTGAGCGCGGCTGACACTACCTTGTCCTTGCTGGCCGATGTGGCGGCAGGGTTGGATGCCAGCTACCCCTCGGTACGGCTGGCGAACCTGATGTGGCTGCGCCAGCCCGCGTCCATGGACCTGTACGTGGACGACGTGCTGCGCCATGCGCGCGTGCTCATCATCGACCACCTAGGTAGCCCCAGCGACTGGGCCTATGTGGTGGAGCAAGCCGTGGCGCTGGCGAGTGCGCACGGTCTGTGGCTGGCAATGTTTTCGGGCGACTGGACGGAAGACCCGCAACTGCTGCTGCGCAGCACGGCGTCGGCTGAAGACTGCCGCCAGCTGTGGCGCTGCCTGCGCGAAGGCGGGCGGGAAAATGCACAGAGCTTTTTTGCGCTGATCGGCCATACGGTGTTCGGCCAGGGCACCCGACCGCCAGCGGCGGTGACCTTGCCACCCGCCCTGGTCTACCAGGCCCCGCAAGCCCTGCCGCACTATGCAGATGCGCCGACAGCGCTGTTGGTGTTTTACCGGGTCCATGTGCAGGCCGGCAATACGGCGCTGTTCGATGCCGTGCTGACGGCTCTGGCCGAGGCGGGTTTGAATGCAATTGCCTTGGCGGTGGACTCGCTTAAGAACCCCGCCAGCTTTGCTGTTCTGCAGGCGCTGGCCGCCGAGCACCAGGTGGCTGTGGTGTTGAATGCCACCAGCTTCGCACTGGCTTCGCTGGACGGCAGCGACGATACACAGACCGATGCTCCGTTGGCCGGCGATGCGCCGGTGCTGCAGCTCATCACTGCCGGCTGCTCGCACGAGCAGTGGCTGGCCGATCCCCATGGCCTGGCGCCGCGCGACTTGGCCATGCAGGTGGTGCTGCCCGAGGTGGATGGCCGCATCGGCACCCGCGCCATCAGCTTCAAGGGGTTGGCCTGGCGCTGCGAACGCACCCAAGTGGATGTGGTGCGCTACCAGCCTGAGCCCGAACGCATAACCTTTGTGGCCGATCTCGCACGCCGTTGGTGCGTATTGCGCTATAAAAAGAATAGTGAAAAGCGCGTCGCGCTGATCCTGGCCAATTACCCTAACGACGACTCTCGTCTGGCCAACGGCGTGGGCCTGGACACGCCAGCCTCCACCGTGGTCATTCTGGAGGCGCTGCGCGATGCCGGTTACGCCACAGGCGACTTGCCGCAGGACGGCAATGCGCTGATGGCGCAGCTGGTGCGCGGCGTGACCAACAATGTGCAAGCCAACGACCACCGCCCCGTCGGTCAGAGCTTGGCCATGGCCGACTACCTGGCGGACTTCCATGCGCTGCCGGTCGCCAGCCAGGATGCGGTAAATGCGCTATGGGGCTCGCCCGCGCAGGACCCGATGGTGCGCAGCGGGCGCTTCATGGTCTCCGGCCAACGCTACGGCAATGTGTTTGTGGGCAACCAGCCTGCACGCGGCCGCGACCTGGACCTGGTCGCCAGCTACCACGATGCCGATCTGGTGCCCACCCACAACTACCTGGCCTTCTACTTCTGGCTGCGCCGCGCCTATGCGGTGGACGCCGTGGTGCATGTGGGCAAGCACGGCAATCTGGAATGGCTGCCCGGCAAAAGCGTGGCCTTGGGTGCGGCCTGCTGGCCCGACGCCATCCTGGGCCCACTGCCGCATCTGTACCCCTTTATCGTCAACGACCCGGGCGAGGGCAGCCAGGCCAAGCGGCGCACCCAGGCCGTCATCATCGATCACTTGATGCCTGCCATGACCCGCTCTGAGACCTACGGCCCGCTGCAGGCGCTAGAGCGGCAGATGGACGAGTACTACGAAGCACTGTCCCTGGACCCGCGCCGTGCCAGGCTGCTGCGTACCAGCATTCTGGACAGTGTGCTGGAACACAAGCTGCACGAGGAATTGGGCTTCCAGCGCCCGGCAGACGACACCCAACGTGAAGCCCTGCTGCAGCGGCTGGACGCTTATTTGTGTGAGATCAAGGAGTCACAGATACGTGACGGCTTGCACACCCTGGGCCGCTCGCCGCAAGGCCGCCAGCGCACCGACACGTTGGTGGCCTTGGCCCGCTTCCCGGGTGGCAAGAATGTGGGGCAGGGCAGCCTGTTGGTGGCTTTGGCACAAGACCTGGGACTGCATGGTTTTGATGTGCTCAGCCCCGATTGGGTAGCACCCTGGACCGGCCCGCGTCCGGTCCTGCTGCAGCAGGTCAGCGACGAGGCCTGGCGCCACGCCGGCCACACACGCGAACGGCTGGAGTTGTTGGCAAAGCAGTTGGTGGAAGAGGACCAAGCCCTGGATCCGCAAGCCTGGCCGCTGGCCGTCGCCGTCATGCAGCGCCTGCACCACACGCTGAGCCCGCGCCTGGATGCCTGCGGCCCGAATGAAATTGCGCAGCTGCTGCGCGGCCTGGATGGGCGCTTTGTACCGGCTGGCCCCAGCGGTGCGCCCTCGCGCGGGCGGCCCGATGTGCTGCCCACCGGGCGTAATTTCTACGCCGTGGATACGCGTGCCGTGCCCACGCCCACTGCCTATGCCATGGGCTCTACGGCAGCCGACCGGGTGGTGGAGCGCCATCTGCAAGACCATGGCTGTTTCCCCGCTTCGGTGGGCCTGTCGGTCTGGGGGACCAGCACCATGCGCACCGGCGGGGAGGATATTGCCCAGGCGTTTGCGCTGCTGGGCGTACGGCCCAAATGGGCGGCGGGCAGTACCCGGGTGGTGGATGTCGAGGTGATGCCCATGGGCATCAAGGGCCGGCCGCGCATCGACGTGACGCTGCGGGTGTCCGGCTTCTTCCGCGATGCTTTTCCTAACGTGATCGATCTGTTCGACACCGCCGTGCGTGCGGTAGCGGCTATCTCGGAAGAAGACGAGCCGGACGAGGTGAACCCTATCCGCGCCCGGGTACGGCGCGAAGCCGCCGAGGCCGAGGCCGCTGGCATGGCTGCCGAAGAGGCCCAGCGCCAGGCCAGCTGGCGCGTCTTTGGCCCGCGCCCCGGTGGCTACGGTGCCGGTCTGCAGGAGCTGATGGACAGCGGCCGCTGGCAAGACGGTGCCGACCTAGCGCAAGCCTATTTGCGCGCCGGTGCCTATGCCTACGGGCAGGATGCGCATGGAACAGCCGCGCGGGCTGCTTTTGAGCAGCGGCTTTCGGGTCTGGACACGGTGCTGCACAACCAGGACAACCGCGAGCATGACATCCTCGACTCGGACGATTACTACCAGTTCCAGGGCGGCATGGCGGTAGCCGTGCAGCAGCTGGCAGGGGCGCAGCCTACGCTGTACCACGGTGATTTCAGCGTACCCGGCGCGCCACGCATCCGCACACTGGGTGAAGAGGTGGCGCGGGTCGTGCGTTCGCGGGCGGTCAACCCCAAGTGGCTGGACGGCATCAAGCGCCACGGCTACAAAGGCGCGTTCGAGATCGCCGCCACGGTGGATTTCCTGTTTGCCTTTGACGCCACCACCGGCGTGGTGGGCGACCACCAGTACGCGTTGGTGGCCGATGCCTATTTGCACGATGACGCCACGCGTGAATTTTTGCAGCAGAACAACCCCGGGGCTCTGCGCAGCATTGGCGAGCGTCTGCTGGAAGCCATGCGGCGTGGCCTGTGGGCCGAGCCCGGTGAACACCGCGAGCGTATTGAAGAGCATTTGCTGGCGCTGGAGCACCGGCTGGAAGAATCTGAAGAAAGACCTATGCCATGACACCTCTTGATACGGCCGAGCGCGCGGTATTCCCGTTCACCGCGCTGGTGGGCCAGCAGGCTTTGCAGCGCGCGCTGCTGCTGGTTGCCATCGACCCCAGCATAAGTGGTGTGCTGATCAGCGGCCCGCGTGGCACGGCCAAGTCCACCGCCGCGCGGGCCCTGGCGGCCATGTTGCCGCAAGCACCGTTTGTGACGCTGCCGCTGGCGGCCAGCCTGGAGCAACTGGTGGGCACGCTGGACGTGGAAGAAGTGCTGCGTAACCAGGGTCAGGGCCAGCTGCGCCTGGCACCAGGCCTGGTGGCGCGCGCCCACAACGGTGTGCTGTATGTGGACGAGGTGAACCTGTTGCCCGATGCGCTTGTCGATGCACTGCTGGACGTGGCTGCCAGCGGTGTGAATACGGTGGAGCGTGACGGCATCTCGCAGCAGCATGCCGCGCGCTTTGTGCTGGTTGGCACCATGAACCCCGAAGAGGGTGAGTTGCGGCCCCAGCTGCTGGACCGTTTTGGCCTGTCGGTGGCCCTGGATAATCCGCGAGACCCGCAGCAGCGCCAAGCCATTTTGCGCATCCGCTTGGCCTTTGACGAAAACCCGCAGGCCCTGTTGAAAGCCCATGCGGCCGAGTTGCAGCGTTTGTCCGCCACGGTCGCTGCCGCCCGTGCGTTATTGGCGAGCCTGGACTGGCCGGACGAGGTATTGGCACGGGCCGCCCAGTTGGCAATGGAAGCAGGCGTGGACGGCATGCGTGCGGACCTGGTGATGCTGCGCGCAGCACGTGCCTTGGCCGCGCTGGAGGGCCGCGATGGCGTGACAGCGCAAGACGTAGATGCGGTGGCCGAATTTGCGCTGGCGCACCGCCGAGGCGAAGCGCTGGGTGCACCGCCCTCGGGGCAGCGGTCAGAGCCTGCGCCCGCCGCATCGCGTTTGCCGCCGCCCGGCCGTTCCCAAGCTCAGGCCCTGCCACAGCCGGAGGGTGACTGGGGTGCCTTGCCGGCCGAGCCCACGCCTACCGTGCAGGTGGCATCCCTGGGGGGCTGGCCGCCAAAAAAAGCCTGAGCCACCCCGGCCGACGTCCCACTACGGGGCGCAGCGGCCGGCGGTGGCGTAGCCCCACATTGCATCCATCACCCGCGCAAGCAGGAGCCCCTGCCGGGCAAACCACTGGCACGATTGCTTGGTTGCCTACTCTGCTGGCCAAGGGGCCCCAGCCGCTGTCGCGCGCGCACTTGCGCCGCCGTCCGTTGCTGGCCATACCGCCGCAACTGCATCTGATCGTGTTGGACACCTCGGGTTCCATGCGCCAAGGCGGGCGGCTGGCACTGGCCAAGGGTTTTGCGACGCAGTTGATCGAACAGGCTGCGCGCGCGGGTGAGCATGTAGGCTTGCTGTGCTTTGGTGGTGCGGGCGTGGAGTGGCTGCTGCCACCCGGTCCGGCCCGTGCCGCGGGTGCCATGCGCGTACGGCAACGTGGCGGTGGCGGTGGCACACCCCTGGTGCAGGCCTTGGCCGCAGCACAAAGCGCGCTGTGCAAGTCGCGACAGCCTGTGCTATGGCTGCTGACCGATGGCCGCACGCTGGAGCAGCCAGCCGCTCCCCAAGGTGCGGCGCACACCGTGATTGTGGATTTTGAAGACCCACGGCGCGCACTTGGCCGTTGTGCTGTCTGGGCGGCGCGCTGGGGCGCCGAACACCGGGTGGCCCAGGCTTATGTATGAGATGGATGTATGACTGAAACGAACCTGAACGCCGTACCCGCACCGATAACCGAAGTCATCGTATGCACGACCTGCCGGCCTGCTGATGTGCCGCGCGACCAGCCCGCGCCCGGTGCCGCGCTGTTTGAAGCCGTGCAAATCGCCGCATGGGATGTTGACCCTGCGCAGTTGGCCCAGGTGCGCATACGCGGCGTGGAATGCATGACGGGCTGCAACCGTGCCTGCACCGTCACCTTCCAGGCTGCCGGCAAGTACCTGTATTACTTTGGCGACTTGGCGGCAGATACCGAAACGGCCCAGCACATTGTGGCCTGTGCCCAGTTGCACTCCCAAGCACCTGACGGTACGCTGTTGCGCAATGACAGGCCCACGCGCCTGCGTAACGGCATATTGGCGCGCATACCGCCCTTGGCGGCGTAAATGCGTATTTACTGTTTTTAAGTTTTTCAATGGAGAGCACTATGACCGAAACCACCCACACCACGACACCCGGCGCAGCCGGTACCCGCAGCGCAGCGCGCAGCCTTCTTCTTCAACTGGCCGCAGCTGCGGCGCTGGGCATGGTGGTTCTCTACGGCGTGGCATTCGCCGAAAGCCCGCTGATGCATAACGCCGCACACGACGTGCGCCACATCACCGTCAAGCCTTGCCATTGATTTGGCTCACCCCCAGGCTGCACGCTGCGCGTTTTCGCCAACCCCCCTCGCATCGGTTTAGAAAACCGATGCGACACGCAGGGGGCGCATCCAGTGGCCTGGCAAAGCCAGTTCCACGGATGCCTTGGGAGGCGTGCGCTCTGGCTATGACCTGGGTCTACGACATTTGAATACCGGGGGAAGAGATGATTTTTCAAAAATTAGTATGGGCCGGCTTGGCCGTCGCGCTAGTGGTGGGCAGCGTGGAAACCGGCGTTCAGCGCTGGCAGGCCGCGCCGCTGATCCTGGCGGCCGAGGTGTATGAAGATCAGAAGGCGGAAGTACCGGCGCCTGTTGATGCCTTGACGGCACCTGCGCATGCCGGGGCGGCTGTGGCCGAACATGAGCATGAGCACGGTACAAGCAAGGAATGGGAGCCTGAAAACGGTGCCGAACGCATTGGCTGGACCTGGGTGGCCAATGTGCTGCACGCCTTCAGCATGGCTTTGCTGGTATTTGCGGTGATGGGTGTGTGGTTGTACCAGCGTGGCACCCAGCTGGCGTCGTTGCCGCTGGCCTGCCTGGTGGCTGCAGCGGGTGGCATCAGCTTCAACCTCTGGCCCTCTCTCGGCTTGCATGCCGAAGTACCGGGCATGGAAGCCGCGCCTTTGCATGCGCGTCAGCTCTGGTGGGTTCTGTCGGTGGGTAGTGCCGCTTTGGCGTGCGCCGTACTAGGCTTCGGCCGCGGTGCCTGGCGCTGGATTGCAGCCGCCGCACTGCTGGCCTTGCCTTTCGTGGTGGGCGCACCCGAACTGGAAGGCGACGCCCTGGCTGGCTTCGGCCCCGAGGCGCATGCCGCTTTGGAGACACTGGGCAAGCAGTTCATCTGGGCTACCAGCTGGGTGGCGTTGAGCTTCTGGGTCAGCCTGGGACTGGCCTGTGGCCTGACATTCAAGCGCTGGTTGCAGCCGGCCGTGCTGGAGGCCATTCAAGGCGCGGGACTGAAAGCGGCTTGAGCAGAGGAAGATTTTTCGAAGTCCGTCGCATCGCGAGCAGCGCCCGGCGGCAAGGTGCTGCTCTCTCAAATTACCTTGAAATGGTGCGTGGCGTCGCGGCCCAGCTGCGCCACCAGGCCAAACTCCCAGTCCAGATAGGCCTGCATGGCCTCGGCAGGGGCATCCGTTCCTTCATAAGGGCGGCGGTAGCGGTCGGTGCGTGGCACGGCCAGGCGCTCTTCCCCGGTTGCCGTGGGTAGACCTGCGGCAAACCAGGCGGCATTGCCACCCGCCAGCACATGTATTTCGGCATCGCTGCCACGGGCTCGGAGCAGCGCGCGCAGGTCTTGTTCGGCAAAGCGTGCCAGCAGGCTGCTGCTGCAGGTCAGCACATAGCGCGGTGCCGCAGGAATGCGGTCCAGCGCCTGCGCCAGTTGCGCACGGATGACAAACCAGGCGCCAGGAATATGCTTTTTAACGTGGTTGACGCTGGTGGTTACATTGAGCAAGGCGACCGAGCTGGGGTTTTCATCCAGCCACTGCGCCAGCACGGCCGGCGTGATTTCTGGGGTACTCGGCTCTGGTGCGTGCGCAGCAGCTTCTGCACCTTGCTCACTGAAGAGAGAGCTTGCCGGCTTCTCCAACACATAGACCTCCCATCCCATCTGGGCCAGCCAGGACGCACTCATGGGGGCGCGTACGCCGTCTTTGTCCGCCAGAACAATGCGGGCACCGCGCACAGGCACGTGGTGGTCGGTCTCCTGTACTAGCTGTCCGCCAGGGGCGCTGCCAAAGCCGGGGATGTGGCCGGCCGCATATTCCTCCGGTGTACGCACGTCAAAACGGTAGACGGTGCGCCCAGGTGCTTCCAGCGAAGCCAGCGCGCCATGCGCAATCCACCGTACGCCGGCTTTCTCGGCCACGCTGCGTGCCTGGACTTGGGCCGTAGCGGCGTGCGCAGCGTCGGGCTCGGGGGCCTGGCGCGTTGCGCCATGGTCCAGTTGCTGGCCTGCGAGCTTCCAGCCTATGGTGCCGTTGCGCAGGGCTGCGATCGGGTTGGGTAGACCGGCGTTGACCAAAGACTGGGTGCCGATGATGCTGCGGGTACGGCCTGCGCAGTTGACGATGATCTGTGTCTTTGGGTTGGGGGCCAGCTCCCGCGCGCGCAGCACTAGCTCGGCCCCCGGTACGCTGGTGGCGGTGGGGATGCTCATGGTCTGGTATTCGTCGAAACGGCGCGCGTCCAGCACCACCACGTCGGCTTTCGCATCGATCAGGGCCTTTACCTCCTGGGCCGATAGTGACGGCGTGTGGCGCTCGTGTTCCACCAGCTCGCCAAAGGATTTGCTGGGCACGTTGACGTCGCGGAACAGCTCGCCACCGGCGGTGCGCCAGCCTTCCAGTCCGCCCTCCAGCAGATGTACCTGGGTATAGCCCAGAGCTTGCAGTCGTTGGGTTGCCAGGGGCGCAAGGTCAACTCCGTCATGGGTGCCATAGACCACGATTAGCGTGTCGCGGCGCGGAATGCGGCGCCAGGCCTCCAGTTCTATGCGGGACAGGGGCAGATTGGCAGCCCATAGTGGATGCTCTTGCGCGAAAGGGTCCTCCTCGCGCACATCGAGCAGGGCGATTTCATGGCGGGCGAGCAAGTGCGCGCGGATGTCGGAAAAGGATAGAGAGGCGGTCATGCTTGTCTAAGTTCCAAGGAGCGGTCCCAGAGATTGGGCAGGGTGGTATTGCTGTAGCCAGAGACAAAGGGCTTGCGCCCGCCTTCGGAGGGATAGGTGTGGCGTTGCACGGCGCCGATGTTGGCGCCATAGACATGGATGCTGATGGACACGCGGTCGTCGTAGGCGTTGTGCACGCGGTGGATATCGCCTATGCGGGGTGATACGGCTTCTACCTGGCCTGGTTCCAGCCGCACGCCGGCACCGTCTGGCACGCTGCGGCCATCTGCCTGCAGGCGCCAGGGCTGGCTGTATTCGGCACCGCGCAGCATGCCGATCAAGCCCCAGACCGTGTGGTCATGCACCGGCGTGGCCTGGCCCGGCCCCCACACAAAGCTCACCACAGAGAAGCGCTCGGTGGAGTCCGCATGCAGCAGGTACTGCCGGTAGTGCGTAGGGTGGGGTTCTGCGTAGGCGGCGGGCAGCCAGCCGTCTTGCGTCACCAGCGTGCGCAGCAGGGCGCTGCCTTGTTTAAGAATACTAGGCTCGTCGGCTTCGCGGTCCAGCAAGCGCCCGAAGGCGGTTACGAAGTCGCGCAGCGGTGCGATGGGGTTGGTGCTCATGGGCGGTGTGGGACAAAAGATAGGGTACTTCAGCGTGTCCACACCTGGGCATCGGTGATGGCGCGGACGTCTACGCGCGTGGGCAAAATGCCGTCGCGGGCCGAACGGTCGGCCACTTTTTGCAAGGCAGCCACGTCGGCTTCGCTGACCGGCCGGCTGCTGACCGCCGCGCGCGCTGTAATCGTACGCGCATTGTCTAGCGGCAAGCGCGTCAACTGGCTGTAGACCTGGGCAAAGGCTTCGGCATTGGCCTGGGCCCATTCACCCGCACGGCCCAGCCGGGCAAGAAAGTCGGCAATGGCGGCGCGTTTGTTCGCGTCGGCCAGCGCAGGCTCGCTGGCGGTGATGAAGGCCAGCGCAGAGTTGATGCCGCGTCCATCGCGCAGGATGCGCCCGCCCTGCTGCGTGGCGACTGCGTAATAGGGGTCAAAAATCGCCCAGGCATCGATCTGGCGGGAGGCAAAGGCTATGGCAGCGTCGGTCGGCAACACAAAACGTACATTGACTTCTTCACGGCCGACTCCAGCCTCCTCCAGCGCACCATACAGCTGGTACTGCGAAATGCTGCCGCGTGCCGACGACACCACCACACTGCGCCCGCGCAGATCGCGCACGCTGCGGATGGGCGAGTCTGTCTGCACCACGATGCCCAGCGATTCAGGCAGGCCGACACGGGTGGCGACTATTTTCAGCGGCGTGCGGCCAACGGCGGCGGCCAGGACCGGCAAGTCACCCGCAATGGCGGTATCCACCGCCGCACTGCGCTGCGCCTCGAACAGTGGTGCCGCGCCCTGGAAGTTGGCCCAGCGGTAGCTGTAGGGCGCGCCCTCCAGGGCCTTTGATGCGTCGAACAAGGCCCGCAGGCCGCCTGCCTGGTCGCCCAGAACCAGCGTGGTGCCGGGGGCTATGGTGCTGCCCGCTTGTACGGGCAGGGTGGTTGCGCCCAGGCCCAGCAGGCCGGCCATGGACAGGCCTTGTTGCAGCAGGTGTCGGCGTGTGGGGAGAGGGGTGTTTTTAGTGGGCATTGATGTCTTCGGTTGGCGGATGTTTAAGAAGTCGAGGCCTGTAGGGCGGATTTGCCTGCGGCCACCAGCGCGGAGTCGTTCTGCGGCGTGTGCACGCGGCCGCACAGCACGTCGCGGTAGTGGCGCTCCAGTGGGTTGTGCCGCGTGAGCCCGTGGTTGCCACTGAGCTGTAGCGCAATCTCCACGGCGCGGATGGCGTTGTTGGTGGTGGTGTACTTCAGCAGGCCGCTGTCGCTAGGCGAGGGTGTGCGCCCAGCGTCCACCTCGCTGCCCGTGTGGTCCAGCAGCACGCGGTTGCTGTGCAGCAGTGCGGCGATTTCGCCCACATGCTCCTGCACGCGCGGCAGGCTGGCCAGTGCTGCCCCCAAGTTGGCGGGGTTGCGGGTACGCAGAAAATCGCACAGCCAGTCGTATGCCGCCCGGGCTACGGCGTCGTAGATGCTGCCCAGCAGCACGCCCATCCAGGCCTGCTGGGTGGCATAGTGCTTGGCCAGATCCGCGCCTTCAGACCAGCCGGCTGGCGGCCGCAGATCGACTGCAAACTCGGGTGCAATGTGCACGTTTTCAAAGACCACCTCGTGGCTGCCCGAGGCGCGCAGGCCCAGGTGGTCCCAGCTCTCCACCACGCGCACGCCGGGTGCATCGCGTGGCACCAGAAAGTTGCCCACGCGTGGCGTGGGTTCGTCCGTGCGGCCCCATACGGACAACCAGCGCAGCCCGGCGATGCCTGTGGTGTAGAGCTTGTGCCCATTCAGCGTCCAGCCCGTTGCGGTGGCTGTCCCCACGGTGTCGGGCAGGCCACCACGCGCTGGTGAGCCCAGTGCGGGTTCGACACGCAGGGCGTTGATCAGGGCACCGGTTTGCACGCCGTCGCGCAGCACCTGGTCGCGTACCGCCGCTGGCCAGCGGCAGTCCTTGCTGCGCAGCGCTAAATGCTGCAGATAGGTCATGGTGAGTACCAGGGCCGTGGCCGGCTCGCCCTTGGCCACCGCTGCGATCACCCTGCGGGCGGTGGTCAAGGTGGCGGCACTCCCGCCCAAGGCAGTGGGTGCCAGCAAGCCCACCAGGCCATGCTGCTGCAGCGTGGCGAAGTTGCCGTGTGGAAATTCGGCGCTCGCGTCCAGATTTGCGGCACCGGCCGCGAATTGGGTCGAGAGCTGCGCGAGCAAGGCGGGATTGTGAGCCGATGCGTAGGGGGCCAAGGTAGGGGGCGCATCGGCTTCCAATAGCGTGGGCACTGCAGCAAAGCGATGCAAGATAGTGGAAGACATGGTGGCGAAGTTAAGCGCTGCGCCTGGGCTGGACAACAAAGTTTCTTGCATATCGATGTGCGAGTTTCTACGTTGGCATATCGGCGTCTGAGGCTTACGCTGCAGGCTTCTTCGTTCTTGCAGCAAAGCGTCAACCACCATGCAATCTTCTCGTTTTCACGCTACTGTGTCGCCGCTTTCGGGGTGGTCGCGACGCCAGTGGTTGCAAACCGCTGCATTAGGCGCAATGGCCTCCGTGGGCGGTGCTGCGTATGCTGCCAACGCCGCGGCGGACCTCTCCGGTGTGACTCTGCGCATCGGTACTTACAAAGGTCTGTGGCGGCCCTTGCTGCAAGCCGCCGGGCAGGCGGACACGCCTTACCGTATCGACTGGCGTGAGATCAACAACGGCGTGCTGCACATCGAGGCCATCAATGGCGATGCGCTGGACGTGGGCTCGGGTAGCGAAATTCCGGCGGTCTTCGCAGCGCGCCAAAAGGCCAGTGTGCGCTTCATCGCCGCCACCCGTGAAGACCTGAACAACCAGGTCACCCTGGCCCGCAAGGATGCGCCAATCCAGAAGATCGCCGACCTCAAAGGCAAGCGCGTGGGCTATGTGCGCGCCACCACGTCGCACTACTTTCTGAGCAAGCAGCTGGCCGAGGCGGGCCTGGGGTTCAACGACATCCAGGCCGTTAGTCTCACTCCGGCTGATGGGCTGTCGGCCTTCGCGCGTGGCGATCTGGATGCCTGGGCCATCTACGGCTACAACGGGCAGATTGCGCGTACGCAGTACGGTGCCCGCCCCATCAAAACAGGGCTGGGTTATTTGTCTGGCAACTTCCCGGTGTATGCGAACCCGCGCGCCGTGGACGACCCGCGCCGCCACGCCGCCATCACGGACTATTTGCTGCGCCTGCAGCGCTCCTACGTGTGGGCCAACGCCAACTATCTGTCCTATGCCCGTGCCCAGGCGGCAGAGACCCGGGTGCCGGTGGGCGACCTGGTGGAGCTGTTCAATGGCCGCAGCACCGACTACAGCCTGGGCCCCGTCAACGACACCATTGTGCAAAGCCACCAGGATGTGGCCGACACCTTCCAGCGCCTGGGCGTACTGGACGGGCCCGCCACAGTGGCCCCGTTCTGGGAGCGCAGCTTTGGCAAGGCCCTGGCGGCACGCGCTGCTGCCTGAACCTACCAACTTCCTTCACACACATCCCCTACCTGATTACTTCAAGGAGCACTTTTCATGAGCTACGGCCCTATTGAATTCATTGGCATGATCCAGAGCCAGAAGGTCTCGGAGATCCACGCGGCGCGAGGCCCGGCCATCGACCGCGACTACGTACGCGCCTTTGCCCAGGCACATGAAGCAGCGGGCTTTGACCGCATCCTGGTGCCCCACCATTCCACCAGCCCGGACGCTACGCTGACCGTTGCCTACGCAGCCTCGGTCACCGAGCGCATCCACTTCATGCTGGCACATCGACCAGGCTTTGTGGCTCCCACGCTGGCAGCCCGCCAGTTTGCTTCGCTGGACCAGTTCAGTGGCGGCCGGCTGGCAGTGCACTACATCTCGGGCGGCTCGGACGAAGAGCAGCAGCGCGATGGCGACTGGTTGGACCACGACCAACGCTACGCCCGTACCGACGAATACCTTGACGTGCTGCGCAAGGTGTGGACGGCCGACAAACCCTTTGACCACCAGGGCGCGCACTACCACTTCCGCAATGCGTACTCCGATGTGAAGCCGGTGCAAACGCACAACGGCAAGCCCCATGTACCGGTGTACTTCGGCGGTGCGTCGGAGGCCGCGATTCCGGTGGCGGGCAAATATGCCGACGTGTACGCCCTGTGGGGCGAGTCGCTGGACCAGGTGCGCGAACTAACCACCCGCGTGCGTGCAGAAGCCGCCAAGCATGGCCGCACGGTACGCTTCTCGGTCTCGTTCCGCCCCATCCTGGCCGAGACGGAAGAGAAGGCCTGGGCACGTGCCGAAGCCATCTTGGCCGAGACCAAGCGCCTGCGCGTGGTACAGGGCTTTGGCCGCGGCGGTCCGCAGCAGAGCGAGGGCGCCAAGCGCCTGCTGGCTGCGGCCGACAAGGGCACACGGCTGGACAAGCGGCTTTGGACCGCGATTGCGCAAGAGATTGGCGGCCGCTCCAACAGCACGGCGCTGGTCGGCACGCCCGAGCAGGTGGCCGATGCCCTGCTGGACTACTACGACCTGGGCGTCACCACCTTCCTGATCCGCGGTTTCGACCCACTGGAGGACGCGATTGACTACGGGCGTGCATTGATTCCGCGCACCCGCGCCCTGGTGGCCGAGCGCATCGCCGCGCAAAGGAAAGCAGCATGAGCGCCGTGTTGTCCATCGACCGCACTGCGGCAGCTACGCAACTGCGCTTCAACCCCCGTCCGCAGCAGAAGTTCTGGTTTGACCCACCCGCGCTGCGCACCAGCGTGGAGGCCGAGCGCCGCCACCGGCAGGAGCGCCTGGCTGGCGCCTTTCGCCTGTTCGCCCGCTTCGGTTTTGCGCAGGGGCTGGCAGGGCACATCACCGCCCGCGACCCCGAGCTGACGGACCATTTCTGGGTCAACCCGCTGGGTCTGCATTTTTCGCGCATCAAGGTGTCGGACCTGCTGCTGGTCAACGCCAAGGGCGAAACCGTGATTGGCAACCGCCCGCTGAACAAGGCCGCGTTTGCCATCCACGCCGCCATCCACGAATACAACCCCAAGATCATTGCCGCAGCCCACACACACTCGATCTATGGCAAGGCCTGGTCCACCCTGGGCCGCAAGCTGGACACGCTGACGCAAGACAGCTGCGCCTTCCACGGCGACATAGCTTTGTTCGACGACTTCACCGGCATGGTGGTAGACGACAGCGAGGGCCTGCGCATTGCCAAGGCCGTAGGCGACGGTAAGGGCGCCATCCTGCAAAACCACGGCATCCTGACCGCTGGCCCCAGTGTGGAAGCCGCCGCCTGGTGGTACATCGCGCTGGAAAACGCCTGCCACACCCAGCTGCTGGCCGAAGCCGCCGGCACGCCCAAGCCGATCGACGAAGCGGTGGCGCAGCACACGCACAGCCAGATCGGCGGCCCCGAGGGCGCGCTGCATGCCTTTGAAAGCCTGTATGAGGGCCTGGTCGAAGCCGAGCCCGAATTGCTGGACTGAGCAGCAGCCCATCGTTGGGCACCGTTATTGATATTGCAATTCAAGCCAAGTTTTATGCACACACCACCGAACCGCCGTCGCCAGTTTCTGACCCATGCGGTGGGCGCAGCGTCCGCGCTGGCCCTGCCCGTCTTTGCGCAGACACGCCCCGTGCTGAAGGCCGGCGACCAGAAGGGCGGCTTGCGCGCGCTGCTGGAAGCGGCGGGCGCCCTGGACGGCATTGCCTATGACATCCAGTGGTCGGAGTTCCCAGCCGCCGCGCCGTTGGCCGAGGCGCTGAACGCTGGTGCGGTGGATTCCGGCCCCATTGGCGATGCCCCGCTGATCTTTGCGCTGGCAGCGGGCGCACGGGTGAAGGCCATCGGCGCGAACCGCTCCGACTCCTATGGCACGGCGGTGCTGGTGCGGCCGGATTCGCCGCTGAAGGGCGTGGCCGACCTGAAGGGCCGCAGCGTGGCCACCAACCGTGGCTCCATCGGCCACTACATCACGCTCAAGGCCATCACCCAGGCCGGGCTGGCGCCCGAAGACGTGAACTTCCGCTTCCTGGCGCCCGCAGACGCCAAGCTGGCGCTCACCCAGGGCTCGGTCGATGCCTGGGCGACCTGGGAGCCGTACACCGCCCTGGCCGAGACCAGCCGCCACGCGCGCGTGCTGGTCAGCGGGCGCGGCTTGCTGCCCGGGCTGAGCTACCTGGCCGCTACCGACACGGCCATCGCCAGCAAGCGCGCTGTGCTGCAGGACTTCTTGCAACGCGTGGTGCGTGCCCAGCAATGGTCGTATAAGCATGTGGACGCATATTCGGCCGCGCTGGCCCGCATCATCGGAATTCCGCCCGAGGCGGCCAAGCTGCAGTTCGAACGCCGCCAGCAGCAGTGGATACCCATCAACACCCAGGTCATCGCCGACCAACAGGGCACGGCAGATTTTTACCAGCAGGTGGGCCTGATCAAGCAGGTGCTGGACGTGAAGGGGACTTTTGACACGGGCTTTGGACTGGTCAGCTAGGACGCCGACTTAGAGCGGCTAACAAAAGCCTGTCATCGTCAAACGTACGACACGCGATTCGCGACAAGAGGCTTTTGCTATCCACTCTTAGAGCGGCTAACAAAACGGGGAAAGTCTACGAAGGCAGATGACACAACAAGCCAGGGAAAGCAAGGCCGTATGA
>NZ_JBWKNO010000028.1:0-27628 GCF_059415605.1 Rhodoferax sp. GW821-FHT10B06 | reverse complement strand
TCGAGGCCTATCTGTTTGCTGCGGCGCTGTACCTGGTCGGTACCTTTGCGCTGATTGCGGCTTTCCGCGCGGCTGAACGCAAGTTTCTGGCCTATCTGGCACCCCGTAGACACTGATGCAACGCCAAGACCACCTCCTGCGCACCCAAAGCCTGGGTAGCCAGAAAACCCTGACGAGCTTCCACTTTGGCACGCCGGGAGCCCGGCCCAAGGTGTATATCCAGGCCAGCCTGCATGCCGAGGAGCTGCCCGGCATGCTGGCGGCCTACCACTTGCGCCGCTTGCTAGAGCAGGCCGAAGCGCAAGGCCAGATCCGGGGCGAGATCATTCTGGTACCGGTGGCCAACCCCATGGGACTGGCCCAGCGGCTGGACCACAAGCCCATGGGCCGCTTCGAGCTGAATACCTCGGAAAACTTCAACCGCCACTACCCCGACTTCTGCGCTGCCGTATTGCCGCTGGTACAGGACAAGCTCGGCTCCGATGCCGCGCACAATGTACGCACCATACGCCAGGCCGCAAGCCAGTATCTGCAGAACTGGGTACCCGAAACCGAGCTTGCAAGCCAGCGCAAAATTCTGACCAGCATGGCCTTTGATGCCGACGTGGTGCTGGACCTGCACTGCGACTGCGAAGCCATCATGCACATGTACGCCGAGGTGCCTTGCTGGCCCACCTTGGAGCCGCTGGCCCGCCTGCTAGGCACCCAGGCCGTTCTATTGGCCAAGAACTCTGGAGGCCTGTCTTTTGACGAGTGCATGTCCGGGCTGTGGTGGCAACTGGCCGACAAGCTGGGCAATGCCTATCCGATTCCGCAAGCTTGCTGCAGCACCACGGTAGAGCTGCGTGGTGAAGCCGAGGTTGGCCACGCCTGGGCCCAGGCCGATGCCGATGCCATCTTTGCGTATCTGCAGCATCTGGATGTGATTGGCGGCACCAAGCCTACCCTGCCCGCTCTGGCCTGCGCGGCCACACCGCTAGCCGGTGCCCAGTTCATCAAATCACCCGTGCCCGGCGTACTGGTGTTTGCAGCCAAGCCTGGCGACCGCCTGGCGCTGGGCGACCTGGTGTGCGAAGTCATAGACCCTATTGGCAACACCGTGCACGCCCTGCGCGCCGAGGTACCTGGCGTCATGTATGCACGTACCAATGAGCGCTACGCCACGCCGGGCGACGACCTGGCCAATATTGCAGGTGCTGTCCCCTTCCGTACCGGCAATCTGCTGGGTGCCTAATTTTTCTGAATACCGCTTATGACCACCCAACCCCTGAAACTCCAGGCCATAGACATCCACAAGAAGTTCGGCTCCAACGAGGTGCTCAAAGGCGTCTCACTGGAAGCCCGCGCCGGCGATGTGATCAGCATCATCGGCAGCTCCGGCTCCGGCAAGAGCACCTTTCTGCGCTGCATGAACCTGCTGGAGAAGCCCAATGCGGGCCGCATCATCGTCGCTGGTGAAGAGCTGAAGCTGGTGGCCGACAAGCATGGTGAGCTGGTGGCTTCTGAAGCCAAGCAGCTGCAGCGCATGCGCACCCGGCTTGCCATGGTGTTCCAGCATTTCAATCTATGGGCGCACATGACGGTGCTGCAGAACATCATCGAAGCGCCGGTGCATGTGCTGGGTGTACCCAAGGACGAAGCGATTGAACGCGCCCGCAAGTACCTGAAGCTGGTGGACCTGCAGAACAAGGAAGACAGCTACCCGGCGCACATGAGCGGCGGCCAGCAGCAGCGGGTGGCGATTGCGCGCTCCCTGGCGATTGAGCCCGAAGTGATGCTGTTCGACGAGCCGACCAGCGCGCTGGACCCGGAGCTGGTGTCCGAGGTGCTGAAGGTGATGCAGAAGCTGGCGCTGGAAGGCCGCACCATGGTGGTGGTGACGCACGAGATGGGCTTTGCCCGCGAGGTCGCCAACCACCTGATCTTTCTGCACAAGGGCCAGATCGAAGAGCAAGGCGTGCCGCGCGAGGTGCTGGGCCAGCCCAAGAGCGAGCGGCTGCAGCAGTTCTTGTCGGGCAGCCTCAAATAACGAAGGCAAACGGCTTGTTCGTCGCCCACAGGGTGACGAAAGACCCCACCTGCTCGGCCCCCATGGGTTTGGCAAAAAGATAGCCCTGACCTTGGCTACAGCCTATGCGCTCCAGAATGCTGCGCTGGGCCGGAGTCTCTACGCCTTCCGCCGTGGTTTCAAGTGCCAAAGCCTGGGCCAGCGCAATGATGGTCTGCACAATGGCCACCGCGCTGGCATCGCTCTCGGCCGCATCCAGAATACTGACAAACGAACGGTCAATCTTCAGCTTGTCCAGAGGGAAGCTGCGCAGATAAGACAGCGAGGAATACCCGGTTCCAAAATCGTCCAGTGCGATACGTATGCCCTTGCGGCGGAAGTTATGCAAAATGGCCTGCGCAGTCTGGCTGTCCTGCATCAAGGTGGACTCGGTGATCTCCAGCTCCAACCGATTGCCGGGCAAGCCGCTGTGTAGCAAAGCCTCGTCCACCATAGACAGCACATCGGCATTCGCCAGCTGTACAGCCGACAAATTCACCGCCACCCGCAATGGGTGCGGCCAATGCATGGCATCCATGCAGGCCTGGCGCAACACCCAGGTACCCAGGGGCACGATCAAGCCGCTCTCCTCCGCTGCCGGAATGAACTCCAGCGGCGACACCAGACCCCGCTGGGGATGGTGCCAGCGCACCAGGGCCTCAAACCCCACCAGAGTGCCGCTCAATAGATCGATCTGTGGCTGGTAATGCAGCACAAACTCGCCACGCTCCAAACCATTGCCCAGATCACTCAAAATATTCAGCTTCTGCTGCGCACGCGCATCCATGGCCGGCTCGAAGAAGCAAAGAGTGTGGCGGCCGGCCGCCTTGGCCGCGTACAAAGCCATGTCGCAAACCTTCAGCAGCTGCTCCGCGCTGTGCGCATCCTGCGGCGAAAACCCTATGCCGATGCTGGCGCGCACCTCGATGCGGTGGCTGTTCACCGACCACGCCTGGCCCAACGCAGCCTGCAGCCTTTCACCATAGGCCTGGGCTTGCGCGCGCGGCAGCAGGCCCGGTACGATCAGCGCAAACTCGTCACCACCCAGGCGCGCCAGTAGCTCGCGTGACCCGACCTCGGCCTTCAGGCGCCTGGCCACCTCCTGCAACAGCTGATCACCCACGGCATGGCCCAGAGAGTCATTCACGGTTTTGAAGTTGTCCAAGTCGAACAACAACAAGGTACAGGCAGCCCGACAGCCCTCAGGGGAAAAATAAGCCTCCAGCGCATTGCCAAACTGCAGGCGGTTGGCCAAGCCCGTCAGCGCATCCTGGTGGGCCAGGCGCACCATTTCCATCTCACGCAAACGAGCTGCTGTGATGTCCGAACCCACACCGCGCCAGCCCTGCAGCAGCCCCGTAGGACCTAGCAAAGGCTTGGCGGTCAGGGACCACCACTGCAGTTGCTCTCCGACCAATACGGGCACCACCACTTGACGGAAAGGCGTGTCCTGGGCCATGCAAGCCTGCAAGTGCAAAAACATGGCCTGCTCTTCGTCACGCAGTTGAGGAAACTGGGTCGACAACATCTCGACCAGGTTGCGCCCATGCAGCAGAGCAGGTGCCACACCCATGGCGGCGGCCAGGCGCACGGACACATGGCGCAGTCGGCCATTGGAGTCTGTTTCCCACAACCAATCGCTGGCGTTTTCCTCGAAGTCGTTCAACAGCAAACCTACCAACTGTTTTTGCCGCTCGATTTCAGTTTCAGCCTTTAGACCGTCGCGAAACATGCGCCAGGTGACAAGGATAGTGGCGGCCATCACAAAGCCGTAAAGAATCAGCAGGCCTGTCATATAGCTGTATGCAGGTTCGGGCCGCCCGGCGAAAGCCAGGCCAGTGCCTACACACAGAATCAGCGTCCAAGCCATGGCCACCCAGGGCAGGTAGGCAAACATCCAGCTACCGGTACCAATAAAGGAGGTCACGGTGCCCACCAGTAACAGCCGCCCGTCAGCATCACCCAGGTCAAACAAATACCAGATGATCCAGGCGAAAAGCACAGCCGCGGCGGCGATGCCGATGGCAAACCACCAGCCTTTGGCCATGGACACGACCGTCGCTTCCGGCACCGACTGGTGGCGCCACCACAGCAGCAGATTGGACGTCCCTAGCAAAATCACCAGCGCGGCCCAGCCCAGCAACGTTGCCTGGTCGGCCTGGTGCCAATAGGCCAGCAGCAGCGCCACGGCGGTGGAAATATTGCCCACGCTGCTGAAGGGAATGCGCCGCAGTACGGCCCGGAACTGGCGTCCGCGGTAAGCCGCCACCAGCTCGGGAGACAGAGACGCATCACGCCACGCCTGTATATGGGCCCAAACATATGGGCCAAGATGCTGGAATTGCATATTTCAGTGTAATCAGGGCTTGGCGACCAGCGATTGTAGAAAACCCGGCTCGAAATGTGGCTCCAAATAGTCGGCAAGACCGTCAAACACCGCGTCCAGCGTGGGCACGCTGGCACCAAACAGGGCCCGCAGCACCGCTGGGTCTTCCAGCATGCCATGCAGATACAGGCCCAACACATTGCCGGCGGCGTTCTGCCAACCCAGGCCGTCGGGCAGCACGGCGTGGGCGATATCGCCGGCCTGGGCCATGGCGCTGTGCTGCTGCGTTTGTCCGTGGTGGATTTCATAGCCTGCCACGGGCACCCCGGCCAAGGCGGCCCAGGGGCCAGCCATACGTTCTGCAAAGCGGCTCTGCCGGTGCTGCACCGTCTTGCGCTCTTCAAACTGCGTGACCAAAGGCAGCAGACCCAGGCCGGGCGCATTGCCGTCTATGCCGTGGGTGTCTATCAAGGCCTCTCCCAGCATCTGCAGTCCGCCGCAAATGCCTAGCACGGCCCCACCCCGCGCGGCATGGGCAGCCACCGCCGCGTCCAACCCTTGCTGGCGCAGCCAGGCCAGGTCGCCACTGGTGTGCTTGGAGCCGGGCAAGATGACCCAGTCGGCACCTGCCAGCTCAGCCGGGCTGCGGGCCCACACCAGGCGCACGCCGGGCACGTTCTTCAAGGGCTGGAATTCGTCCAGGTTGCTGATGCGCGGATAGGCCACGACGGCGATGGTGCGCGTCACCGTGCCATTGCTGCGGCTGCGGTCATCAAACACACCATCTTCCTCGGGCAGGCCGTGCTGCCACCACATGGGCAGCGTGGCCACCAGCGGCACGCCGGTCAAAGCCTGCAGCTGCTGTGGCCCCGGCGCCAGCAGCCGCGCATCGCCGCGGAACTTGTTCAGCACAAAACCGCGCAGCAGCTTGCGGTCCGCCTCAGGCAGCAGGGCCCAGGTGCCGTAAAGGTGGGCAAAGGCGCCGCCACGGTCAATGTCCGTCACCAGCAGGCAGCGCGCATCGGCATGGCGGGCCACGCGCATATTGACGATGTCGCTGTCGTACAGGTTGATTTCGGCTGGAGAGCCCGCGCCCTCGATCACCACCACATCGTTTTCGGCGCGCAATGCATCCAGCGCCTGGGCCACCACCGGCCAGACCTTGGCGCTGCGGCTGCGCCAGTCCAGGCCGCTCAACTCAGGGCTGACCTGGCCCAGCAGTACGACTTGGCTATGGGTATCCCGCTCGGGCTTGAGCAGCAGCGGGTTCATCCGCACATCGGGCTGAATCCTGGCCGCCAGCGCCTGGAAGTACTGGGCGCTACCAATTTCCCCCTGTGCAACAACACGCGCGTTATTGCTCATGTTCTGCGCTTTGAAGGGTGCGACCTTCAGCCCCTGGCGGGCGTAGTAGCGGCACAGCGCGGTGGTCAACCAGCTTTTGCCGGCCCCGCTGGTGGTACCCAGCACCATGGTGCAGACGGCGAGGCTCATGCGCAGAAATACTTCATTGGGGGTGGCTGCAAACGGTGCGAACCGCGCACCCGTGTTATGAATAAAAAATGGCTCCAGCGCAGATTCTATCTGCGCCAGAAGCTATCAATTAAATAGCAACCTAAACAGCCCACATGCTACGGTCCCGACCGGCACCCTTGGCCTGGTACAGGGCTTCATCAACGCGCTTGTAGACACTGCGCACATCGTCGCCCAGCCGCAGCTCGGTCATGCCTGCCGAGCAGGTGTAGCCAAATTCCGGGTGCGCTGGCAGCGGATGGCGCTGGCGCACCACATTCAACAAAACCGACACCACGCTGCCCAGGTTCTTGGGTGACATGCCGCGAAACAGCAGCAGAAACTCCTCACCACCCAAACGGCCAAAACCATCGTCGCGCCGCAACGAGCGCTGCACCGTATGGGCAAAGTCCTTCAGCACGGCATCGCCCGCCGGGTGGCCATAACTGTCGTTGACGCGCTTGAAATGGTCCAGGTCCAGCAATACCACGCCGCACGGCGCAGCGCGGTGCTGCCGCTCGTCGATGGAGTCGCGCAGCAGATCCATGATGTGCGCGCGGTTACTGATGCCGGTCATCCCGTCTGTCTGCGCGGCACGCAAGGCCACATCGCGCTGCTGGCGCATGCTGCGCTCGCCGCTTTTCAGCACGGTGATGTCGGACGCTACACACAGCATCCAGCCATCGGCGCGCAAGGTCTCGGTCATCCAGATCCAGCGGCCATCGCACAGATCGGCCTCGAAAGCGCGAAACGGCAGTTTGCCACGGCGTGAGCGAATGGTGGCCAACCAGATTTCAATGTCGTGGGTCTCGATGTAAGCGCCCTTGCGCTGCGCATGGTTACGGCGCATCAGCGCGGACCAGCTAAGCAGCTCGCCGTCATCCAGGCCATAGGCGCTGCGGAATGCGGGGTTCGCAAAGCGCAACTGGTCGTCTGCATCCAATAGCGCAACCAGCAATGGCGAATCGGCATACGCCATCAGCAGCTGTTGCGCGATGGGGTCGGTGCAAGCAAGGTGCGGCATGCGAACCATCATACAGACAGACGGGCGAAAAGAGGGGCGAATACGGCCCCTGGGGCAAAGGCTGACATGGAGATGTCACACCCGCGGCAGAAGATGGGTCCAGCTTGGCAAACGTTCAACCCAGCCCCTAGAAGAAGGATTCCCCCATGACTTCCATAGACCGTCGCGCGCTGCTGCGAGGCGCTGCAGGCGTAGGCCTGTCCACCGTCTTCCCAGACGCCATCAAACAGGCCTTGGCAATCCCCGCCAACGCTGTGACCGGCACCATCCAGGACGTACAGCACATCGTGGTGCTGATGCAGGAAAACCGCTCGTTCGACCACTACTTCGGCACGCTGCGTGGCGTGCGCGGCTTCAACGACCCGCGCGCCGTGCGCCTCTACGGCTCTGGCAACTCGGTGTTTCAGCAGCCTAATGTGAATTCGGCGGGCGTGACGCAAACCCCAGCCACGCTGCTGCCCTTCCGCCCCGCAGGCGCCGACCTGGGTATGGCGTTTCTGGCCGACCTGGCGCACTCCTGGAAAGACGCCCACGGCGCCTGGAACAACGGCCTCTACGACAAGTGGATTCCGAACAAGACCAGCAAGACCATGAGCTACCTGCAGCGCTCGGACATCCCCTACTACTTCTCGCTGGCAGATGCCTTCACCGTGTGCGACGCCTACCACTGCTCGATCATGGCGTCCACCGACCCGAACCGCTACTACCTGTGGACCGGCTGGGCCGGCCAGAACGGCACGCTGACACCGGACGGCAACGCCACCGGCAGCACGCCCGGCAACGTGGTTCTGGGCAGCAACGGCAATGGCGCCGCACCCTACGGCCCGGTGGTGACGAATGCCGAAGCCGGCTACAACTGGCGCACCTACCCCGAGCGCCTGCAAAACGCCGGCGTCAGCTGGAAGATTTACCAGGACATCGGCGTGGGCCTGACCGCCGAAGGCTACTGGGGCTGGACCGGCCAACCCTACATTGGCAACTATGGTGACAACTCGCTGCTGTACTTCACCCAGTACCAAAACTCCACGCCCGGCCAGCCCCTGTATGACCGTGCCCGCAGCGGCACCAACATCTACAACAACGGCGCCTTCAACAACGGCACGCTGTTCGACCAGCTGCGCAGCGACGTGCTGAACAATACCCTGCCCCAGGTGTCCTGGATTGCCGCACCCGAGGCCTATACCGAGCACCCCAACTGGCCGACCAACTATGGCGCCTGGTACGTCAACAATGTGCTGGCCGCACTGACCGCCAACCCCGCCGTCTGGGCCAGCACCGTGCTGATCATCTGCTACGACGAGAACGACGGCTTCTTCGACCACGTGGTGCCGCCCACCCCGCCCATGACGGCCGCGCAGGGCAAATCCACCGTCAGCACCGTGAATGAAATCTACCCCGGCAACGGCACGGCCAGCTACCCCGCCGGCCCATACGGTCTGGGCGCACGGGTCCCCATGCTGGTGGTGTCGCCCTGGAGCAAGGGCGGCTGGGTCAACTCCCAGGTGTTCGACCACACCTCCATCGTGCAGTTCATCGAAAAACGCTTTGGCGTGATGGAGCCGAATATCTCGCCCTGGCGCCGTACCGTCTGCGGCGACCTGAGCTCGGCGCTGGACTTCTCCATCGCCAGCGCCACCAGCTCGCGCCTGCCCAGCACATCCACCTATGTGCCGCCCGCAAGCGATGTCACCAGCGGCAAGACCTACCCGAATCTGGCCGTCACACCCCCCGCCAACCAGACCATACCGGCGCAAGAACCCGGCGCCCGCCTGGCCCGCGCCCTACCCTACCAGTTGCAGGCCCTGGGCGTAGCGAATGCAGCAGGCCAAAGCTTCGGTATCAGCTTCACCAACACGGGCAGCGCTGGTGCCTGGTTCCATGTACGCACTGCCAACGGCACCGTGGCCGGTGGCAGCACCGGCCCCTGGAGCTATACGGTGGAAGCCGGCAAGAGCCTGGCCGACACCTGGACACCCGCTGCGGGCACCAGCGCCTACGACCTGTCTGTCTACGGCCCGAACGGTTTCTTCCGCAAATTTGCAGGAGGCACAGGCGCATCGGCTGCCAAGCTGACGGTACAAACCGTGTACGACACCATCACTGGCGGCATTTCGCTGGTGGTCACCAATATCGGCACCGCGCCCACCAGCGTCACCGTGGCGGATAAGTACATGAACAACGCATCGCACCAAACGGTAGCCCCCGGCGCCAGCTTCCGCTCGGATTGGACGCTGCAGACCAGCGCGCGCTGGTACGACCTGGTGGTGACCGCCAGCACGGACGCCAGCTTTGTCTGCCAGTGCGCCGGCCACGTGGAAACCGGCAAGCACGGCGTCAGCGACCCGCTGCTCTGAGCTCCTCAAGCCCTTCTTGATGTCAGGAACAACAATGTTTTCCAAACTGAAAATGTCTTTCCGCCAGGCTGCCGTATCGGCTGGCGCCTGCCTGTGCTTCGCCATGGCCCTGCCCGCGCAAGCCAGCGTGGTCTACAACAACATTGACGCTGTACAAAGCGGCTCTGATGCGGTGTACGGCACCGGCCCGCTAGCCAACTCGTTCAACACCGGCACCTATGGCGGCACGCTGAACAGCATCCAGGCACTGCTGATGAACCTGGGCCCGGACCTGAGCTCCAACCTGCAGGTCAGCCTGCTGTCCAGCAACAGTGGAGCGCCGGGCAGCCTGCTGGCGACTTTCGACAGCCTGTCCAGCGCCAGCATCTCTTCCAGCGGGTTTGAAGCCTACCGCTTCTCGCTGGCATCCGGCTACAGCCTGGCGGCCAATACCACCTACTGGATCGAGATTGCGGCAGCCGATCCGAATGCGGTGCAGTGGTCGTATTCGTCCGACTTGTCCGGACTCGGCGTGGCTGGTGAATCGTCTTACAGCGCGGCGTTTGGCGTCAGCCCCAACGACACGGCGGCGCTGGCCGGTTTCGGCCCCTACCAGATGGCGGTCGAGCTACCAGAGCCCGGCTCGCTGGCCCTGATCGGCCTGGGCTTGGTCGGTCTGGTCGTGGTGCGCCGCCGGGCCTGAGCCTGGTTTTAGGCCACCAGCGCGTCGGCCCGCGCGCGGGTCTGCAGCACGATCTCGGCGTTCAACTGGTCGTTCTGCGCCACCCGGTGCTGCGCCTGGGCCACGCTGAAACCCCAGGCGGCCTGGTGTCGCGCCACCAGGCGCTGCAATGCCACGTCCATAGGTACGTCCAGGTACCAGCAGGTATCCAGCAGACCGTCCAGGTTCCAGCCATGTTCGCGGTGCAGCAGGTACAGGCCTTCCAGCAGCACCAGGCGCACATTGGGGCCTATCTGCACCGCGCCTTCCGCCGGGTCACCCACGCTGTGCTCGAAACCAGGCCAGGGCACAGGGGATGCATCGTTAGCCGCGTTACGCACGGCGCGCAAGCGGTCGGCCAGGCCGGCCGGGTCAAAGGTCCAGGGTGAGCCACGCCGGGCCAGGGCCGCATCCGGGTCGGGCATGCGCGCCAGGGTCGCCCGGCTCAGGTGGAAACCATCCATGCCTAAAACCACTGCCGTGCCGGCACCGGCCTCGGCATTCACCGCCGCCACCAGCTTGTCGGCCAAGGTACTTTTGCCCGAACCCGGCAGCCCCACCAGGCCGACGATGCGGCGGCGCGGCCCCGGCACGCGCAGCATCTGCAGCAGTTGATCGACGGGGTCATTGAGTACGGGGGGTGCATTGTCCAAAGTTGCCATATATCTCGCTTACATCTTTCTTTTGCGTTCCAGATCTTGCAGCGCCGCTTCCAGGCGCTCAAACCGGAAATGGTAGCCGTCTGCCAGCAGGCGCCGCGGCACCACGCGCTGGCCTTCGGTCAACAGGCTGGCCTGCTCGCCCAGCACCAGCTGCAACAACGCGGCAGGCACGGGCAGCGCCAGCGGGCGGTGCAATACACGGCAGACGGTGTCGGTGAATTCCTGCTGGCTCACCGGGTAAGGTGCGGTCAGGTTGTAGGCCCCGCTGGGCGGCCTGTAGGGAGTATGGGGCGACTGGTGGAGCTGGGCCAGCAGATGCAACACGCCGGCCACCACATCGTCCAGATGCACCCAGGTCAGTACCTGGTCACCCCGGCCCATGCGCGTGCCAACCCCTAGGCGGAATGGGCGCAGCATCTCGGGCAGCGCCCCCTTCAGGCCCAGCACCACGCCCAGCCGCACACAGACCTCGGCCACGCCGTGGGCGGCCATGCCCTGTGCCGTGTGCTCCCAGCGCTGACACAACTCGGACATGAAGATGGGCTGCGGCGGCGCGTCTTCGCCCAGCGCAGCCATGTCGCCCCGCGCCTGTATGCCGTAGTAACCAATGGCCGAAGCACTCAGCAGCAGGCGCGGCTTGCGCGCCGAGGCCGCGACCCAATCCACCAGGGCCTGGGTCACACCGCTGCGGCTGGCATGCAGCTGCTGCTTGCGCTGCGGCGACCAGCGCGGGCCCAATATGGGCTCGCCCGAGAAGTTCAGCAGCACCTCCGGCATATCGCCCGGCGCCACGTCGGCCAGCCTGGTCACATGGCGCACCGCAGTGCCAAACAAGGCTTCGGCCTTTTCGGCATTGCGCACCCACAACGTGAGCCTATGGCCCTGTAGCAACAGCGCACGGCACAGCGCCTGGCCAAGAAAGCCGGTGCCACCCGTAAGCAGAATATGCAAAGGCGGGACACCAAGGGTGGAACTGTGCGGGGTGGTCGGCATACAACTCCAGAAGGGAACGGACAGGGACTGCCGACGATTGTGGCGCGCCGCACGGATTGCGCTAGAGTCCTAGTGTGGTGTTGCGTGCTTGATGGAATGAATAAAGTCGATGGATTTTTGACCAGGATTAGGCGCAAACCACAACCATAGCTCCGCTATGGCGCGGATTTGCAACGACATTATGGGTAAAAAGACGCAGCTTTATGTTCCAGATAGCGCGCAACACCACACTAGCCCCATGTCCCTCCAAACCGCCGCCCCAGCCACCCCGGATGATGCCCTGCACAGCATAGGCGCGGCCTGCCAGCTATATGAACAGACCGGGCACCGTGTCGCCACCCTAACCCTGCATACCGATCTGCTGGTGTGGGTGCAATCCGGCAGCAAGACCATCCACCACGCGCGCGGCAGCTACCGTTGCGACGCAGGTCATCTGCTGATGGTCGCCAGGAATAGCACCTGGGATGTGGCGAACGGCCCCACCACCCGGCCACGCTACCAGGCCTGCGTGCTGCACATAGAGCCGGAAATGGCGGCCGACTTCCACCAGCGCTATCCGGCCCTGGCAGGTGGCGCGCACGCCGTTCTGGCCCAGGTACTGGCGGTGGATGACAGCCTGGGCCAATCGCTACGGGCCGCCGCGGATGCGCTGGCCGAAACCAGCCGGCTGTCGGCGGCCGTACGCCGCCACCGCGTGACCGAGGTACTCATGATGCTGGCCGAGCGGGGCTGGGTGTTCCCACAGAACAACCGCTTGGGTATGGCAGACCGGGTCCGCCGCATCATCGCAGGGCGGCTACACGCCGACTGGTGCGCCAAGGCGGTTGCCCACGCCCTGCACACCAGCCCCAGCACGCTGGCCCGCCACCTGGCCACGGAAGGAACCAGCATTGCCGCCACCGTGCGCGAAGCCCGGTTGGAGGCAGCTCTGGACCTGCTGCAGTCCAGCGAACTGCCAGTGGGCGATATCGCCCAACAATGCGGCTATGGGTCGCACAGCCGGTTCAGTGCGGCCTTCAAGGCTCGCTTCGGCTTCGCGCCCTCGGTGTTGCGCGAAACGGCATAGCGGCTGCGCGATTCTGGCTAAAGAGTTAGCCTACCCCGGGCCACAGTAGCACCTTGTTTTCACAAGGAGTTCCATGTTCCCCCGTCTAATCCCGCAGGCCGCCGCAGCCGCACTATTCCTAGCCAGCCTCGCCGCGCAGGCAACCCCCTTCACGCTGACCAGCCCCGACATCGCCGAGGGTCGCAGCCTGCCAGATGCCCAGGTACTGCAAGGCTTTGGCTGCAGCGGCGGCAACCAGTCGCCCGCGCTGCAATGGCAAGGAGTGCCGCCCGGCACCCAAAGCCTGGCGCTGACCATGTACGACCCAGACGCCCCCAGCGGCTCCGGCTGGTGGCACTGGGTCGTCTATAACCTACCCGCCGGCACCACCGGTTTGCCCGCCCAGGTCGGCAGCAGCCAGATAGCCTTGCCAGCGGGCGCGGTACAGGGTCGCACCGATTTCGGCACACCAGGCTACGGCGGAGCCTGTCCGCCCCCCGGCGACAAGCCACACCGTTACATCTTCATGCTGCACGCGCTGAAGGTTCCGCACATCGACCTACCCGCCGACGCCAGCGCAGCCATGGTCGGCTACATGCTGCACGCCAACACCATTGCGCAGACCCGGCTGACGGCCATTTACGGACGTTAAAAACAGCCCTCTGACGCATTTCTTCAACTGCCGGCCCCACCACCGAGGCCAGCCCCCCCCCTGCTATCGCAGCAGGGCGTGGACGTGGGCATGACGGACCTGCTCGCACTGTTATGGCCCGACCAGGGCCTGGCCATCCAATTTTGATAGCAGCTTACGCAGGCAGCTACTGCGCTGGAACCTCATTCATTTGTATGAATGAAATGTAAAGAGCAGGCATTTCGACGCTACATTGAACGTATCCAAACGTAAGCGTCCTCCATGACTTCAACCATCGAATCGTCCTTCGATCCCCACTCCACATTGCCGCCAGCGCCCGAACCACGCCAGCTGCGCATCGCCTTCACCGGCTCCGGCAGCGAATACCTGCGCATCTGGATCGTCAACCTGCTGCTCACCCTGGTCACGCTGGGCCTGTACTACCCCTGGGCCAAGGTGCGGCGCCTGCGCTACTTCTATGGCAACACGCTGGTGGACGGTGCAGCGCTGGACTTTCACGGTAACCCCAAGAAAATGCTCAAAGGAACGCTGCTGGTGGCCGTGTTGTTTGGCCTGTATTCGGTGGCTGGCCGCTTCTCGCAAGTGGCCGGGCTGGTAGCCCTGCTGCTGCTGGCGGCCGTCATGCCCGCGCTGCTGCGGGCTTCGCTGCAGTTCCGCCTGGCCAATACCAGCTGGCGCGGCCTGCGCTTTCAGTTCAAAGGGAACATGCCAGATGCCTACCGGGCTGTGCTGCCGCTGTATGTACCCACCATATTGATCCTGGGTTTGACGGTGTTTGCCCCGGAAGTAGACTCCGATAAACCACCTTTATGGATAGGTTTCAGCATGTTGGGACTGGCTCTATTGACCTTGCTGATGTGTCCTTGGTCGTTCTGGAAATTCAAGCAGTACCAGCACGCGCACTACGCTCTGGCCCAATTGCAAACCCGTTTCAGCGCTACCGCTGGTGCTTTCTACAAGCTGGGCGGCAAGATGTTTGGCTGGGGCATGCTGGCGGCCTTAGCACTGCCATTGATCGGCGTGGCGGTGTTCTTCGCCACCAAGCCACACTTCAACAAAGGACCTTTCCAGGCAGCCTTGATCGGCCTGCTACCTTTGCTGTTGATGCTGGGACTCTTGATCGCCATCAAGCCCTATGCCGTCGCCCGCTCGCAAAACCTGGTGTGGAACCACACCGGCAATGACGACCTGCAGTTTCACAGCGATCTACGCTTCAAGCCCATGTTCTGGCTCACGCTGAAGAATTGGCTGCTGGTGCTGATCACTCTCGGGTTTTACTGGCCGTTTGCGGCCGTGGCCATGACCCGCATGCGGCTGCAAGCCGCCAGCATCAGCAGCCGCATTGAGCCGGACACCCTGGTCGGCCACCGCGTCGGCAGCGGCAGCGCGGCGGTGGGCGATGCAGCGGGCGACTTTCTGGGCATAGACATCGGGCTGTAGCCGTATGCAGGCAGACTACTTCGACGGCATCCACGCCCGCGCCCACCCGGTCACGTTGCTGGTGGCCGATGGCAAGCTGCACATCCAGGGCGACGGCATCCAGCGCAGCCTTGCGCTGGCCGGCGTGCGCTGGCCCGAGCGCACCCGCCACGGCATGCGCGTCACCCAGCTGGCCGAAGGCGGCGAGCTGCACTGCGCCGACTCCGCCGCCTGGGATGCCTGGAGCCGACAACAAGGCCTGACCGAATCGCTGACCGTACGCCTACAGCAAAGCTGGCGCGGCGTAGTCGCCAGCCTGCTCACACTACTAGCGTTGCTGGGCGCACTACACATCTGGGGCCTGCCCCTGGCCGCGCAGGCTTCGCTGCTGGTGCTACCGCACAGCGTGGACATCGGCCTGGGCGAGGTCACGCTGCACACGATGGATACGCAGCTGATGCGACCCAGCCAATTGCCGCTGGCCGAGCAGGCGCGCGTGCAAGCTGCATTTGCGCAGGCCGTGGCCCATCTGCCGGCCGAGGATGTGCCTGAATGGCAGTTGGTGTTCCGCTCCAGCCGCATCGGCCCCAACGCGCTGGCCCTGCCGGGCGGCACCATCATCATGACCGACGAACTGGTCTACCTGGTGAGCCGCGATACCGATGTATTGACGGCCGTGCTGGGCCACGAGATGGGCCATCTGCAACACCGCGACGGCGTGCGCATGCTGGTGCAAACCACACTCTTGGGCACCGTGGGTTCGCTGCTGCTGGGCGACTTCAGCAGCCTGCTGGCGGGCACCACCGCCCTGCTGGGCCAGGCCCACTACTCGCGCAGCGCCGAGCACGAGGCCGACATCGCCGCCGTCCGCTTGCTGCAGGCCGCAGGCATACCGCCGGCCAGCATGGTCACGCTGTTCGACCAGCTGACCGCCGCCCGCAACCAGAAGAAAAGCGCCGACGGCAAAGAAACCGACCAGGACGATGTAGACAACTGGCTGGGCATTGCCTTCGCGTCCCACCCGCCCGATGCCGAGCGCGTACGCTTCTTTCAGCAGGCCGGAGCACGGCCTTAGTATTTACAAGAAAAGTGCCGCTGGCGCAGAAAATACCTGCGCCAGTAGCTACTGAATCCATAGCACCAGGCCATAGCCACCGCTACACAAAACATAGCTTCTTGCGTAGCTAGTACCTGCGCCAGAGCCTCATTTCATATAAAAGCCCGGACCACACGGCGGCACGCAAACACTGCCAAAATGCGTGTCCTTCCATCCAAGCGCCCCACCATGAGCATTACCTACAACCGTACCACCGAAGACGTGGGCAATATCGTCGAGTTTGGCCACGTGAATGTGCGCGTGGCCAACCAGCAGCAGGCCATCATCTTCTACGCCATGGGCCTGGGCCTGACCCGCGACCCCTACCAGCGCACCGGCATCAGCAATGCCTGGATGAACGTGGGCAGCTGCCAGTTCCATCTGCCGGTGGGCAAGCCCGAGGTGCTGCGTGGCGTGGTTGGCCTGGTGCTGCCGGAGCTGGACAGCCTGGTGCAGCGGCTGCAGGCCGTGGCCCCGCTGCTGCAGGGCACGCAGTTCCGCTTTGAACAGCACGGCGATGTGGTGGACACGGTCTGCCCCTGGGGCAACCGTATCCGCGTGCACGCCCCGGACCCGGCGCGCTTCGGCCCGCTGCGCTTGGGCATGCCCTATGTGGAGGTGGACTGCGCACCTGGCACTGTGGCCGGCATTGCTCGCTTCTACACCGAGGTGCTGGCCGCGCCGGCGACGCTGGGCACGGATGCGGACGGCAACTTTGTGCGCATTCCCATCGGTCTGGCCGAGAGCCTGGTGTTCCGCGAAACCACGCGCACCCTGCCGCCTTACGACGGCCACCATGTGCAGATCAGCGTGGCGGATTTTTCAGGGGTGCACCGCCGCCTGCTGGCGCGCGGCCTGGTGACGGAGGAAAGCGACCAGAGCCAGTACCGCTTCCAGGACATCATTGACCTGGACACTGGCCGCGTGCTGGCCACGCTGGAGCACGAGGTGCGCAGCATGCGCCACCCCATGTATGCGCGCCGCCTGGTAAACCGTAACCTGGACAACGGCCCCGACAGCTTTGTAGGCGGCTACGAGGAAGCCGCGTTACGGCTACCGCCCACCGCTGCGAATTAGCCAGCGCTTGCGTCCCAGCCCAACAGGCGGCGGGGCGTGTCCCACATCAGCGCCTGGCGCGCCGCCGCGTCGGGCACCAGCTTGTCGAACAGGGCCAACAAGGGGCCGTAGTCCACCCGCGCCGGGGCCCGCAGAAACGGCCAGTCCGAGGCCCAGACCAGGGACTGCGGCGTATAGGCCTGCAGCAGCGCCTGCACAAACGGCCACATGTCCGCATGCGGAAAGGCCTGGCCCGAGCTTTTCACCAGGCTGGAAAGCTTCACGCAGGCGCGGCCCGTTTCGGCTAGGCCCAGCAAGGCCTGAAATCCGGCCTGGCCCACGCCCGCCGCCGGGTTGGGCCGGCCGCAATGGTCAAACAGCAGGCGCGCGCCGCTGTCCACCAGCATGGGCTTGAGCGCTACCAGCTGGTCCTGCTGCACCTGCACCTGGGCCCACAGACCGAGCGAGCGCAAACGCTCCAGCAAGGGACCTATGCCCTGGTAGAAGTCCACCCCCAGCAGCGCCGGGTTGAAGGCCACGCCGACCACGCCCTGGGCCTGCAGGTCTTGCAACTCACCCAGGCTGGCGTCGCTGCGCACCACCACCACGCCCTTGTAGCGGCCCTGGCCCCGGGCCAACGCGTCCAGCAGGCAACGGTTGTCCAGGCCGTAGCCGGAGTTGGGACCGACCAGCACCGCATGCTGCACGCCGTGCGCGTCCAGCACAGCGTCCAACTGCTCGGCCGTGGCCAGCTCCTGGCCGGACGGCCGGTAGGCGGTGTCGGGCTGAAAGGGAAAGCGCGCCGGGTCGAATACATGCACATGGCAGTCCACCTTGGGCTGGGCAAACGGGTTGGCGGGGCTTGTAGTCATAAGTCATCTCCTTCACCGGACAGTGTGTGGCGGGGTTGGCCTGGAAACTTGGAGAGAACCCAGGGAAAACCCTTTATTTTGAAAATGAACCATTTAGTACATTTTTGGTCATTCTAGCGATAACATGCAGGGTTCAACACCCGCATCCACCTCCGCCCGACCGGCCCCTCAACCCAAGGAACTCCCATGCGCATCCTCGTACTCCACGGCGTCAACCTGAACATGTTTGGCAAACGCGATCCCAAGCAATACGGCACCACCACGCTGGACCAGATCAACACCAGCCTGGTGGCCCTGGGCCAGGAGTTGGACGCCACGGTGGAGCATTTCCAGACCAACCACGAAGGCGCCATGTGCGAACGCATCCACCAGGCCTACGCCGACAAGGTGGACGCGGTGCTGATCAACGCCGGCGCCTGGACGCACTACAGCTACGGCATCCGCGATGCGCTAGCCATCCTGCCCTGCCCCATCATCGAGGTGCATATGTCCAACATCCACGCCCGCGAGGAATTCCGCCACCACTCGGTGTTCGGTGAAATCGTCAAGGGCCAGATCTGCGGCTTTGGCGCCGAGAGCTATCTGCTGGGCCTGCGCGCTGGCGTGTCTGCTGCACAGGCAGCGCAGAAGGCCTGAGGACGCACCATGATTACCGGCAAAACCGAGCTCATCGCCCACATCGGCTTCCCTACCCACGCCTTCAAGGCGCCGATGATCTACAACCCCTATTTCGACCAGGCCGGCATTGACGCCGTGGTCGTGCCCATGGGCTGCAAGACCGAGGACTACCCCACCTTCCTGCGTGCCGTGTTCAGCCTGCAGAACATCCGTGGCGCGCTGATCACCATGCCGCATAAGGTCACCACCGCCGGCCTGCTGGACGAGGTCTCGCCTACGGCGCAAATCGCCGGCGCCTGCAACGCCGTGCGCCGCACCGAAGACGGCCGCCTGATCGGCGATATGTTCGATGGTGAAGGCTTTGTGCGCGGCGTGCTGCGCAAGGGCCAGAACCTGACCGGCATACGCGCCCTGGTGGTAGGGTGCGGCGGCGTGGGCTCGGCCATCGCGGCCTCGCTGGCGGCAGCCGGCGTCAGCACGCTGCAGCTGTTCGACGCCTACACACCGTCCATGGAAGGCCTGGCCAGCCGCCTGCGCCAGCACTACCCCGCCTTGCTGGTGGAAACCGGCTCCAACGACCCAGCCGGCTGCGACCTGGTGGTCAACGCCACGCCCATGGGCATGAACGAGGGCGACCCGCTGCCCATGGACGTAGACCGTATCGCCCCCACCGCCTTTGTGGGCGAAGTGGTGATGAAGGCCGAGACCACCGCCTTCCTGGCCGCTGCGCAGACACGTGGCTGCCGGGTGCAGGTGGGCACGGACATGCTGTTCGAGCAGATCCCGGCCTATCTGGAATTCTTCGGCCTGCCCAGCACCACGGCCGAGGTGCTGCGCGAAGTCGCCACGCTGAAGTACTGAAGCTACGCCCCTGCACAGGCTGGGTCTGTCTATTTTTGACAGTTTGACAGTCCCGGCCCGTACGTCCCCTACCGCCACATCACCCCAAGCATGCTGCAAATCCTGGCCATCACCACGCCGATCTACCTGATCATCGCAGCGGGTTTCCTCTCTGTGCGCTTTGGCCTGTTCAACAAGCCCGATATGCGGGTGCTGGGCCGCTTCGTCGTCAACTTCTGCCTGCCGGCGCTGATCTTCAACGCCCTGTCCAAGCGCCCGCTGGGCGAAGTGCTCAACGGCCCCTACCTGCTGGCCTACGCCGCCGGCTCACTGACCGTAGTGCTGATCGGCATGCTGGTCGGGCTGCGGCTGCGCCGCCAAAGCATGCCGCTGGCCACCATGCAAAGCCTGGGCATGGCAGCATCCAACAGCGGCTTTGTGGGCTACCCCATCGTGCTGCAGCTGCTGGGCCCCACGGCAGGCGTGGCCCTGGCCCTGACCATGCTGGTCGAGAACCTGCTGGTGCTGCCCCTGTGCTTCGCCATGGCCGACAACGAAGGCCAGGACGCCGCCCAGCGCTGGCACCACACCCTGCTGAACAGCCTGCGCAACCTGCTGAAAAACCCCTTGGTGCTGGCCATACTGGCCGGCTTTTGCTTCTCGCTTTTGGGCCTGCAACTGCCCGCCGTGCTGGCGCAAACCGTGCAAATCGTGGCCACCGCCTCCAGCCCGGTGGCGCTGTTCGTCATCGGCGGCAGCCTGGTCGGTTTGAAGCTGGCCGGTGTGCGCCGCGACCTGGCCTGGGTGGCCTGCGGCAAGCTGTTGCTGCACCCGCTGGCCGTATTCACCATGCTGTGGCTGCTGCCCGCCGGGCTGGTTGTGGCGCCCGAGCTGCGCATCGCCGCCGTGCTGTTCGCCGCCATGCCCATGCTCAGCATCTACCCGGTGGTCGCGCAGAAATACGGGCTGGAAGGCTTCACCGCCGCCGCCCTGCTGGTGGCAACCGTCAGCTCGTTTTTCACCATCAGCAGCCTGCTGTGGGCCATGCACCATCTGCTGGGTTGGGTGGCCTGAGCTTGGGCGCTAAATCGGCCTCTACATAACCCATTCGTTCTGGGCGAATGGACGGCCGCTGCGTAGCAACAATACGCACCTCTCGCCAGCCTGGCAGCGCCACTCTGAAGATCCTAGGCAGGCTACAGACAAAACAACCCTTGAGAGGGGGCTGGCTAATCCTCTTTGTCCGCGACCATGACGCAATTGCGGCCGGCCGCCTTGGCCGCATACAACGCTCGGTCAGCGGCACCCACTAAAGCTTCGCCGCTGTCACCATCGCGGGGAAACGTGGCGACTCCAAATGAAGCAGTGACTTCAATCAGAGAATCGGCATAAAGTACTGGCGCACCTGCCATCGCACCGCGCAGTTGCTCGGCTCTATCTACTGCGGAACCCTGCGCCGTATTTGGCATGACCAGCAAAAACTCTTCCCCGCCGTATCGACAATAAATATCGCTACCCCGAGCATGTTGCTTCATCAAATTGCCGAAGATCCTCAGCACCTCGTCACCCGCCAAATGTCCATACTGGTCATTGACACGCTTGAAATGGTCTAGGTCTCCCATGACCACGCTGACGGAATACGCATGGCGCCGGGCCGCGACAAGTTCACGTTCCAAGGCTGTCTCCAGGTAGCGGCGGTTATATAGACCGGTCAGAGGATCATGAATGGCCAGCTCGCGTAACTCCTCCTGCAAAGCCCGAAGATTGCTTTCAGCACGGGTTCGTTCGCTGATGTCCATGAGCACGCTGATGAGCTGCCGTTTCCCTCCAACATCCATCCCACTGCCATGGTTTTCGACAATTATTTCAACTCCGTCCTTGCGCAAGCCACGGAATGTGTAGTGAACACGGTCAACTTCTCCACACTGCCGTTTCCGAACGTTTTCTGCAACCAAAGGGCGGTCTTGTTCGACCACAAAGTTCGTGGGGGCCAATCCCACAACCTCGTCTTCTGAATAGCCAAAAATTTCAGCGAACTTGGCATTGGCATAGCTGATGACTCCGTCCTCGACAATGACAATGCCCACCAAAGACATGTTTGCTAAACCACGAAATAGTGTCTCCGACACTCGCAGGGCGCGATTGATCTTCTCATTTTCACGTAAGGCAAGCTCCAGTTCCTGCGTCCGGCTATGCACCAATTCCTCCAGCATGACGGTGTTCTGAAACAAGCCGTAGTCGGAGCCAAGCGTGCTGGCACTACGTTCCGCACGGTCCATCAACGCACGGATGATTTTGTTCAGGCGCGCAATTTCCCCCCTCAAGGCATCGTCGCCAGAGCCCGTCTGCGTTGCCACTTGGTCAGGCATCGGTGCTCCCATGCTCATTGGCGCCAATGGCAATACCGACAAAAGTTTGGGTGACATGCACACCATGGTATTGCTCACCATAGGTATTGAAGCCGATGACATGGTTGTCCACCAGGACTTCGTTGATGCGATCTTTCTGTTGGTGTGACATTTCAAGTCTGCGCCATATGCAGTCGAAACCCAGAACCAGTTGCGGTGGACCGATTTGGCTGCGTACCCGCGCAAAGGCTTGCTTGAGGTTTTCCTCGATATCTATGCCCTTCGCCGTTCGTAGCACAAGGCCACTTTCTATGGCGCAAAAGAAGGTCAGACTGCCATCGGGATTTGCTTTCTGGATGGAGCGCACGTAGTTTGCTCCATTGATCACCACCACCACAGGGTTGGCGGCAAAGCAGGCGGAAGTTAGGTCATTCGCATCAATCCCTAACATGCGGGCATATTCCTGTGCCGCTGGCAAACCGTTGATCTCCATCACCAAGCGACGCGCGGGGTCGGCCTCGGTGACCACCATTCTTTCGTCGGTAGCGACAAAGTGCTGCGTCTTGAATAGCTTGAACGGCAGCCGCGTATTTACCAACACCAACACCGAGCTATCCAAATAAAACTGACCCTGAAAATAAACATGCGTGTTGCGGAATTTGAGGTTATTGCCTGTAGAACCGCCAACCAACGCAATATCACCCAGGGCCCTCTGCAATGTATGGGTCACAAGCTCCTCACGTGCCGACATACCATCAATCAGCATAAAGGCAAAACTGTTGCTCGCGTCCGCATGTGGAGCCTGGGCTTCCAATGCTTGCAGCAGAGTCTGTACAGTGGAATATCCCGTACTACTGGTGAATTGCTGCAAGCGGTCAATGCAACCACTGACAGCATGGAATTCGCTGGCAGAAAAGCTCACCCCGCTCAGGCTACGCTCGCGGTAGCCTTGGGGCCCAATTTCACCCGCAGTGGTACACCCCACGACTTGAACCCCGTCAAACAGCCGCCGCATTTCTGCGGCAACCGACTCCAAGTCGTAAGTACCAAAGCAAAAGAAAACAACGAGAGCAATGTTTTCCTGGACGACGGCCTGATGGAATTCGCGCACAGCCTCGACCGCGTCTACAGCACAGGACTGCGCCCTGCGGATGCTGGTTTGAATGCCCATTTGTCCAGGCTCCTTCGTTGTCTCCATCACATGTCTAACCGCATCCCATTATGGTTGAGGTCATGATTTTGATTGGTGATTTATTTCGAACTGTGGAAGCATGGATGAAGCTTGGCCGAATAGCCTCTCATTGGATATACCCACCAGCAAAGTTTCCACAACATCGTGTTTGGGCCGGCTGCACCGGCTACATTCACCGCTGCAGCATATCTCCGGCAGCCCTTGCACAGCTGTAGGGCCAATCAACACGTGTCAATAGAAGCAGCACCTATTTCAATAGATGAGCAATGGCTAGGCCCCAGCACGCATGCGCGCGCGCGGCTACCCATGAGCCTGCTGATTTCCTTGCTGTTCCATGCGCTGCTACTCAGCTTGACCTTCAACGGCCAGGAAGACGGACTGCCGGGTTTCGGTTTCCCCTGGGAAGAACGACGCGGCGCGGTACCGGCACTGCGCATCGTGCTCGATGCGGCGGAGCCCTCTAGCACAGAGCCTCCACAGGACACTGGGGCCAGCACCGCAGAGCCCGCAGGTACAACACCCGTGGCACCACTCGCCCGCAGTGCTGCCATAGCCGAAAGCCCACGAACGGATAACCAGCCCACGCCGCCCCCCGAGCCCACAGACACAATCGAAACAGCATCGACGCCCCCCGACGGCGCCACTTGGATCGCGCTGCCGACGCCCGCACAAGAGACGGTGCAGCAAGAGGCGGAACACCTGAAGGCCAAGCAGCAGGAAGCCGCCCAGCTAGCCCGGCAAGAAGCTGCCCGCCAGGCCGCTGCGGTAGCCGAAGCCCTTCGACAGGAGGCACGGCAAAAGGAAGCCGAGCGTCAAGCCACAGCTCGCCTGGAGGCGGCCCGCGCAGAAGTCGCACGCCTGAAGGCTGCGCAACAAGCCGCCGCCCTCGCAGCGACACAGCAGACACAACAGGACGAGGCCCAAGCCGCGCGCGCAAAAACGACCAGGCAGGAAGCAGAACGCCAAGAGAGCTTGCGCCAAGACGCCCTCCGCCAGGAAACGGCCCGGGTCGAAGCCACGCGCCAGGAGACGCTACGGCAAGAAACCAGCCGCCAGGAAGCCGCACAGGCCGAGGCCGTACGGCAGGCCGAGGCGCAACAACAGGTCCTGACCGTCGCCCGCGCCGAAGCCGAGCGCTTGGAAACCGCCCGAGTCGAAGCTGCCAAGCACGAGCGTGAACGCCAAGAGGCCGAGCGCCAGGCCAGCGCACGCCAGGATACTGCGCGGCTAGAAACGGCCAGGACCGAGGCCGCCAAGCAGGAAACCGAACGACTGGAGGCAGCCAAACAAGCCGCCGCACGGCTAGAGGCAGCCCAACAAGAGGTCGCAAATGCCGCCAAGGCGGCACGCGCCGAAGCCGAACGCCAAACCGCTGCACACCAGGAAGTTGCACGCCTGGAGGCTGCGCGGGCCGAAGCAGCCAAGCAAGAAACCGAGCGCATGGAAGCCGCCAAGCAGGCGGCCGCGCGCCAAGAGGCAGCCAGGATCGAAGCCGCGCGCCGGGAGGCAGAACGCCAGGCCGCTGCCAAGGCAGAAGCCGAACACCTGGAAGCCGCCAAGGTTGAAGCTGCGCGGCGGGAAGCCGAGCGCCAAGCCGCAGCCCGGCAAGAAGCCGCCCGGGCCGAGGCTGCCAAGCAAGAGGCGGCCCGCCTGGATGCCGCCAAGGTAGAAGCCGCACGGCGGGAAACCGAGCGCCTGGACGCGGCAAAGCAAGAGGCCGCCCAGCAGGAAGCGGCCAAAACCGCCCGCGCCGAGGCCGAACGCCAAGCTGCCGCGCGCCAGGAGGCGGCAAGGACCGAGGCAGCCAAACAAGAGACAGCACGTACCGAAGCGGCCAAGCAGGAAACTGCACGCCAGGAGGCCGCCAAAGCAGAAGGCTCGCGACGCGAGGCAGAACGCCAAGCGGCGCAGCAAGAAGCGGCAAGGGCCGGAGCCGCAAAGCAAGAGGCAGAACGGCAGGAAGCCGCGAAGCAGGCGGCGGCGCGCCAAGAAGCTGCCCAGCAGGAAGCGGCCAACGCCGCTAACTCAGCAAAGGCTGAAGCCGACCGCCAGAACGCAGCCCGCCAGGAAGCCGCGCAGGCCGAGACCGCCAAGCAAGAGGCAAAACGCCTGGCGGCCGAACAACGCGAAGAAAAACTCAAAGCCATAGGACGGCAGCTGAACGAAGAAGCCGATAAGCGCGCGGCTGCAGATGCCGCACGCGCATCCTCTTCCTTGCCATCGTCCTGGAGTAGCGCGCGCCGAGGCCGCATCTTCGGCCGCAGCGATGCCAACGAGGAAATGGTGCGCTACGCAGAAGCCTGGACCCGCAAAATCGAGCTCAACATGACCTATGACGCAGCAGTCCGCCAAGTCGTCAAGCAACCCCATGCCGATCCCTTGGTGCTGGTGGCCGTTCGAAGCGATGGCTCGGTGGAGTCGGTAAGCTTTGTCATCTCCAGCGGCGTGCCGGCCATCGACGAGGCGATCCGCCGCATCATCTACGGCCAGGCGAACTACCAGGCCTTCCAACCTGCCCTGGCCCGCGAGTTCGACGTGATCGAAATCCGCCGCACCTGGTACTTCGACATGGCGATACGGCTGTATTGAGCAGCAGCCTCAAGCCCCAAACACCTCCAACGCAAACGCCCCCTGCTGCAGCTGCTGCACCAGATAGTCCACGCAGACCTTCAGCTTGGCTGAATTGCCCAACCGCGTCGCCGTCACCGCCCACACATTCGCTTGCTGGTGGTAGGCCGGTAGCACGCGCTGCATGCTGCCGTCGCGCAGCCGGCTAGCCACATCCCAGCTGGAGAGCAACACGATGCCATGCCCGTCGACGGCCCAGTTGTGCACCGCATCGCTGTGGTTGGACCCCAGGGTGCTGGTCACCTTGACCGACTCTGCGCCCTGCGGGCCCTGCAGCCGCCACACGCCGTAAGCCTGGTCGCGGTCGCGGAACAGCAGGCAGTCGTGCTGCGCCAAATCGGCCAATGTCTTGGGTGTGCCGCGCCGCGCCAGGTAACTGGGCGCGGCGCACAGCACGCGCACGCTGTTGGCCACAGGGTGCGCCACCAGATAGGGTTCGCTGATGTCGCCCACGCGGATGTCGACGTCAAAGCCTTCGCCCAACACGTCGACCCGGCGGTCTACCAGCTCCAGCCAGATGTCCAGCGCCGGGTACAGGCGCTTGAGTTGCGCCAGGATGTGGCCCACATGGTTGCGGCCCAGGCGCAGGCTGGTGCTGATACGCAGCGTGCCCGAGGGCGTGGTCCGGGTGCGGCCCACCTCCTGCGTCAGGCTGTCGGCCGTGTCCAGCACCTTGCGCGCCCACAGCAGCGCCGTCTCACCTTCATCGGTGATCGATACCCGCCGCGTGGTGCGGTGGAACAGCGCCAGCCCCAGGGCCTGCTCCAGCCCAGCCACGCGTTTGCTCACATAGGCAGGGGAAATGCCCAGCTCCACCGCCGCGGCATTGAAGCTACTGCGCCGGGCCACGCAGCAGAAAACCCGCAGGTCGATGAGCTCCCACTGCATATTCACCATTGATTATTCACCATTCGTTAATTGTGAATCATGTTCTGCGCTAATTACAAATAGATGGGTTGTGAGTAGCATGCCGCATTCCCACACCAGAGGCAGCATGACTTCTTCCCCCAAGCTCCGTATCGCAGTGGCCGGCGCCGGCATGATCGGCATGGCCCATATCGCCGTGCTGGCGCGCAGCCCGCGCTGCGTGCTGTCGGCCATCGTGGACCCTTCGCCCGGCGCAGTCGCCATCGCCACGCAAGCCGGCGTGCCGCTGTTCACCTCGCTGGCCGATCTGCTGGCCCAGGCCCGGCCCGACGGCGTGCTGCTGGCCACGCCCAACCACCTGCACGTGCCGCAGGCGCTGGAATGCATCGCCGCCGGCATGCCCATCCTGCTGGAAAAGCCCATTGCCACCACCCTGGCCGAAGGGCTGCAGCTGCAAAAAGTGGTGGAAGACACGCAGGCCCGCGTGCTCATAGGCCACCACCGCGCCCACAGCCCCATCATGGCCAAGGCCAAGCAGGTGGTGGACAGCGGCCAACTGGGCCGCCTGGTCAGCGTGACCGGCAGCGCCCAGTTTTACAAGCCCGACGACTACTTTGCCAACGGCCCCTGGCGCACCCAGGTCGGCGGTGGCCCCATTCTCATCAACCTGATCCACGAGGTGCACAACCTGCGCATGCTGTGCGGCGACATCAGCGCCGTGCAGGCCTTTGCCAGCAACGCCACGCGCGGCTTCGCGGTGGAAGACACGGTGGCCATCAACCTGCGCTTTGCCAACGGCGCACTGGGCAGCTTCATGCTGTCCGACACCGCCGCCAGCGCCCGCAGTTGGGAGCAAACCAGCCAGGAAAACAAGGCCTACACCACCTACACCGACGAAGACTGTTACCACATCGCCGGCACCCAGGGCAGCCTGGCCGTACCCACCATGCGCATCAAAACCTACCCCCGCCCCGAAGACCGTTCGTGGTGGAAAGAGTTTGAGGTAGGCACTATCGGCATGGTGCGCGACGACCCGCTGAAGCACCAAATGAACCACTTCGCCGACGTCATAGAAGGCAAAGCCGCCCCCCTGGTCAGTGCCCGCGACGGCGTGCAGAACCTGCGCGTGACCGAAGCCATTGCGGAAGCCGCCCGCACGGGGCTGGTGGTGCAGGTTTAGGCTGTCTACGCCTTCTGGTCGCCCGGTTCATTTGCTACTGAAATCGCAGCTGTTTGCGTAGTTATCTTGTGCGCCGGCGGTCGATTTGGCTTGTAGCTTATTTGTGCTTGTTGGCGCCACTGGCATCCCCGGCCGGGAGTTCGCCCCGGCGGGCGAGGTACTTCTTCTTTGCTTCGCCAAAGAAAAGTACCCAAAAG
>NZ_JBWKNO010000027.1:0-34465 GCF_059415605.1 Rhodoferax sp. GW821-FHT10B06 | reverse complement strand
CTTCTTGCTCAACCACCATCCCCAGCACGCTACTATTCAATGACCCTTGCGTTGCACTTGGGATTGAATCCGCCCAGATTCCACCTGCGCTGGATGCTCCTATTTAGATAGCAATCAGGCCATCAAACGGGCCGTGCCCGAGACGCGTACCGAGCTGCCTGGCTGGCTGCTGAACTCAGCGTGCAGCAGGGAGCGCATGCCCATGTCTTCGCCCTGCACCACGTCGATGGTGCCGCCGTGCGGCCAGTCCAGGTCGCGCAGGTAGCCGGCCAGGGCGGCGGTGGCCGCGCCGGTGGCGGGGTCTTCCAGCACGCCGCCAGAGGCGAACGCATTGCGGGTGTGGAAGCGCTGTGCCGACTCGGCAAACGCCAGCAGGATGGTCACCAGGCCGGCGCGCAGCATCAGGCTGCGGCCTGTGGCCAGGTCGTAGTGCATGGTGGCCAGGGCGCTGCGGGTCTTCAGGGCCAGCACCAGGTGGTCGGCACCGCCGTGTATCAGAGCCGGCGGGATGCGCGGGTCCAGGTCGTGGGCGGTGTAGCCCAGCAAGGCCAATGCCTCGGCCACCAGTTCGGTGGGCGCGGACTGGCTGCGTGTGGGCGGCGACTGCAGTGCTGCAGTGAACAGTGTGCCGGCGCTGCGGCCTTCCACGGTGATCTGGGCGTGGTTCAGCGTCAGCGGGTAGACGCCGTCGCCGTGCTGCTGCGCCAGGACCGCACCCAGCGCGATGGTGGCGTGTCCGCAGAACGCTACCTCGGTCTCGGGTGAGAAATAGCGCACCCGCCAGGCGCTGCCCATGGGCGCGGCGAAAGCGGTTTCAGAAAAACCGACGGCTGCAGCGGTGCGCTGCATTTCGGCGTCGCTGGGCAGAACATCGGCGATGACGACGCCTGCGGGGTTGCCGCCGCTGGAGCCGTCGGAGAAGGCGGCGAGTTTCAGGACTTGCATGGTGTCTCCTTGCAGAAATGAGAAGGGCTGAAAGTCATTTTCAGCCGGGGCGTGAAGCCCTGCCGCCGTCGTGCTTACTGGGCAGCCGGTGGACGGATGGCCGATTTGGGCCGGAAGGCCTTGCACACCGTCTCGACGGTTTCCAAATAAGGGCCGCCGATCAGGTCGATGCAGTAGGGCACGGCGGCAAAGATGCCGGGCGTGCCCAGGGCGGGCAGGCCTTCCAGCGTCTCGGCTATCGCCGTGGGCTGGCCGGGCAGGTTGATGACCAGGCTTTTGTCGCGGACCACGGCGGTCTGGCGCGACAGGATGGCCGTGGGCACGAACTTCAGGCTGATCTGGCGCATCTGCTCGCCAAAGCCGGGCATTTCCTTGTGGGCAATGGCCAGCGTGGCCTCGGGCGTGACGTCGCGCAGGGCAGGGCCGGTGCCACCGGTGGTCAACACCAGGCTGCAGCCGGCGTCGACCAGCTCGACCAGGGTGGCGCTGATGACGGCTTGTTCGTCGGGGATCAGGCGCGGCACGAATTCGATGGGGTTCTGCAGCGCGCGGCTCAGCCAGTCTTGCAGCGCGGGCAGGCCTTTGTCTTCGTAGACGCCGGTGCTGGCGCGGTCGCTCACCGAGACAATGCCGATCTTGACGGGGTCGAACACGGCCTTATTCCTCGTCGGCCTGGTGGCTTGCATCGATGGCGCCGTCGTTCAGCGGGCCGTCGATGTCCAGCAGCTGTTCACGCACCAGCTGGAAGATGTCGCGGTAGGCGCGGCCGTGGCGAGGCAGCGCGCCGGGCTTTTCGGGCGTGGCGTCCTTGCGGGCCTGGCGGACCAGGGCGCGCAGTTGCTGCGAGTCGGTGGCGGGGAATTCGCTGATCCATTCGCCAAAGGCGCCGTCTTCGGCGATCAGGCGGTTGCGCCAGGTTTCGGCCTTGTGCAGGGCCAGGTTTTCCTGGGCCGAACCGGAGTGCTGCACCTTGAGCGCCGCGCGGATCGCATCCAGCATTTCGGGCTCTTGCTTGCGCATGAGCTTGCCGATGTACTGCATCTGGCGGCGCTTGCCTTCGAAGTTGGTGATGCGCTTGGCTTCGACCACCGCGTCGTGCAGCTTTTCGCCCAGTTGCAGCTTGGTGAACAGGTCGGTGCGCAGAGTCAGCAGGTCTTCACCCAGCTTTTGCAATTCGTCGCTTTCGCGTTTCATGTCGGTGCGGCTGGCGGAGTCGGTGCCCTTGAGTTCGGCTTTGAGCTGGATGTCCAGTTCGCTGCCTTCGGCAACGAAGGTGCCTTGGACGTAATAGCCTTTGGTGGGTTTGCGTGACATGGTATTTCTGGGTGGGGTGGCGCTGTGCGCGGGTATCCGATGGGGCGCGGCCTAGGTGCCGGCGTGGCAAGTATCATAGCCGCCAACATGAAAAACCCAGATTCCACAGTTTCCCGCCCCGACAGTGGCTTTGCCTACAGCCGGCCTTTCTTTGAAGAACTGGTAGACAGCGCCCTGGCGCACGCCAAAAAACTCGGTGCCACCGACGCCGGCGCCGAGGCCTCCGAGGGCTGCGGCCTGAGTGTATCGGTGCGCAAGGGCGCGCTGGAAACCGTGGAGCGCAACCGCGACAAGTCGTTGGGCATCACGGTTTACATCGGCAAACGCCGTGGCAACGCCAGCACCTCCGATTTCTCCAAGGCAGCCATCCAGCAGACCGTGCAAGCGGCCTACGATATTGCCCGCTTCACTGCCGAAGACCCGGCCGCCGGCCTGCCCAGTTCCAAGGACATTGCCAAGCGCCAGGTGGACCTGGACCTGTTCCATCCCTGGGCCATCACCAGCGAAGACGCGGCCCAGATCGCCATGGAATGCGAGGCCGCGGCCCTGCAGACCAGCAAGCACATCACCAACAGCGAAGGCGCGGGCGTGTCGGCCCAGCAGTCGCATTTCTTCAGCGCACACACCAATGGTTTCCGGGGCGGCTACGCCAGCTCGCGGCATTCTTTGTCGGTAGCGCCGATTGCTGGCAAGGGTAACGGCATGCAGCGCGACTCCTGGTACAGCTCCATGCGCGACGCGGCCGAGCTGGCTTCGCCGCAGGACGTGGGCCGTTACGCCGCCCAACGTGCGCTGAGCCGTTTGAAGGCACGCAAGATCCCCACCGTGGAGTGCCCGGTGTTGTTCGAGTCGCCGCTGGCCGCCGGCCTGCTGGGTGGCTTTGTGCAGGCCGTCAGCGGCGGTGCGCTGTACCGCAAGAGCACATTTCTGCTGGACTCCATGGGCAAGCAGATCTTCCCCAAGCACATCGATCTGATGGAAGACCCGTTCGTGAAGCGCGGCAAGGGCAGCTCGCCGTTCGACGAAGAGGGCGTGCGCGTCAAGGCGCGCAAGGTGGTGGACGCGGGTGTGGTCGAAGGTTACTTCCTCAGCAGCTACTCGGCGCGCAAGCTGGGCATGAAGACCACCGGCAACGCCGGCGGCTCGCACAATCTGACGCTCACCTCCCGCCGCACCCGCGCGGGCGACGACCTGGACGCGATGCTGAAAAAGTTGGGCACCGGCCTGTTCGTGATCGAGCTGATGGGCCAGGGCGTGAACTACGTGACCGGCGACTACTCGCGTGGTGCCAGCGGCTTCTGGGTGGAAAACGGCGAGATCGCCTTCCCAGTGGAAGAGATCACCATCGCCGGCAACCTGAAGGACATGTTCAAGGGCATCCAGGCGATTGGCGCAGACACCTACAACTACGGCGCGAAAACCGTGGGCTCGATCCTGGTGAACAAGATGAAGGTGGCCGGGAGCTGATCTAAGCTTTTTAGGCCTCAGGCGCTTATTTCACCTGCGCCGCCAGCTATCAATATAGTAGCTGGTGGCGTTTTGCTTGGCGTTTACTTACCGCGCTGCTTGGCCAGTGCGGCCTGGGTTTCCTGCCACAGGTCCATACCCACATTGGCGGCGACCAGGGCGTTGACCTTGGTGAGCTTGTCGCGCATGCGGGCGGCTTCGGTGGGGGCCAGTTGGTTGATCTGCATGCCCTTGGTTTTCAGATCGGCCAGGGCTTTGGCGGCTTCGTCGCGGGTGTCCTTGCGTTCGAAGTCGCGGCTTTGGATGGCGGCGTCGAGCAGCACTTTTTGCTCGTCCTTGCTTAAGCCGTCCCACCACTTCTTGCTGGCCAGCACGATCCAGGGGCTGTAGACGTGGTTGGTCACGCTCAGGTACTTTTGCACCTCGTAGAACTTGCTGGAGACGATGGTGTTGAAAGGGTTTTCCTGGCCGTCCACGGTATTGGTTTCCAGCGCGCTGAAGAGTTCGCTGAAGGGCAGGGGGATGGCGTTGGCGCCCAGGGTCTTGAAGCTGCTCAGGAAGACTTCGTTCTGCATCACGCGCAGCTTGATGCCGTCCATGTCTTCCAGCTTGGTGACGGGGCGTTTGTTATTGGTCAGGTTGCGGAATCCGTTCTCCCAGTACACCAGGCCGACCAGGCCTTTTTCCTGCAGCTTGGCCATTACTTTCTGGCCGATGGGGCCGTCCAGGATGGCGTCGGCTTCCTGCACGTTGTTGAACAGAAAGGGCGTGTCCCACAGCGCCATTTCCTTGGTGATGCCGACCAGGGTGGCGGTGGAGCCGACCATCATCTCCTGCGCACCGCCCACCAGGGCTTGCTGCATCTGGGTGTCGGGGCCGAGGGCGGCAGCGCCGATGGCCCGCATCTTCATCTTGCCGCCAGAGGCTTTTTCGATCGCACTGACCAGCACTTTGGCGGCGCGGCCCTGGTTACTTTGCTCGTTCAGGCCGTAGCCAAAGCGGATGATGCGCGGCTTGATGTCTTGCGCGAAGGCGGCGCTGGCAGCGCCCAGGGCGAGTGCGGCCACGGTGGCCAGGGCGGTGCGGCGAAGGAAGGTGTGCATGGTGTTTGTCCTTGGTTGTAAGTTGTAGGGTGCGAGAGAGTGGGCGGTTTAGCGCATCCACGCCACGGGGGCGATGACAAGCTGCGGGAAGATCACGAACAAAATCAGGATCAGCGTGTAGGTGATGAGGAAGGGGTTTACGCCCTTGATGACGGTGTGCATGGGCAGGCGGCCCACACCGGCAATCACGTTCAATACGGTGCCCACTGGCGGGGTGATCAGGCCGATGGCGCCGTTCAGCACGAACATCAGGCCGAAGTACACCGGGTCGATGCCGGCCTTGACGGCGATGGGCAGCATCACCGGGGCGAAGATCAGGATGGTGGGCGTCAGGTCCAGCGCGGTGCCTATCAACACCAGCACGACCATCATCACCGCCATCAGGACGCGCGGGCTTTCCACCAGCGGGCCGAGCCAGTTCGACAGCGTGCTGGGCAGGTCGGCCAGGGTGATCATGTAGCTGGCCACGGCAGCGCCGGCGCACAGGAACATCACCACGGCGGTGGTCTTGGCGGCGCGTACCAGCACCGTGTACAGCTCGGGCAGCTTCATTTCACGGTGCACGAACAAGGCTACGACCAGCGCGTAGAACGCTGCCACCACGGCGGCCTCGGTGGGGGTGAACAGGCCGCTCTTCATGCCGCCGATGATGATGATGGGCATCAGCATCGCCCAGAAGGCTTTCAGCGTGGCCTGCAGGCGTTCCTTCATGGGCAGGGGCTGGCCCACCGGCAGCTCGGTCTTGCGTAGCACGAACTTCCAGGCCACGATCAAGCCCGCACCCATGAACAGGCCGGGCACGATGCCCGAGACGAACAGCGCCGAGATCGACGTGTTGGTGGTCACGCCATAAATCACAAACGGCATGGACGGCGGAATGATGGGCGCGATGATGCCGCCCGAGGCCAGCAAGCCGGCCGATACAGGCAGCGGGTAGCCGTGCTGGCGCATCATGGGCAGCAGGATGGTGGCCAGCGCCGCGGTGTCGGCCAGGGCCGAGCCGCTCATGCTGGCCATCAGCACGGCAGCGCCGATGGCCACATAACCCAGGCCGCCCCGGATGTGGCCGACCCAGGCCTGGGCCATGGCGATGATGCGCCGGCTGATGCCGCCCGAGTTCATCAGCTCACCGGCCAGGATGAAGAAGGGCACGGCCAGCAGCGGAAAGCTGTCCACCCCGGCCACCAGGTTCTGCGCCAGCAGCTGGGTGTCCCAGAAATCCAGTACCCAGGCCATGCCGGCCCCGGTGAGTACCAATGCCAGCGCCATGTTCATGCCGATGCCCATCAGCACCAGCATGCCCAGCGAAAAAACCACGAATGCTTGACCTTCTGCGGACATATGACTTACTCCACTTCCGCGCCGTGACCGAGGTCCAGGGCTTTGTTACGTACCAGCTCCCACAGCGCCATCACAGCGATCAACAGGGAGCACAAAAACGCCGGCAAGGGCAGCAGCGCGCTGGAGTAGCCCAGCACCACCGAGTGGCTGCCCAGGCCCACGACCACCTGCTGCCAAGCGCCCCAGGCCAGGAAACTGCAGCCCAGCACCACCAGCACGCGGATCAGGGCCGCCATGGCCGTCAATGCAGCAGGCTTGTCGCGCAGCGCCAGCAGCAGGCTGGTGAAAGCCATGTGTTCGCCCATGGGGTAGGCGGCAGCGGCGCCGATGAACACCATCCAGACGAACAGCAGGCGCGACAGCTCTTCGCTGGCGGCCACGCCGCTGCCAAAGCCATAGCGCAGCACCACGTTGATGAAGACCGAGGTGGCCATGACGGCCAGGCACAAGGCCATGGCCGCATGGGCCAGGCGCACCACGCGGGGCGCGGGGATGGGTGTTTCAGGGGTTTGCATATGGGGTCTCCTGCAGCCAGTGGATGACTTGTTGGGTAAGGGGTGCCAGGGCCAGGGTGGCATCGACCACCAGCACACCGGCTTCGCCCTCGGGGCTTTCCAGCGCTTCGAACTGGCTGTCTACCAGGTTGGCCTGGAAATAATGGCCGCCTGCCCGCTGGGCCACGCGCAGTCGGGCTTCCTCGCGGCTCAACGCCAGGTGCACAAAGCGCAGGCCCGGCACGGTGCTGCGCAACTGGTCCCGGTAGGCGCGCTTGAGGGCCGAGCAGGTCAGCACAGCGCCCTGGGGATGGTGCTGCAGCTCCTCGCCCAGCCGCGCCAGCCAGCCAGTGCGGTCGGCATCCACCAGGGGCACGCCGGCACGCATCTTGGCGACGTTGGCGGCGGAGTGGAAGTCGTCACCCTCGACCAGGGGCCAATGCAAGGCCTCGGCCAATGCATCCCCCAGACTTGATTTACCGCATCCGGCAACGCCCATAACAACCAGTGAAACCATGTTGGACAGCGCAATCCCAATGAGTGAAAAAAACCAGGCCGGCGGCCTGTACGACGTCCGAAAATCGTTTTTCAATTTTTGGACAGCGCTATCCTAAGTCTGGCCGGTATGTATTTCCATCAGGGTTTTCACCTGAACAAGTGGCCAATGGCGTAAGCGGAGCTTGTTGATTGGCAATACCGTTGCCTCGGTAGAATCGCCTCCACACCGCATGGATAGCCCCTCCTCACCCCCTTCCTCACCCCCTTTGCGCCGGCGGGCAACCGGGCGTGCCACACTCAACGATGTGGCCCTGGCCGCAGGTGTCAGTGCCATCACGGCGTCACGCGCCTTGCGCGGCGCCCGGGCGGTGGACCCGGTGCTTGTCGAGAAGGTGCAGGTGGCAGCCCAGCAGCTGGGTTATGTGCCCGATCCTGCGGCCCGCGCCCTGGCTTCGGCCCGCAGCTCGCATGTGGCGGTGTTGATTCCGCTGTTGTCGAACGCGCTGTTCGTCGAGCTGCTGGAGGCGGTGCAGCGCACCTTGGCGCCTGCCGGCTACCAGACGCTGATGGGCGTGACCCACTACCAGGCCGCGGAAGAAGAGGCTTTGCTACGAAGCTATCTGGCACACCGCCCGGCCGGGCTGCTGGTCACCGGTTTCGACCGCAGCGAAGCCGCCCGCCAGATGATTGCCCGCAGCGGCGTGCCCTGCGTGCATTTGATGGAAACGGCAGCGACGCCGGGCGTCTACGGCGTGGGGCTATCGCAGCGGGACGCGGCCCGCACCATCACCGAACACTTGTTGCAGCGCGGCCGCCGGCGTATCGCCTACGTCGCCGGGCAGCTGGACCCGCGGGTAATGCAGCGGGCCGAGGGCTACCGCGCCGCTTTGCGGGACGCGGGGTGTTACGACCCTGGCTTGGAAGTCTTGGACCCGTCGCCCACATCCATGGCCCTGGGCGGGCAATTGTTGGAGAGCCTGCTGGCACGCCGGCCGGATGTGGATGCCGTCTTTTTTTGCAACGACGACCTGGCGCAGGGTGGGCTGCTGGCGGCCTTGCGTTTGCAGGTAGCCGTGCCAGGGCGAATTGCCGTGGTGGGCTTTAACGACCTGGCCGGCAGCGACCAGATGCTGCCGCCCCTGACCACCATCCGCACACCGCGCGCCGAGATCGGCACACAGGCCGCCACGATGCTGCTGGCGCTGATGCGCGGTGAACCGGTGCCGCACAGCACGATCGATCTGGGCTTTGAACTGGTGGTGCGCAGTAGCAGCTAAGGGCCTTGCCAGGCATCGTATCTTTTAAGTTATTTTGTGCCTCTAGCGCTGTATTTATCTGTGCGGGGCGCTATAAATATCGCAGCTATGGCTTGTTCTAGCGGTTTGGATCTTCGCCTGGGCGCAGGATGCGCTTGCGGTCCAAGAACAAGCTATTTGGATCCCGAATCTGGGGCCGAGGCATGGGCTGGACCTGCTGCGGTTGTTGGTGCTGCTGTAGCAGTTGTTGTTGGGTACGCTGGGCTTGTTCGCGTTGTTGCTGTTCCCGTTGCGCTTGCTCTGCCTGCTGCTGCTGGATGCGGTTTTGCTGTTCGCGCATTTGCTGCTGCGCGGCATCGCGCTGCATTTGTTCGCGTTGCTGGCCCTGGAGCTGGATGCGGTTTTGTTCTTGTTGTTGGCGTTCGCGGTCTAGCTGCTGCTGGCGCTGCAATTGGGCTCGCTGTTGCAAGTCCTGCAGGTTGTTGGGGGCTTGCATCATGGGTTCCACCATGTGCACTTGAGGCCGGGGCATGGGTATGGCCTGCTGGCTGGGAGGACTGTCTCGCCATGCGGGGTTTGCGCCCACGCCGGGAGGCAGGCCGGGCCGCGACTCAGGCGGGCGGTGGGGGTTGGCTGGGCGCCAGGTCTGGCCGGGGGCCAGCGGATACCAGTTGTTATTGGGTGGATGGTGACGGTCACGGTCGGCAAATGGGTCGCGGAAACCCACCACCGCTGGCACATACGCCGGGCGCGCCATCACTGGCCCGGGCACCCAGCACCATTGCGCACCGATTTGCGCCCAGCGGCCGTAGTGGAAGGGCGCAAAGCCCCAAGGCGCGTCGTCCACCCAGGTCCAGCCCCAGGGTTCAATCCAGCGCCACTGGCCGTTGCGGAAGGGCGCCCACTGGCTGTTGTTGACGCGGGGAATCCATACCGTGCCGAATTCGGTGTCGGTGCGCCATTCGCCATAGGCGTCCAGCTGCTGGTAGCCCACAGTGTCGCGTGACACGTAGCGGGCGCTGAGCGACTGGTCTTCGGCCCGGTCGCGGGCACTGGCCCACATGTCAAAGGCATCGCGGGGCGGGTTGTCGAAGAACACCTCTTGGCCCAGTTGGCGGTCGGCAAAGCGGATCTGCTGCCCGGCGGTGATGCCACGCGCCTGGCCGTTTTCTCCATAGGCTACACCGCTGCCACTGCGCACGGTGACGGCGGTGGTGCGGAAGCGGGTGTCCACGTCCAGCCGGTATTCGCCGGGCTGGCTGATGGTGAAGGCCAGGTTTGGGGTGTCGATTTCCAGCTGTTCACCGGGATAGAGCTGGCGCACGCGCAGCGAAAGGCTGCCCCGTTCCAGCGTCAGGCGGGCGGTGTCGTCGTCCAGCTGGGCGATTTCCAATGTGGCCGGGCCGCTGCTGCGCAGGGCGGTAGAGCCTATGTGCAGCTCGTTACGGGAGCCGGGGGCGGTTTGTAGCCGGTCGCCGGTGGTCAGTGGTCGGTTGTATTCGGCGGGGCTCCAGTCATTGCTGCCACTGGGCGCGTAGCTGGTAACGCCCTCCATCTGACTGATGCGGCCCACGCGGCTGGGCGCGTCGGTCTGCGCGGAAGCCTGCAAGCCCGCCAACGCGAGTAACAACCCGACTAGCAGGTGGGTTGTTCGGGAAAGAAGGGTGTAGGACATGGCGTGCAGCAGAGTGTTCACGCCTTTTATAACGCGGTAGCCAGGACATTGGTTGTCCTGGACCCCATGGCGGGCAGGGTTTATCCCGCCAGCGCGGCTTTTACGGCAGCCGATACCTGGCCCATTTCAGCCTTGCCAGCCAGTTGCGCCTTGGCGACGCCCATCAGCTTGCCCATGTCGCCGCCCGTCAGGGGGCGGCCCAGTTCGGCGACCAGGGCGGCAGCCAGCGTGCCGACTTCGGCGGCGACTTGCTCGGCGTCCAGACGCTGGGGCAGGTAGGCGGACAGCACAGCCATTTCGGCTTTTTCCACATCGGCCAGGTCATTGCGGTCGGCCTTGACGAAGGCTTCCACCGAGTCCTTGCGCTGCTTGATGAGCTTGTCGACGATGGCGATGATGGCGGCGTCGTCCAGCACCACGCGTTCGTCCACTTCTTTTTGTTTCATGGCCGACAGCAGCAGGCGGACGGTACCCAGACGGGCGCTGTCCTTGGCACGCATGGCGGTTTTCATGTCTTCGGTGATTTGTTCTTTGAGTGACATGGTTGCTCCTGAAAGTTTGGGTCTAAAAGTCAAAAAGCCCGCCCTGGCGTCCCGGGGCGGGCTTGTCAAACTGCGAACAGTTTGAAAGCTTAATACAGCTTTTTAGGCAGCTGCATCGAACGTACACGCTTGTAGTGGCGCTTCACAGCGGCCGACTTCTTGCGCTTGCGCTCGGTGGTGGGCTTTTCATAGAACTCACGCGCACGCAGGTCGGTCAGCAGACCGAGCTTTTCGATGGTGCGCTTGAAGCGGCGCAGGGCCACGTCAAAGGGTTCGTTTTCTTTTACACGGATAGTTGTCATGACAAAAAAAGATTCCGATAGTGTGCGGGTCTTGTCAAAGGAAGATCAGGCCGTTTGACGAAGGGACCGCGGTGTTCCCTCGCTATTACATTGATCAGGCAGCGAGGGTTTGCCAGCAAAGCCTTGGATTATAGCCTGTAAGCCGCCCTCTGGCTGGCTTACTTTGGCGTTTCGTGTCAAAGCTTGTAGTAACCCTGCCGAAACGCGGCTTGTTCCATAGCCAGGATGGCGTGGTAGGCGGCCAGGCTGACGGTTTCAAACCCCGCGATGCACAGTGCGGCGCGGGCGTCTGCCAGGCTATCTACCTCCATGGCGGCACGCAGGGCGGACTGCAAGGCAATTAACAGGGCCGGTGCAGTCTGTAGCGAGGTGATCAGCGGTAGGCCGGGCGACAGGGCGGTATAGCCGCAGATGCGCAGCCCTTCCAGCGCCTGGCGATTTTCCCGCTGGAACAGGGCCAGGCTGACACAGTCGATGGCAGCGATATCAGCCGCGCCTGAGCGTACAGCCTTCAGCGATGCCCGGTGCGCGCCGGTCTGCAGTGCCTGTCCGAAGAAGGCACCTTCCACCGCCCAGGGCGCTACCAGCGCGCGCAGGCTGTTGTAGCCGGATTGGGAGTCGGCTGAATTGAAAGCCACGGCACGGCCCCGAAAAGCGTCCAACGGCAGGGCTGCATCCGCCGTACGACACACCAGCATGCTGCGGTAGTGGATGCCTTCGCAGCCCGGCGTCTGGTAACGGAAGGCGCCTACCAACTGGACACGACCTGCCAGCGCGTGGGTGAGCGGATAGCCGCAGGTCTGGCTCAGCAGCAGCCCGGGCTGTTGCCAGTGGGCGAGCAGGTCTGCGGGCTGCGCCAAAGTTAGAGGGATACTGCCAAAGCCCTGGTCTAGCAGCTGCTGTGCCACAAATTGCCACAGCGCCTGGTGGGCCGGCGCGCCTGCAGCATACATGGGGAAAGCGGATTCCATGCGGCTCAATGGGCTGGGGGCTGTACGCGCCAGCGGTCCAGCCAGCGGGCCAACTGGCTAAAAGCCATGTCGATCACGATGGCCAGCGCGCCGACCAGGATCGCGCCCTGCAGCACATAGGCGGTGTTGAACCCGCTCAGGCCCACGATGATGGGCGAGCCCAAGGTTTTGGCGCCGACGGTGGATGCGATGGCTGCAGTGCCCAGGTTGATGGTGACCGAAGTGCGTATGCCCGCCACGATGACTGGCAGCGCTAGTGGAATCTCGATCTGGCACAGCAGGCGCAGCCGGCCCATGCCGAGGCCTTGCGCCACCTCGCGCACGCCGACGGGTACCGACTCCAGGCCGCTGATGGTGGCCCGCAGTATGGGCAGCAGGCCGTACAGGGCCAGTGCGATCAAGGCCGGCGCGGCACCAAAGCCTATCAGCGGCGCGGCCACTGCCAGCACTGCCACCGGCGGAAAAGTCTGTCCCATGGCCACCAGGGTCTCGGCCAGCGGGCGAAATTCGCGGCCACCAGCCCGCGTCACCGCGATGCCCGCAGCCACACCGACGAGGATGGACGCGCTGCTGGACCAGAACACCAGGTTCAGGTGGGCGGCGACCAGTGCTGCGAAGCTGTCCTGGGTGTACATGGGCCGGTCCAGCTCGGGGAACAGGGCCGCGAACACCGGTTGCAGATGGGGCATGCCCCAGACCAGCGCCGCCAATAGCAGCACGGCCCAGGGCAGCGGGTTGTGCAGCCAGCCTTTCATGCCGGGCGCTGCCACAGGTCGGCGAAATGGACCACGCCCAGGGCCTGGCCCTGCGCGTCCACGACAGGCAGGCGATCGCAGGCCCGCGCCACAAAGGTGGACAGGGCTTCGCGCAAGCTGGTGCTGGCGGCGACCGGGGTGCCCGTGGCGGTCTCCCCGGGCCGGGTGTAGGTGGCCACGGTGGACAGGCCCAGCAGCTTGATGCCAATGTCACTGCGTCCCACGAAGTCGGTCACAAAGTCGTTCACCGGGTGCGCGAGGATCTCGGCTGGCGAGCCGGCCTGCACCACCTCGCCCTTGTCCAGCAGCACGATGCGGCTGGCCAGGCCCAGGGCCTCGTCAATGTCGTGGGTGACCAGCACAATGGTTTTGCCCGAGCTTTGGTGGATGCGCAGCATCTCCTTTTGCAGGGTGGCGCGTGTCACCGGGTCCAGCGCGCCAAAGGGCTCGTCCATCAGCAGCACTTCGGGGTTGACCGCCAGTGCCCGGGCCACGCCCACGCGCTGCTGCTGGCCGCCCGACAGCTGGTGCGGGTAGCGGCCGCGGTAGATGTTCGGCTCCAGGTCCAGTAGCTCCAGTAACTCGGTCACGCGGTCACGTATGCGCTGGCGCGTCCAGCCCAGCAGGGCGGGCACGGTGGCGATGTTTTTCTCTACCGTCCAGTGCGGGAACAGGCCAATCGACTGGATGGCGTAGCCCATGCGCCGGCGTATGTCTTCAGGCTTGAAAGAGCGGATCTCTTCACCCTGAAACAGGATGCGCCCGGCATCGTGCTCCACCAGGCGGTTGATCATCTTCAGCGTGGTCGATTTGCCCGAGCCCGAGCCGCCGATCAGCACTGTAAATTCACCTTGGGGAATGTGCAGCGACAGGTCTTTCACGGCGGCCGTATCGCCAAACAACTTGCTGACATGCTGGAACTCGATCATCGCGCGGACCTCAGGAACATCGATAAAGACTGGAACGCCGCGTCCGCCACTACCGCCAGCGCCACCACCGGGAACACGCCCAGCAACACCAAGTCCACCGCACTGCTGAGCAGCCCTTGGAACATGATGGCGCCAAAGCCGCCCGCGCCGATCAGCGCCGCCACCACGGCCAGACCGATGGCCTGCACGGTGGTGGTACGCACGCCGGCCACTAGCAGGGGTAGGGCCAGCGGCACTTGCACCTTCCAGAAGATTTGGCGCGGGGTCAGGCCCATGCCGGTGGCCGCCTCCACGACTTCGGGCGGTACCAGGCGCAGGCCGGTCACGGTGCTGTGCACGATGGGTAGCAGTGAATACAGCGTCAGGGCCAGCACCGCTGGCGCCAGGCCAATGCCGCGTATGCCCAGCTGCGGCAGCCAGGTGCCCAGGGCGGCCAGGGGCAGCAAGAGCAGGCCGAACAAGGCGATGGAGGGAATGGTCTGCACCAGGTTCAGCACCGCGAACAGCGGCCCGGCCAGCCGTGGCCGGCGGAAAGCCGCCACACCCAGGGGCACAGCTATGCACAGCGTGGGCAATAGGGTGAACAGCACGATCTCCAAATGCCGGCGCCAGGCCGACTGGAATACATCCTGCCGGTTGGCGTATTCTTTCAACAGCGAAAGTGCATCCAGTTGGCCTTGCGCTAGCAGCAGCCACAGCGGCAGCACCACGGCCAGGCCCAGCAGGCTCTTTAGCCCGGCTTGCAAGGCGAGGCGCTGCAAGGCGTCTGCGGCAGCCAGGGCCGACAGCACCACCAGCGCCCAGAAGCCTCCACCAAACGAGGTACGAGCCAAAGTGGAGCCGGTGGCCGTAGCCTGGGTGGCGGCATCACCGGCCAGCCAGACCCAGGCAAACAGGCTGCAAGCCGCGGCACCAAATACCAGCCAATGCGTACGGCGCACGGCGGGCAGCACGGCGCATAGCGCCAAAACCAGCACCGGCAGCAGCACCCACCAATGCGGACCCTGCATCAGGTCAGCCAGTGGAACGCCCATGCCCGTGACCAGCCGGTTCGGTGCCTGGGTGACGAAGCCCAGGCTGCCGCCAGCGGCCAGGCCTAACACCAGCAACAGGCACAGCACCCGGTTGTGCAGCCCCATGCGCTTACTTGGTGAAGCCCTTGGACTTCAGGTAGGCGGCGGCCACGGCTTTGGCGTCCTGGCCCTCCAGGGCAATCTTGGAATTCAGGCTTTGCAGGGTGGGGCCGTCCAGGCTTTTGAAGACCGGGGCCAGCACGTCCTTGATCTTGGGGTAGCGCGCCAGCACTTCGGCGCGCACCACCGGAGCGGGCGCGTAGATGGGCTGCGCGCCCTTGGTATCGGCCAGCACCAGCAGGCCCAGGGCGGCCACCGGGCCGTCTGTGCCATAGGCCATGGCGGCATTCACGCCCGAGGTTTGCTCGGCTGCGGCCTTGATGGTCACCGTGGTGTCGCCGCCGGCCAGCGTCAGCAATTGGTCTTGCGTCAGCTTGAAGCCGTAGGTGGTCTGGAAGGCGGGCAGGGCGTCGGGGCGCTCCACAAACTCGGCCGAGGCCGCCAGCTTGAACTTGCCGCCGGTGCCCAGCCATTTGCCCAGGTCGTCCAGCGACTTCAGGTTGTTCTTGCTGGCCACGTCCTTGCGGATGGCGATGGCCCAGGTATTGTTGGCTGGTGCGGGCTGCAGCCAGACCAGCTTGTTCTTTTCCAGGTCCAGCGCGGCAACCTTTTCATAACCGGCCTTGGCATCTTTCCAGGCCGGATTTTTTTCGTCCGAGAAGAAGAAGGCGCCGTTGCCGGTGTATTCAGGGTAGATGTCGATCTCGCCCGCCACCAGGGCGCCGCGCACGATCTTGGTGACACCCAGCTGCACCTTGTTTTCGGTCTTGATGCCATTGGCCTCCAGCACCTGCACGATCACATTGCCCAGCAAAGAGCCTTCGGTGTCGATCTTGGAGGCCACGCGTACGGCGGTCTGGGCATGTAGCGCACCACTGAGGCCCACCAGGGCCAGGGAGGCAACGAGCTGGCGGCGAGAGAAGAAGGGGACCATGGGAACTCCTGGAGTAAAACGAAGGGAAAGACGCATGCATCAGCCCTGGCGGGCTGGGTATACCGGCTGCAGGTCGGCAGGCAACACCGGCGCGTCAACGGGTTGTAGCGCAAAACGCCGTAGCAGGTAACCATAGCCTGGAAGTAAAAACCCGCCGTTGCGCTGTAGATAACCCTGCCGGTCGGCCAGGTAGGTCTGGCGTAGCCGGTACCAAGGCAGGCCGGGGGATTCGTGGTGCACCATGTGGTAATTGTTGTTCAGATACAGCAAACGCCAAAATGCCGAGGCCTCGTTCACCGCGATCCGGTGTGCCGGGCGGGTCGCCGGCCGGTGCTCGTACAGCGAGCGCAGCATGGCCAGGCCCAGCGCTGCATAGGCTAGCAGCAGATACAGCAGCGGGTGTATGCCCGCGAAATGCCACAACGCCCACAGCATCGCGGCCAGCAGTACCTGGTGTGTGGCCCAGGCCCGGTTGTGTGTGTGATCGCCACGCAGGGGTCGCCGCAGCATGCCGGCCCAGGTTGGTGGTAGCACCAGCGCCGGCCCCACCAGCAGCCGCCCGAGTACCGTGCGTTGGCAGCGCCAGCCGGCTTGCAGCAGGCGTGGCAGACGGGCGAAGTGGTCCGCCGTAAGGTAGTTGCTCTCGGGGTCTATGCCCGGGCTGGTGAGGTGTTCGTCGCGATGGTGTGCCAGGTGGCTGTCACGGTACAGGTCAAACGGGTACCACACGGCCAGTGGCGCCAGGCCCAGCAGGCGGTTGAAGCGGGCAGAGCGCGTGGGGTGGCCATGCACCAACTCGTGCTGCAGGCTCAGGTACCAGCAGATCCACACCACCAGCAGGGCGCTGCCCAGGCCGGCACCTAGCTGCGCCCAATGGCGGATGACCAGGCCCCAGCCACCGTAGATGGCGAGCAGCAAGGCCCAGGTGGGCCATTCGGCGGATTTCAGTGCGGTGGCAAGACGGAATGGGCGGCGCATGTTTCTTGTTCTGGGCCCGGTTCACAGCCCTTGCGGGGCATGGTAGGCAGGGCGCCGGGCCGGGACAACGAACAAAAACGCGCAAGCTTATGCGCTGCCTATGTGGTCGGCGGGGGCAACCAGGGCGCAAGCTATATTCGTGCTCCTCATTGCATCTGCGCCATGTCTATGTTGTTTGACCTTGTTTGTTTTCGAGCCCCTGGTTGGCGGTTGTTTGTGCCCGCCTTGTTGTGTGCGTTGTCGGCCGTGGCCGCGCCCGAGGAGGAGCTGCTGGGCAAATCCCAGGGCTACCCGGTGGGCAGCGACCTGCGGCAGGCCTACCAGCCGGCGTATCTGGTGGGATCTTTCAGTGCCATGGACAGTTTTCGGCCGTCCTGCAGCATGGCGCCCGCGGCCCAGCCGCTGGTTCTGCCCCAGGCCACCAGCGAGACCCGTTTCAGCTATCGCTTTGCCAACCGCCAGTGGACGCTGGACGACTACATGGAGCACCAGCGTGCCACGGCCGTGCTGGTGCTGAAGGACGGCGAGATCGTGGCCGAGCGCTACAACTACGCCCGCACGCCGGAGATGCGCATGCTGTCCAATTCCATGGCCAAGACCGTGGTGGCGCTGGCCGTGGGCAAGGCGCTGGAGGAGGGCGCCATCCATTCCCTGAATGACACTGCCGCCACCTACGTGCCCGCTCTGGCCGGCAGCCTGTATGGTGAAACCCGCCTGGTCCATCTGCTGCGCATGGCATCGGGGGCGCGCTATGTGGAAGACTACACCCCGCAGGACGACCGCGCCCGCTTCAACGCCATTGTGCGGCGCAGCGGCACCCTGCAGGCCACCCAGTCCATCACCGAGCGTGCCGACCCTGAGGGTACGCACTTCAACTACTCCGGTGCCCAAACCGAGGTGCTGGGCCTGGTGCTAGCGGCAGCCACCGGCCGCAGTCTGTGTGATTACGTGGCGCAAAAGATCTGGCAACCCTTGGGTGCGCAGGCGGCCGCTACCTGGTTGCTGAATCCGGTGGACAAGCTCGAACTGGCCCAAGGCGGCCTGAATGCCACCGTGCGCGACTACGCACGCCTGGGCTGGATGATGGCCAACGACGGCCAGGTGCAGGGCCAGGCCGTGCTGCCGCGTGAATACCTGCTGGACATGACTGACGCCGCACGCCAGCCAGCGGACTTTCGCCCAGGTCAGATGGCCAACAAAGGCAGCACCTACTTCGGCTACGGCTTCCAGACCTGGCTGCTCCCGGGTAGCCACCGCCGCTTTGCCTTGCTGGGTGTCTATGGCCAGGCCATCTTGGTGGACCCGGATTTGAAGCTGGTGGTGGTGCACACCGCCGTGGGCCAGGACGCTGCGGGCGATGCCAGCGGCAAGCACCTGGGGGCCGAGCGCGAGGCTTTGTTCCGCGGCATCGTGGCCCAGTACGGGCGTTGGTGAATGACTGTGCTGCCACCCATGCAACTGCGCCGCTTCCAGGAGGGCGATGCGCCCGCGCTGTACCAGGTCTACTTCTCAGCCGTGCACACCATCGCCTCGCGTGACTACACATCCGAGCAGGTTTTTGCCTGGGCGCCCGTGGAGTGCGACGTGGCGCTGTGGGCCGAGCGCATGCGGTCCGACAACCCCTTCGTGGTAGAGCGGCAGGGCTGCATTCTGGGCTATGCCGATGTGCAGCCCAGCGGCTTTATCGACCACTTCTTTGTGTCAGGCACATGCCCGCGCCAGGGAGTGGGGCGTCTGTTGATGCAGCGCATCCACCAGGAGGCCAGCACCCTGGGCTTGGCAGAGCTGACGGCCAATGTCAGCGCCACGGCGGAGCCGTTTTTTGTGCACCACGGCTTTGTGGTGCTGGAGCGGCGCAAGCCTGTGCGCCGTGGCGTAGAACTGCACAATGCCTTCATGCGCAAAATGCTATCAAATGAATAGCTGCTGGCGCAGCTAATATCTGCGCTAGCAGCCAAAAAGGCTTGAAAGATATCAGCCAACCAGCCGGGGGTAAACACCCGGCCGCCCGGGACGCGATAGCACCCATTGCCAAAGCTGGATGTCACGCGCCCGGAAAGCGCCCGCGCAGGACAGCAGGTAGTAGCGCCACATGCGCAAAAAGCGTGGCCCCAGCTGCTCGGCAAAGCGAGGCCAGGCCGCTTGCACATTCGCGTGCCAGGCCATCAGCGTGCGGTCGTAGTCGGCGCCAAAGTTGTGCAGGTCTTCCACCACGAAGCGGTGCTCGCAGGCTTGGGCGATGTCGGCCATGCTGGGCAGCTCGCCGTTGGGGAAGATGTAGCGGTGTATCCAGGGGTCGGTGCCGTAGCCCCGGTCGTTGCGGCCAATGGTGTGCAGCAGAAACAGGCCGTCGCTGGCCAGGCAGCGCAGCGCCACGTCCATGTAGGTCTGGTAGTTTTTGCGGCCCACATGCTCGAACATGCCGATGCTGACAATGCGGTCAAAGCGTTCGTCCAGGCTGCGGTAGTCGGCCAGGCGGAATTCCACCGGTACGCCCGCGCACAGCTGCCGGCCATGCGCTGCCTGCTCTTCGGAGATGGTGACGCCCACACATTGCACGCCGTAGCGCTGGGCCGCGTAGCGCATGAAGCTACCCCAGCCGCAGCCTATGTCCAGCACGCGCATGCCGGGCTGCAGGCCCAGCTTGCGGCATACCAGGTCCAGCTTGTGCTCCTGGGCCGCGTCCAGGGTCTGGCTGTTTTGCCAGAAGGCGCAGGTATAAGCCATGCTCTGGCCCAGCATGGCCGTGTAGAAGTCGTTGCCCAGGTCGTAGTGCTGGCGGCCCACCCGCCAGGCGCGTTGCTCGGTTTGCAGGTTCAGCCAGCGCGCCTGCAGCTGGCGTAGCCAGATTGACAGGCTGCGTACCTCCTGGTCCAGCTGGGTACGCAGCAGGCGGTCGAACAGCTGGTCAATGGCATCGCAGTCCCACTGGCCGTCCATATAGCTTTCGCCCAGGCCGAGGTTGCCATAGGCCAGCACCCGGGCGGGAACGCCGGGGTCATGCACGCGCATGTCCCAGGGCCGGTGGCCGTTGAGTCTGATGTCGGCGCGCTGCAATATGGCCTGCAGGCTGCTGTAGGCCGGCCCGTTTGCCGCGGAGCGCGGCAAATCCATACGTTGTAAGGCGCTGGTTTTGCGCTGCATTTCCCCTCCCAAACCCGCACACCTGCTGGTTGAATAAGGTGTGCTGAAGAAAAGAATACTGGCGTGCTATGGGCAGATGATTATTTATAACTATGGGTGTGATTGACCCTGTCGTTTGCTTACGCAGCGACATACGAGGTTACAACCCGAGTCCTTTGGCTACATGGGTGACGGTGGGGCATCAATACAGGGTGGCGCGCTGGCGGACAGGGCGTTCAGCGTCGTAGGCCGCGCCGTCGATCGCGTTCTGGGTCACCGCCGCCAGCATCGCACCCGCACTGGGCACGGATGCCGCCAACTCAGGGTTGCGCGGCTCCCACAGCTTGGACCGCAGCAGCGCCCGCGCGCACTGGAAGTACACCGTTTGCACCTCGATTTCGATCACGCATTTGGGGGCTACGCCGCCCATAGCCAGGCGTGCCAGCAGGTCGGGCGCTACTGAAATCCGGGCTAGCCCGTTGACCCGTAACGTCTCGTTGGTGCCGGGCACAAAGAACAGCAGCGCAACATGCGGGTCGGACAGGATGTTGCGCAGGCTGTCGATCCGGTTATTACCTCGCCGTTCGGGCAGCAAGAGTGTGTGTTCGTCTTAGAACGTGTTTACGATCTCTTTGGGGTCGCGCAGGTGCCTTGTCGGTATGCACTGCTAGGCGCAAAACCCAAGGCAAGGCTGCTGCCTTGTCTGGTTTTGTAACGACGCAGAGCGCCCGACAAGGCACCTGCCCTTCGGGTTGGGGTGAAATCGGGCGATTTGTCCGCCATAGCCCTTGCATGGGCAGAGAGCCCATGCTGCGGTCTCTGACAGCCAACTCATCCCGATTGCACCCCAACGCGACCCCAAAGAGATCGTAAACACGTTCTAACACCGTCACCAGCGGCGCCGGGTCGCCCCGGGGTGAGGCGTCCAGCCCGTCTGGCCCACGGGTGGCCAGCACCGCAAAAGGTGATGCCTCTACCCACTGGCGGTAGATCGGGTGCAGATAGGGCACTTCCTTGCGTATCGACACTTCAGCCGTTTCGCCGAAAAGCGACTCCAGAGCTGTGAGATCGGTGATGGTGTGCGGGGGCTGGTGTGGTCATGCTGGTGTGCCGGGGTGAGGGGTGGGCGGCTAAGGTTGTTCCACTTTCAGCCGTGTCGCATATTTGCTGATCAACTCCTTGGCCATGGCGTCGCCCGCGCTGCGGTCGGTGGCGGAAAGCCGGGGCGCCAAGTCGGCCATGGCCTTGTTGGCGTCTTTCAGAATGTCGTCTTCGACCGGATCTGTAGCGCTGTTCCGGGCGGCGGTGGCGATCGCGCATTGGTACCAGGCATAGGCCTGGGCGGCATTGGCGGCTACGCCTCTGCCAGCTTCATAGGCTTGGCCCAGGTGCAGTTGCGCCTCGGAGATGGACAGCGCTGCGCCTTTGCGCCATAGCTCCACCGCCTTGGCGGGTTGGGCCGGGCCGCCCAGGCCGGCGTACAGCAGAAAGGCCAGGTTGTTTAGCGCCTCGTCTGGCCCCGCCTCCGCGAGCGACTGCTCCCACTGTTTGCGGGCCTCGGTGTAGTCTTTGGCGCGCCAGGCGGCGACGCCCAGGTTGTAGGCGGATTCCTCTGCGGCCGCGACGGATGTGGCTAGCGTGATGGCCAGCAGCAGATGTAGGGCGAACTTGTTCATGCCGTTCCCCGCAATGCCTGCCCGCACGCAAATCCGCTGGCCCAGGCCCACTGGAAGTTGTAGCCGCCCAGCCAGCCGGTCACGTCCATCACCTCGCCGATGAAGTACAGGCCGGGTTGCTTGGACTCCATGGTTTGCGACGACAAATCCCGCGTGTCCACGCCGCCAGCGGTGACTTCGGCCTTTTTGTAGCCTTCCGATCCGTTGGGCGTCAGCTCCCAGCGGGCCAGCTTTTCGGCCAGCTGGGCTAGTGCCTTGTCTGTGGCATCGCAGATGGGTTTTTGCCAGGCGGGGTCTTGGCCGGCCCAGGCGTCGGCCAGGCGTGAGGGGACCAGCTGGGCCAGCTCGTTGGCGATGAGTTTGCGCGACGTGACCTTGGCGCGCAGCAGGGCGGGGGGCAGGTCTTTCTCAGGCGCCAGGTTCAGGCGGATCGGCGTACCCTCGGCCCAGTAGCTGGATATTTGCAGCACGGCCGGGCCGCTCAAGCCCCGGTGGGTGAACAGCAGGTCTTCATGGAAACTGGTCTTGGCCTTCTTCACGCCGGTTTCTATCAGCACCGGCAGCGCCAGGCCAGACAGGTGGGCGTAAGGAGCCCAGGCCTCGCTGTCGAAGGTCAGCGGCACCAGGGCCGGGCGCGGCGCGACCATGCGCAGGCCGAACTGTTGGGCGAGCCGGTAGCCAAAGTCGGTGGCGCCGATCTTGGGGATGGACAGGCCGCCAGTGGCGACGACGATTTGCGGCGTGTGTATCGTGCCTTCGCTACTGTCGATTTCATAGCTGCCTGCGCTGGTGTTATCTGCGCCAGCGGCCGAATAGCTTATGTTTTTGACGCTGCAGGGTTGCCAGCGCGTGACATTGCCGGCGGCGCATTCGGCCAGCAGCATGTTGACCAGGTCTTCGGCAGATCGGTCGCAGAACAGCTGGCCTTTGTGCTTCTCGTGGAAGCTGATGCCGTGGCGGGTCATCAGCTCGGTGAAGTCTTTCGGCGTGTAGCGGCTCAGCGCGCTGCGGCAGAAATGCGGGTTGTCGCCGAGGAAGTTGGCGGGGGTCACGTCCTTGTTGGTGAAGTTGGCGCGGCCACCGCCGGAGATGCGGATCTTCTCGGCGACCTTCTCGCTGTGGTCGATGACCAAGACCTTCAAACCGCGCTGCCCGGCCACGCCGGCGCAGAACAAACCGGCCGCGCCAGCGCCTATCACTACAACATCAAACTTATGCATTAAATTGGCCTCTAGCGCAGGTACTACCTGCGGTGGCAGCTATGAAATTAGGAGAGCGCATTATTGCTTGGCGCCTAACGCTTTGGCGCGCGCTGCGGTGTCGGTCAGGCTCTGCGCATCCACCGGGTTCTGCGTCGGCCAGCCTTGCAGATGGTTTTGCACGATGTGGCTCAGCGCGGTGATCCAGCCGGGCTCGCTGTTCAGACAGGGGATGTAGTGGAACTCCTTGCCGCCGGCGTTCAGGAAGGCGGCTTTTCCTTCCATGGCGATTTCTTCCAGCGTCTCCAGGCAGTCGCTGGTGAAGCCGGGGCAGATGACGTCCACGCGCTTCACCTTGGCTTTGGCCATGGCGATCAGGGTTGGCTCGGTATAGGGCTCCAGCCATTTGGCGCGGCCCAGGCGCGACTGGAAGGTGACTTTGTATTGCTCCTTGGTCAGGCCTAGCGCGGCAGCCAGCAGGCGCGCGGTCTTGTGGCATTCGCAGTGGTAGGGGTCGCCCAGGTGCAGGGTGCGCTCTGGCACACCGTGGAAGCTCATCACCAGTTGGTCCGGTTGGCCGTTGTGCTGCCAGTGGCTGCGCACGCGCTGGGCCAGGGCGGCGATGTAGCCGGGGTCGTCGTGGTAGCGGTTGACGAAGCGCAGCTCGGGGATGTTGCGGGTCTGGCGCGCCCAGTCGTACACCGCGTCGAACACGCTGGCGGTGCTGGTGGCCGAATACTGCGGGTAGGCCGGCACGATCAGCACCCGGGTCACGCCCTGGGCCTTGAATTTGTCGAGCTGCTCGGCGATGGACGGGCTGCCGTAGCGCATCGCGTAGTCCACCTGCACCTGGTGGCCGCGCTCGCCCAGCCAGCCGCGCAGCATCACCGCCTGCTGCTCGGTGCCGATGCGCAGCGGCGAGCCCTGCGGCGTCCAGATGCTGGCGTATTTGGCGGCCGACTGCTTGGGCCGTGTGCGCAGGATGATGCCGTGCAGGATCACGTTCCAAATGACTTTGGGGATCTCGATGACCCGGTGGTCGCTGAGGAACTGGGCCAGATAGCGGCGCACTGCTGCAGGCGTGGCGGCATCGGGCGTGCCCAGGTTGCAGTACAAGATCCCGGTGCGTGGGGCTTGGGCGTGGGCGTGTGGGGGTTCTGGCTTGAAGGGGGAGGCGAATAGCGACATCCGGGTATTCTCCCGTACCTATGTTGGACCTCTCGAAAATCAAAGCAATATCCCTGGACCTGGACGACACGCTGTGGCCTGTTTGGCCCGCCATTCACCGGGCCGAAGCCGAGCTGCTGCAGTGGCTGCGCGACCATGCGCCTGCTACCGCCCGCCGCTATGACAGCACCGAGGCGCTGCGCGCCGTGCGCGAGCAACTCGAGCGCGAGCGCCCCGACTTGCGGCACGACCTGAGCGCGATGCGCCGCGAGTCCATCCGCCAGGCGCTGCGCGCATCGGGTGACGACGGCGCTTTGGCCGAGCCGGCGTTTGAAGTATTTTTCGCCGCGCGCCAGCGGGTGGACTTGTATGAAGACGCCTTGCCGGCGCTGGAGCATTTGGCGGCGCGCTTCCCCCTGGTAGCGCTGAGCAATGGCAATGCCGATGTGCACCGCGTGGGCATTGGCGGGCATTTCTCGGCCTCGTTCAGCGCCCACCTGTTTGGCGTGGCCAAGCCGGACCCGCGTATCTTCCATGCCGCCGCACAAGCAGTGGGCGTGGCGCCGCACGAGGTGCTGCACGTAGGGGACGATGCCCTGCTGGATGTCGTTGCTGCCGTAGATGCCGGCATGCAAGCCGTCTGGTTGAACCGCCACGGCCATGCCTGGGAGCACGCCACCGAGCCGCATTTGACGGTGGCGGACCTGGGCGCGCTGAGCGCGTTGTTGGCTACGAAATCACCCAGCGGTCGGTAGCTGCGCGGATGTGGCTGCGCATGGCGGCTTCGGCGGCCAGTGGGTCGCGCAGGGCCAGGCAGCGCAGTATCAGCTCGTGCTCGCTGATGGCCGAACTCCAAGTGGGCTGGCCTTCCAGCCGGCTGCGCATATGGGCGGCCAGGGGGCTGCGGCGTTTGTCGAACAGGCTGCCGACCAGGCCGGTCAATACCGAGTTGCCGCTCATTTCCGCCAGGTAGACGTGGAAGCGGCGGTCGTGCTCCAGCGCGTCGCGCCCGTGTGAGCTTTCTGCGCGCATGGCATCAATGGTTTCTTGCAGCCTCTCCAGGCCTTCGGTGGTGACGTTGGCGCACGCTAGCACAGCGACAGCACCTTCGACGGCGCTACGGGCCTGCATCAATTCCACCGGGCTTTCGCCCATGGCGATCAGCGGCTCCTGGCTGTGGGTCGGGCGGGTGCAGGCATACACGCCGGAGCCCATGCGTATCTCCACGCTGCCTTCAATCTCCAGCGCAATCAGCGCTTCGCGCAGCGAGGGGCGCGACACGCCTAGCTGTTGCGCCAGGTCGCGCTCGGGTGGCAGGCGCTGGCCGGCAGGGTAATCGCCGTGCTGGATCAGGGCGCGCACCCGGTCGGCAATCTGCTGGTACAGGCGGCGGCCCTCGGGCTGCTTGTCGGAGGGCTTGGCGGTATCTGCGGTTTCAGGCGTTTGCATATTTTGGTCTTACCTGTTTGGCCTGACCAAATTGACGGGTCTAGGCTGGTTTCATGGCGTTAGTTGAGATTTTGCGGTCTATCGACTGAAATTTTGGTTAATTTCCTCAAAATTTCTAGCCTAGGGTAAACGTGGTAAGGCCAATTTATGCAATATCGCAAAATCGGCCTTACCAAAACAGCGGTGCCTTGACAGGACTTGACCGCATACCCGCTACCGGAGACAGCTTTGCACTACACCTTTGACTTCAGCCCATTGCTGGACTACTGGCCGGACTTCTTGGCCGGCGCCTGGACCACGCTGGCCTTGTCGCTGGCCGCCACGGTGTTTGGCTTTTTGCTGGGTGTGGCTTGCGCGCTGGCCAAGACGGGGCGCTCTGCGGGCTTGTCGCGTGTGGTGGGCGGCTATGTGGAGCTGATCCGCAACACGCCGCTGCTGGTACAGATCTTCATCGTGTATTTCGGCCTGTCGTCCCTGGGCCTGCATATCGCCGCCTTTACCGCCGCCACGATTGCGCTGGTGGTGAACGTGGGGGCTTACACCAGCGAGATCGTGCGCGCGGGGATCGAGTCCATCCCGCCCGGTCAGCTGGAGGCGGCCGAATGCATGGCACTGACGCGCTGGCAGACCCTGCTGCATGTGGTGTTGCCGCCGGCCATCGAGCGCGTGTACCCAGCGTTGACCGGCCAGTACGTGTTGCTGATGCTGGCCTCGTCGATCTGCTCTCAGATATCGGCCGAGGAACTGACCGCCGTGGCCAACCGTATCCAGTCTGACACCTTCCGTTCGGTGGAAACCTATCTGGTGCTGGCTGGGGCTTATCTGCTGATGTCTTTGGTCATGCGCGGCATTTTTGGCCTGCTGGCCCTGCTTGCATTTCCCCGGCGGCGGCGCCTGGGCACGCCTTTGTAAGGAGCCGCACCATGGCATTGTTGAATCTTGCGCACCTGAAGTTCTTGCTGGATGGCGTGTGGTGGACCTTGGTGTTGTCGGTCCTCGCCTTTGTGGGCGGGGGGCTGCTGGGCTTCATGGTGGCGCTGGGGCGCTTGTATGGGCCTCGGCCTTTGCGCACGGCGGTGGGGTTGTACATCAAGCTGATCCAGGGGCTGCCGCTGCTGGTCTTGCTGCCGCTGGCTTATTTCGGCCTGCCCTCGCTGGGGCTGGATGTGAAGCCGCTGACGGCGGCAGCGCTGGCCCTGTCGGTTTATGTGTCGGCCTACCTGGGGGACATCTGGCGTGGTTGCATCGAGTCGGTGCCGCGCACCCAGCGCGAGGCGGCGGAGTGCCTGGCCCTGCGCTGGCACCAGCAATTACTGCATGTGATCCTGCCGCAGGCCGTGCGCATCGCCACCCCGCCTACGGTCGGCTTCATGGTGCAGATTGTGAAGAACACCTCGCTGGCCTCTGCCATCGGCTTTGTGGAGCTGGCCCGCGCGGGCCAGATCATCAACAACTCGACCTTCGAACCCTTTGTGATTTTTGTGGTGGTGGCGGCCCTGTACTTCGCGCTGTGCTACCCGCTGTCTGTGCTGAGCCGCCGTCTTGAGAGGAGTTTCCATGTTGCCAATCGTTGAAGTCGAGAACATCTGCAAAAGCTTTGGCGCAGTCCGTGTGCTGGACGGTGTGTCCTTCTCTGTGCAGAAGGGCGCGGTGGTGGCCATCATCGGGCGCAGTGGCTCGGGCAAGAGCACGGCGCTGCGCTGCATAGACCGGCTGGAGACGGTAGACAGTGGCCGCATTCGCGTCTGCAACCACGAGGTGTCTTCGCCCAGCCTGGACCTGCACCAGCTGCGCCGCGATGTGGGCATCGTGTTCCAGAGCTACAACCTGTTTCCGCACCTGACGGTGGAGCAGAACATCATGCTGGCGCCGCGCCTGGTGCAAAAAACCAGCCGTGCCGAGGCCCGCGAGAAAGCCCACAAGGTGCTGGCCCAGGTTGGCCTGGCCGAGAAGGCCGACAGCTATCCGTCACAGCTCTCCGGCGGCCAGCAGCAGCGTGTGGCGATTGCCCGCTCACTGGCCATGGCGCCGCAACTGATGTTGTTTGACGAAGTCACTTCTGCGCTGGACCCGCAGCTCACCGGCGAGGTGCTGCGCGTGATGGAAAGCCTGGCCGCTGGCGGCATGACCATGATCCTGGTGACCCATGAAATGGCGTTCGCCCGCAAGGTGGCCAACCAGGTGATCTACATGCACCAGGGCCGCGTCTGGGAGCAGGGGCCGGCCAGCATGCTGGATGCGCCGACTACCCCCGAGCTGCAGGCCTTTGTTCGCGGCGGCTTGTGAAGCCCGCTTTTAACCCAATCACGATTCCTTCCACCGGAGACACACCATGAAAAAGCCAACTTCCCTCATCTACAGTCTGGTCGCCGCTGCGACTTTGCTTGCCAGCGCATCGGGCGCCGCCCATGCCGATCTGCTCAAGGACATTCGCGACGCGAAGAAGATCCGCATCGCGCTGGACACGGGCTCTCCACCCTACGGTTTTGTGAACGATGCGCTCAAGCCCGTGGGCTCGGACGTGGAGACTGCGCAGCTGCTGGCGCAAGACCTGGGGGTTGAAATGGAGATGGTGCAGACCACCAGCCCCAACCGCATCCCCTTCTTGCAGACCAGCAAGGCCGACATCGTGGTGGCCTCCTTGTCCGTCACGCCCGAGCGTGAGAAGGTGATTGATTTCTCTGTGCCCTATGCGCAAATCCAGGCCGTGGTGGCCGGCCCCAAGGCCACAGCCATCAAGGGCTTTGAAGACCTGGACGGCAAGCGCGTGGCCACCACCCGTGGCTCCAACAACGACCGCCTGGCCACCCAAGGCGCCAAGGGCGCACAGATGGTGCGTTTTGACGACGACGCCACGCTGCTGACCGCTGCCGTCAGCGGCCAGGCCGACATCCTGGCCACCTCGCCTTCCATCATCCATTCGGTGCTGCAAAAGGCGCCGCAAAAAGACCTTGTGGTGAAGTTCGTGATGCAGACCGTGCCTCTGGGCATTGGCCTGCGCAAAGGCGAGCCCGAGCTGAAGGCCTGGATCAACGACTGGATCACCAAGAACACGCAGAACGGCAAGCTGGGCGCCATTCAGAAGAAATACCACGGCGGCTGATACCGCACCCAACACCAGGAAGGACCACCATGTTGACTGTTATTTGCGATACCCCGGGCACCCTGCGTGCCGAGCAGCGCGAGCGCCCTGTACGCGCCGAGGGCGAGGTTCTGGTGCGCGTTCGCCGTGTAGGCGTGTGCGGCACCGACTTGCACATCTACACCGGCAACCAGCCCTTTCTGCAATATCCGCGTGTGATGGGCCACGAGCTGTCCGGCGAGATCGAAGAGGCCGCCCCGGGTGGGCGCCTGGCCGTGGGCGACCTGGTGTACGTCATGCCGTATTTGTCCTGTGGCAAATGCATTGCCTGCCGCAACGGCAAGACCAATTGCTGCGTCAACATCCAGGTGCTGGGCGTACACCGGGACGGCGCCTTTACCGAATACCTGTCGCTGCCCGAAACCTTTGTGCACAAGGCCAACGGCGTGACGCTGGACCAGGCGGCGATGATCGAGTTCCTGGCCATCGGCGCGCATGCCGTGCGCCGTGGCGATGTGCAGGCCGGCCAGCGCGTGCTGGTGGTCGGCGCAGGCCCCATCGGCATGGCGGCCATGGTGTTTGCGCGTATGCGCGGCGCCACAGTTACCGCCATGGACTCGCGCCAGGACCGGCTGGACTTTTGCCAGCGCGAGCTGGGCGTGGCGGGCACTGTGGCTTTGGGGGAGGGCGACGAAGCGCAGCTCAGCGCAGCCACCCAGGGCGAGTTTTTTGACCTGGTATTTGACGCTACGGGCAATGCTAAGGCCATAGAGCGCGGCTTCCAGTTCGTCGCCCATGGCGGCAAATACGTGTTGATCTCGGTGGTGCGCGACACCATTACGTTTTCAGACCCCGAGTTCCATAAGCGCGAGACCACGTTGCTGGGCAGCCGCAACGCCACGGCGGAGGACTTCGAAATCGTCATCCAGGCCATGCGCGACGGCAAGGTGCCCACCGCGGCCCTGAACACCCACAAACTCAAGCTGGCCGACGTGCCCGCCGACTTCGCCCAACTACTGGACCCGGCCCAGCGCGTGGTCAAAGCCATCGTGGAGGTCTAGGCCATGGCGCAGCCGATTCTGCAGTTCGGCACCAGCCGGTTCCTGCAGGCCCATGTGGACCTGTTTGTGTCCGAAGCCTTGGGCGGCGAGGGCGGTGCTAGCGCTGCGCTGGGCGGCATCACCATGGTGCAGTCCACCACCAGCCCGGCCAGCGCAGCCCGCGTGGCGGCGTTGGCGGGCGGCGCCGGCTACCCCGTGCGCCTGCGCGGCCTGGTGGCGGGCCAGCGGGTGGACCGCACCGTGCAATGCACCGCCGTGCGCGAAGCCCTGCAGGCCGATGCCCATTGGCCGCAGCTGCGCGAAGCCGTGGCCCAGCAGGTGCAGATCATCGTCTCCAACACCGCCGACCAGGGTTACCAGCTGGATGCGTCGGATAGCGCTGCGCTGCTCGCCCCCACAGCAGCGGCGCCCAAGAGCTTTCCCGCCAAGCTGCTGGTGCTGTTGCACGGTCGCTGGCAACAGAACCCGGCAGCGCCGCTGACCCTGTTGCCCTGTGAGCTGGTAGAGCGTAACGGCGACGTGTTGCGCGACGTGGTGCTGGCACTGACCCACAGCTGGGGCCTGCCCGCCGCATACACCGACTGGCTGCGGCAACACTGCATATGGGCCAACTCCCTGGTGGACCGCATCGTGTCCGAAGCGCTGCAACCCGTCGGCGCCGTGGCCGAACCCTACGCGCTGTGGGCCATAGAGCGCCAGCCAGGCCTGGTACTGCCCTGCAGCCACCCCGACATCGTGCTGACCGACGACCTAGCCCACCACGAGCGGCTGAAACTTTTGTTGCTGAACGCCGGCCACACCTACCTGGCCGAACGCTGGATGGCACTGCAGCGCCCTGCCGAGCAAACCGTGCGCGAAGCCATGGCCGATCAAGAGCAGCGCGCCGAGCTAGAAGCCCTGTGGGCCGAAGAGATCGTGCCCGTTTTCACCGCACTGGGCCAAACCGCCGACGCCGAGGCCTATCTGGTCGAAGTGCGCGAGCGCTTCGAAAACCCATTCCTGAACCACCGCATCGCCGATATCGCCCAAAACCATGTTCAGAAAAAGCAGCGGCGCTTGGGGCCGGTGTTGGCCTTGGCGCGGGAGTTGGGGATGGATATTTCGCAACTGCGTTTGCGGGCTGCTCTAGCGTCTCAGGGCTAATCTGGTGGTGAATTTGCTATGCAGTTTGTAGCTACTTTCGCAGATGAATCCTGCGGAAGCAGCTGATTCCGTTTCAAGTTCTGGCGGCTCTCGGTGTAGCCATGGCCTAAGCCATCGCCGTTTCAACCTGACTTTCTTGTCGGGTAAGCGCAATATCCTGGCGCAGGTTTTCGCTCCACACATAGGTGACCTTGGGCTCTTTGGCGGATGCGCCTTCTTGCGGTTGTACGACTGTGTCGGGCGCTTTGTTCAGCTCGTCTTCGTGGATGCTCTTGCGCATAAAGAAGCCTGATTGCGGGTAGTACCCCCGGCGTAGCACATAGCCGCCACCTTCACGCCGCGAGTTGGTTTGCGTGTCGATCGCCAGGCCGACTGCGATATTGCTGTCGGTCATCACGGGATAAGGCGTGCCAAACTCGGCTTCTTTCACCAGTTTGGTTTCCTCTGGGGTCAGCGTTTCACCCTTCTTTTGTTTGTCTTGTGCCTGCTGTGTTTTCTGGGTGATGCCCATCACCTCTTTGTCGAAGCCTTTCAGGCTTTCAGGCTTTTCTTTTTGCAGCTTGTCGATCTTCTCGCGCTTGTCGTATTCGGTCACTTCACCCGCCAGGTAAAAGCCTGCGTACGAGTCGTGCACATAGTCGTCAAAAAAACGCTGCACATCGGCGGGCAAGGGCTGCGGGTTGTCAAAGAATGCCAGCGCCCATGTTTCCCACGCGTCCAGCGGCTCGCCTTCTTGAGCACGGTTGAACTGCCATTGGTTCATGCGCGCAGCATCTTTGCTTTTAAACGGAGGAATGACGCGGTCATCCTGCGGGTCGCGCGGAATGCCTTTTTTGCGCAGGCGCAGCGCCTCCAGGTCTCCCGCTAGCATGCGGTTGGCATCGCGTAAATCCTGCTGGTCCTGGGGGCTGGCCGCTTGAAAGTTGGCTGCTGCCTCCAGCGTACTTAGCCGAGACGCCTTCCAGCGGTAATACAGCTCCATATGCTTTTTGAGCAGAGAACCGCTGTTGCCTAACGCGCCGGTATAGGCCTCCCAAGCCGAGGCAAGCTGGGCATCCACTTGGAAGTCAATTTTTCTACGTTCGGCCAGCATGCTGAACGGAGTCAAGGGCACACCTGCTTTGCGGGCCGCTTTGAACATATGGACCAGTGGAATCTGCGACAGCATCGCCGCCTGGGCTCCACGCCCTTTGCCCTGGTCACCGGGACCGTAGCCGCCGCCCACGTCTGAGTGCACGCCGGGGAAGTAGTACTCCTCAATATTGCCTTGCAACTGCGTCACCGGGAAGTTCATGCGCTGCTCGTGGGCAGCAATGAAATGCATACCTGCGGATACACAGTTCGGCAGGGGGTTCAATATGCTGTTGGCCCAGGCCCAATGGCCGTCAAACATGGCACCCGGCACAGGGAGGGTTTTGGCAATCGACGCCGAGCCGCCCACCGATGCCACGGTGTCAAAAACCCCGAGAAAGGAAATGTGGGCCGGTATGCCGGCCAACTTACCACCTTCCAGCAGTTCGTCAAACGCATGGCAAAACGCCACCGCTTCTGCTGCCCCACGAGAGAAACCGAACACCGATACCGTCACTGTTGGAATGCTGGGTTTGGGACGTGCCACCAAGGCGGCTTTGAGCTTTGCAATATGCGGGGCAAACCACTTCTTGGCGGTGACGACGGTGCCCATGCTTTTTTCCGTGCTACCGGGTTCTCTGCGGCCCACTTCGTTGTCGTAGGACTTGGCGAGTTTGCCAACTTCATCGTCTTCGTATAGCTGGTCATCACCGCCATGGCTGGTGCCATATATTGCATTGAGTACCTGCAGCAAGCCCCAAATAATTCGCGGCTGACCACCTTTCGCGAAAGCTTTCCCATCCTGAGACTCAGTCGGTTCTCCTATTTCTTTGAATGGCGTACCGACTCCCTGTATGTAATAGGAAAATATGCCGCTTTTCCTTTTGTTGTCAGGATAGGCTTCAAACATCCGAGCCACATTGCTGTGGCTGCCGTCTTCCGGTTTCATCGACTTGCTCACGACGGGGCGCGGCTGCTTGGTTTTTGGATCGGGCACTCCAGTTCGCACACCATCGCGGTCACGGTACATATTGTTGTTGGTGCCATCGAAAAACAAGCCCACCTGTACGGGAATGGAACAAGGCAGATTGTCAGTATCTTTGCTGCACGCAATTGCAATTTGCGACTGTTCCTCTGCAGATGGTTTAAGGAACGTTTCTACGGGATAAGCGGCTTGGCTTGGCGTTGGATGTGTCATGCTTTGGCTCTTCTTTGCGCTGTGTTAGGGCTGTTCAGGAGGAGGGGCAATTGGGTGTTTACTGCTGTATCCCGCCGCATTTGAAACTACGACTCTTACCTCGTCATTGGGAAAGAAATGCAGATAAATGCTGCCAGGTCTGTCGTACTTCTCTATTTCAACGATTTTTTCTTTCCACACGTCGACTACACCCTTTGGCATATTCCAACGCACTAACACTTTTATGCCCGGGTGCCATGTTCTCGGAATGGAAGTGCAGCAAATGTTGGCACCTCCAGCCCCCCAAGCAGACATCCCACCGCCGCCGCCACCCGGTACCTCGTCCCCGGACAGTGAAGCCGAGTAAATGAAGTTCGACGTGTGGTTCACGATCCCTACCTGCGCGGTGGCACTATCATCCACCACCTTTTTCGTGAACAGCCCCGAAAACACCGAGTCGCTGGCGTGCGACGGCCCGCCGCCTTGCATCTGCGCCCATGACGACATGCAGCCTTGCAAAGGCATGGTTGCTGCGCAAATCAGAGCGCTCAAAGTGAGTAGTTTCTTCATAGGTTTTCTTTCTGCGCGGCGCATATTCAGGGTGTCGTGTCTTGCCAGAAGTCTGGAGGTAACGCAGCTACTTCACGCTGGTAGTCCAAACCCTGGAGGCTGTGTTGCAGCAGGTTCGCCATAGCAGGGTGGTTCGCAAAATTCTCCGTCAAACACAGCGCCAGTACGCTGAAATGCTGTCGGTCTGGGGCAGCTTCTACGCGGTGCTGGCTGGCCAGCGCCAAGTGCCGCGCCACACGGGCATGGCATTGGGCGGGGGAGTGCAGCTGCAGCACATCGGGTTGGCTGTCATAGATGTTGGCCAGTACAGCATCGGCTTCGGCACCGTCTACCAGCCCGGCAAACGCAGCATCTGACAGCGGTAGTTTGTCAAACTCTGCTGACATAACGTCGGGTGTGGCGTCACCCGTCCAGCGGGCCAGTTCGCCGTTGCGCTGGGTGCTCCACCATACAGCCAAAGGCCCCAGCAGGTGCTTGCGTTGGGGGGCATCCAGTGCGTCCAATAGGCCTGGCAGCACGCGGGCATCGGCCCAGCGCAGCGGCCACTCCAGGCTGTCGGGTGTGCGGGCTACCAAATAAGGGCGCAGGTGTTGCCGTAACGCAGGGGCATCCAGTGTGCTGGCCAAAATGCCCAGCATGGGCCTGGCGGCACAGGCTTCTTGCAGTTTTTTCAGCCATGGCAATTGCTCAGTCTGCGCGGCGGGCCCTGTCAGCAGATGGGGCGCTGCTGTGCCAAAGGTTTGCAATGCTGTGTCGGCGTACAGGGATAGTTTGGGCTGGCGCAGCCAGGGGCGCGAGCGTAAAAGGGTTTCGTCGAATGCGCCATCGACCAATGCAAGCAGATGCAATGGCTTGCCGGGATGAAGTTTGTACAGTGCGGCCAGCTCTTGGGCAATTTGTTCGGCCCAGCCATCGTGTGTGGGCTCCATCGCAAAGTACATAGGCGTGTCAGGCGGCGGTAGGTGCTACAAACGGGCTGCCACTGCGCAAAGCCGCCAGCATGCAGGGAATACAAACGCTTTGTGGCAGCTGCGGCAGCGGATACCCCACCCGCCCCGGCCCCTCAAACACCTTCTGCGAAGCATGCACCGTAATCTGCCCCGGTGCGGT
>NZ_JBWKNO010000026.1:0-55696 GCF_059415605.1 Rhodoferax sp. GW821-FHT10B06 | reverse complement strand
CCGCCATTGGCCAGTGGTCCCCAGCGACAGCGCCGTGCTCGAGATGCGGAAGGCCTGCGGCGAGATGTAATCATAGCTACCGTAGAGGCCCCACAGGCCGCGGTAGCTCTTGCCAACCGCGTAATCATTACCCAGCAGCAACCCGCGCGTCATGACGTTTTCGAACACATTGGCGCTGGAGGCCGTGGCCTGGAACGAAAAATAGTCAAAGGGTCGGCGGTAGCTATAACCGTCCTTGCCCGGCAAGCCATAGTCCAGCGAGAAATCGACTTGCGCCTCGTTGCGTTTGACCTGGGTCGAGGTGCCCGGAACGTTTTGTGCCGTGCCCATCAGTCCGACTTGCAGGCGGCTGTAATAGGCCGGATTGTTACTAGCGAAGATCGTGTCCAGGCGGCGACCCTGGAGCAGCCGGTTAAAGCCGGTGGACGGTGAGATCATCGCCGCGCCCGCTTCGCGCCAGAAGCTCGGAACGTTGTCACCCTTTTCCAGCACAAGGTTGGACATGCGGAACAAGGCCTCACCCAGAAAAGTGCCACTTATGCCCGAGGAGACCTGGTCGTTGCGAGAGGGCGGCGTTTTCTCGCCGGCGATCTCCCACGCGGCGCTGCCGGCAAAGGTGTACCCCAGCGACTCCCAGTAGTTGAAGCCGGCGGAGCGGGCGAAACCGTGATACATCGAACCTTGGTAGGGATGGCCCAGCTGGTTGGTCTTGAACGGGTCATCATCCACGCCCCAGCTGCTGCGCAGGTTACGCCGGATCGACTCCAGGCTCACGTCGTAATCGTCGCGGCTGCTGCCGAAGCGACGGTTGAAACGGTTCAGCAGAAAGTCGAACCCAAGGATTTCCAGCGTCGGCAGCACATAGTTTTTGGGTTGCGCGGTGGATTCGGCGGCTGCCTCCGCGGAGGCAGCCGGAGTCGCGCTTTCTGCGGTAGCAGATTCAGCCGTCTGGTCTTGCGCGTATGCCGTGTTTACAGCATTGCAGGCTAACGCAAGGGCTACGGTGAAGTGTGTAGCGTGGTGCCTGGCGGCTGCATTTCTCATGGCGTGTAAGTCTCCCGCGGCTCCCGCTCCGACGCGGTCCGAAGCGGGTCCATCGTCGGCGTGGCCCTGCATCTGTCAGAGTGCTTACTGGAACGCTACGAAGCACATCGCATGCTTACGACTTTAATTACCCAGAATAATAATCAAGTCACGTGACTGGAGCAAATAAAGTCCATCGGGCGAGCCGAGCGTAAGACATCGATTTCATTAGCGTGCTCAATGCATGAAAAGTCCGTCGGGACTACATACTTTGCGCCGTCCATTTAAGGTGCTACAGATTAAGTTCGTCGCGGTATGCAGCAACATTCGAGATGTAATTCAGTGAAGTACAGCATATCCTGGTGCAAAAAAAGCCGAGCGGTGCTAGCACTCGGCTATTCAGGACGGCCTAAGAATGAAATAACTATTTATCTTTAGATAACGTCCTTGCGCATCACCCGTCTATCACGACAACTCATGCACTTCAGGAATACGTGTCACTTTCTTGCCGGCAATAATCATTCCCAAGACTTCATCCTCGGTCACTTCGGAAGTTCGGTAGGTTCCCACAGTTTTGCCGTTTTTCATCACGCACAGACGATCGGACAAACCGAATACATCTGGCATGTCGTGAGAAATCAGAAAAATGCCTACACCGTTGGCTTTGAGCTTACGCACTAGCTCGTGAACCATACGAGTTTCCTCCGGACCCAATGCGGCACAAGGCTCATCCATCACCAAAGCCTTCGCCTTGAAGTAGATGGCCCGGGAGATTGCAACGACTTGGCGTTGGCCACCTGATAGTGAACGCACGGGCACGCGAATGTTTTTGAAATTGGGATTCAGTTGCTGGAATACTTCGCGGGCTGCTTTTTCCATCGCGTAGTCGTCCAACGTCCCCCAGCGGGTCTTCAATTCACGGCCCAGAAACAAGTTGGCGACGCTGTCTAGGTTGTCGGCCAATGCAAGCGTCTGGTAAATAGTCTCGACGCCCAGATTTTGCGAGTCTGAGGGACTTTCGATTTTGGCCGCTTGCCCATTGATGGAAATCTCGCCACTGTCGATAGGGTAGGCACCAGCCAGCATTTTCATCAGTGTGGACTTGCCCGCACCGTTGTGCCCTAGTAGCGCAACCACTTCGCCAGGGTAGAGTTTGACGCTGACACGTTCCACCGCATGGACACCGCCAAAGGCCTTGCTGACGTTGGTAATATCCACCAAGGGGGTTAGGGTAGTTTGGCTCATGATAGACGCTCTCCGGTTGCACGACGATAGACCACATCAAAAACAACGGCAACGATCAACACCTGACCAATGATGACCAAGCGCTGCCCAACACCCACGTCGAGCAGCAGCAGGCCGCTTTCCAAAAACTGGATGATGAGCGCCCCCAGCACAGTGCCCAACACCGTGCCACTGCCCCCGGCCAGGGCCACCCCACCGATTACGGCGGCAGCAATCGCATACAGCTCCATACCGGTCCCCAGCGAAGCCGTTCCGGCGTTCAAGCGGGATATGGCGACCATGGCAGCGATCGTGGTCATCACAGCCAGCAGCAGAAAGGTCTTGAGAGTGACCCATTTGACCGGAATGCCAACCAGGGTGGCAGCTTCAGGATTGCCGCCTATGGCAAAGATATAGCGCCCGAACGCAGTGCGATTGATGATGAAGGCAATCACAGCCACCACCACAGCCCATATCAAGACCGGATTAGGTATGCCTTGTGGGACCTTCTTACTCGGTATTTGGTAAGCACACATGACTGCAACAAAACCCAGAATGATCGCCACGAAAAACCCTGCAAATGCGAGCTCCACGATCAGTGGTCGGGTCGCCAACCCATGTCGAGCAGAAGCGCTGCGGCGCTGAAATATGTTCCACAGAATCAATGTACTAGCCAGTAAACCAACGACCCAACTGGCAGTGACACCAATCGCACCATCCAGCCCGCCACCGATCAGTAAAAAAGTTGGGTCCGTGATGGGCTGTGTACGGCCATCAGAAAACAGAAATGCAATACCACGAAACGAGACCAATCCGCCCAAAGTCACTACAAACGATGCCACTCCGAGATAGGCGGTTAGCCACCCCTGATACAGGTAGATGGCCAACGACAGCACCAGGCCAATCAAACTGGCTGGTACCCAGTGCCAGCCCTTGCTGTACATGAGGAACGCCATTGCGACGCCAACGGTTGCCATAACAGATCCGACCGACAGATCGATTTGCCTGGAAACAATCACCAACCCCACAGCCGCGGCAACAATACCCACCACGGCCGATTGCTGGGCAACGTTGTACAGATTTTCAGGGGTCAAAAATATGCCGGTGACCGCATGGAATGACAATGCCATCGCCACCAACACTCCTGCCATGATGAGCAGCCGCAGGTCAAGCGTGCTGATTTGTAGTTTTTCTCGTAGGGATCGCATGTGGATGCCTCAATATGGTTAAAGATGAAAATCGGCTGACAGCGTCGACGATGCGATTCGCGGCGCCATCAGCCCGCGCAATTGCGCGTTATTTGCAGGCTGCGGGCCCTGTGGCTTTGTCAACGCCCTTGCATGCAACATCCTTGCTGATCCAACCACCCTTGATGACCAGATCCAGCTTGTCTTTGGTAATCGGCTGGGGTTTGAGCAGGATGGAGTTCATGCTGACTTTCTTTTCGCCACCGTTGAACATCGACGCTCCCTGGACCGGCTGACCTTTGGCCAACGCCACGGCCACGATTGCAGCCTCGCGGCCCAATTCACGCGAATCCTTCCACACCGACACGGTTTGCGTTCCCAATGCAACGCGGTTTAGTGCTGCATGGTCGCCGTCCTGGCCTGAGACTGGTACACCGGTCAAGCCACGCGCCGACAATGCCGCCACGACGCCGCCAGCCATGCCGTCATTGGATGACACTACCGCATCCACCTTGCCACCGGCCTTCGTCAGAATCTGCTCCATGTTTTTCTGTGCGGCTTCTGGCTTCCAATCGTCGGTGTACTCTTCTCCAACAATTTTGATGTCGCCTTTCTTGAGGGCTTCAGCCAGCACCTCTTGCTGACCTTCGCGCAGCAGGTTGGCGTTCGGGTCGGTAGACGCACCCTTGATCATCGCGTAATTGCCTTTGGGCTTCACTGCGTAGATGGCCCGTGCTTGCAAACGGCCGACTTCCTTGTTGTCGAAGGAAATATAGAAAACCTCGGGTGACTCGAAAAGGCGGTCATACGCAATGACGGGGATACCCCGGGCCTTTGCCTTAGCCAGTGCTGGAGCAATAGCATCTTTATCCTGCGCCAGGATCATCAAGACCTTGGCTCCTTTACTGATCAGACCATCAATGTCTGCCAACTGCTTTTCCGGGGATGCTGCAGCATCTGCCGCCACATAGGTTGCACCCGATTTGGCAAGTTGGTCTTTGATGGCTTTTTCATCGGTGGTCCAGCGTTCTTCGCGGAAATTGGACCAGCTAACACCAACGAGTTGCGCCATGGAGGCGGAACTAGCGGCGGTCAACATGGCGGTGACTAGGATTTTGCGATTGACTTTCATACTTGTCTCCAAATGGTTTTGATAAATAGGCTGCGGACGGAAAAGGTTCTCCCGCACCCCGAGCCGTCCCTCGGGGTGTGATTCGAAAGTGGGCTTGTAGCTGTGCCTACACAGCGACAGATCGACCGGTAGCTACCGATTCCATCGCGGCCTCGGCCAGCAGCAATGCCTGGCGGCCATCCCACGGCGTGGTGGGCATCGCACTGCCTTCTTGCAGTGCTTTTAAGAAGGCATCCAGCTCATTACGGTAGGCATCCGTGTAGCGCTGCAGAAAGAAATTCAGCAGAGGCGGTAGGGCTTCGGTCTCGGTCGCGTTGTAGCGACGCACGGTACTGGGTCGCAGGTTGTCGTTCATCAGCATTCCGGTGGAGCCGAGAATTTCAAAACGCTGGTCGTAGCCATACACCGCTTCGCGGCAGCAGTTGATGTGGCACTGTTTGCCAGATGCGGTCTGCATCACCACCATCAAAGTGTCGTAATCGTTGAACTCTTCCATCAGCGCCTTGTTGACCACGCGGCTGGCCTTGGCATACACCTCGGTGGGCTCTTCGCCAAGAAGAAAGCGTGCCATATCGAAATCATGAATGGCCATATCGCGAAAAATTCCACCCGAGTGGGCAACATATTCACGTGGTGGCAAGCCTGGGTCACGGCTGGTGATGATGACCTGACGGACATCACCAATCTGACCCGCATCGATGGCTTTGCGCAGCTCGACGTTGCTGGGGTCGAAACGGCGGTTGAAGGCCATCATGACTTTGGCGTTCAGTTGCTTGAGCTCCGCAATGGCGGCATCCACCTTGGCCAGATCATTGTCCACAGGCTTCTCGCACAGCACCGCTTTGCCAGCCCGTGCTGCGAGCAGCATCAGGTGGGCATGGGTATCGGAAGGTGTGCCGATCACCACGGCATCCACATCGGCGCGAGCAATCGTTACCGCTGCATCAGTAGATGCCTCGCAGCCCAACGTAGCAGCCAAAGCATCTGCCGCGGCTGCAACAGGGTCGACGACAGCGATCAGTGTCGCGCGGGGATTGGCGGCAACATTGGCCGCGTGGATTTGTCCGATGCGACCCGCACCCAGTACAGCAACTCGAATCATCTTGAAAGTCTCCAGGTAAAAATTAGACGGCCAGATTTTTGAAAAGGCGCATGGTGCTATCGAAAGAGGTGCGCGCCATCACATCCAGTGGTTGTTTTCGAAAGGCTTCGGAGATGATTTCAACACCGTAGTAAGGTGCGCTAAAACCAGCGGCGCGGACCGCCTTGATGAAACCTGGCAAATCGAAGCTGCCTTCACCGCACAGCCGTCGACCAAAGCGGGTGTCTTCAAACAACGTTCCCACCACGTCCTTGTCTGCATCATCGAGCTCAATGGCTTTCAAGAAGCGCGCTGGAATTTTTGCGATTTCGCTGCAATCCATGCCACCACGCTCCAGATGCCAAATGTCCAGCAGAAGCCCTCCGTTGGATTGGTCGGCTCCGGCGATGATGGCCATGGCGGTGTCGATCGTCTTGACGTTGGTGAAGGGCATCATTTCGATGACGACATCGGTTCCAACTTGCCGCCCTTCTTCGCACAAACGCGCAAACTCGTCTCGCAACAAGGGGATATTGGGTGGGGTTTCATCAAACAGTGCCGGTGAAATCTTGAAGTTCCGGGCACCCAAAGTGGCAGCGGCTTCGAAGAGTTCACGGCGCATCTGATCCGAAACCTTGCGCCGAGGGTCGGCTGGGTCGACGAACCAGTCGGACAGGAATTCAACTTCAACGTGCTGGATTCCGTTGTCCGCCAGCACCGATTTGATGCCAGAAAACCCCATCTTGGCAGCATTGGCCATCAAGTCAGCATGGACGATACCCATACCGGTATAGCCCGCTTTGGAAGCAGCTGCTGCGCGTTCCTGCAGCGAAAAGGCACTGACCTCGGTCGGCGCGCCAGGATAGACGTCGCCGGCTAGTGTCCAGTATGCGGCGAGTAGTTCGGGGGTAGTCGTGTTCACAGTAAGACCTCTGCACCAGCGTTTTTAGAAGAGGCGAACAAGGCTTCGATCAGTGTGCTGATGTTGAGCGCTTGAGTCGCGGGGATGACCACAGGCGCACCATGGCGCACGGATCTATGAAAGGCGGCGAGCTCGCGGTCGAAGAAAACTGGGTTGCCTATTTCTGCCAGCTCCGGCGAGTACACGGTTTTTTTGGAAGCCCAGTTGATAGGGAAACTGGTTTCGCTCCATTCGGTCCAACCCTCGGGCACGCCGCGGTTGCCCTTGTCGTAGATCCGATAACTCGAGGGCGATGGGCACGACTGCATGACACCTTCTGTGCCATAGGCGGTGATATCCCAGGTTTCCAGCCAAGGCAGCGGATCCCACGAAAAGAAGTCCACCACGACGATCTTGTCGGCATAGTTGAGTACCGCACCTGCCGCGTCTTCGCGTGATGTGGGTCCCATGGCCCCCGGAAACTTGGTGATCCGGGCATTCACCGACAGGGGCATACCAAAGTGGTGAATGACACGATCAAACAAATGGCAGGAAATTACGAACATCGCACCACCGATATCCTCCGGCTGCTTCATGTGGTTTGTGTCGGCCTCGTCATGTGAACATCCTCCGTGGGCACGCACCTGCAACACTTTGCCCAGGCGACCCGTTTGCAGTGCGTGCTGCATGGCATCCACGGCTGGTGAAAAGCGCCAGCAATAACCCACCTGCAAGATCCCGTTGGTGCGCTTCACTGCATCCACAATGCGCCGTGCATCAGCGGAGTTGCGTCCGGCGGGTTTCTCACAGAGTACAGCTTTGCCCGCCTCTAGCGCCTCGATCGACAAATCTGCCATCTTGTTGCTTTTCGAATGCACGTAGATGGCATGCACATTGGGATCGTCCAATATGTCCTGCTTGCTGCGTGCCTCGATGCCCATCGCCTCTGTGAATGGCTTGAGCAGTGGGCTGTCGTCATACGCGCCCAGCATCTGCGCATTCGACAAGCGCTGCAGCGCTCTGACGCGACCAGACGTGTGGGGGTGGGTAATACCGAGGCACGCCACACCGAATTTGGTTTCATCTCCTATCAACTTGCCCATGACTGTCTCCTTTTTAAATCGTGAATTTGTGGGTGTTGGCTACTGCACGTGCCGATATCCATCTTGGCGCTGGCTTTAGGTAATTGGCCTTTGACCAGTCCAAGCGTGTCGAAGAAGCATCATCAACGCCTCCTCTTCGATGGGTCTAGGATTCCAATAGGGGTTGGACAGCGAAATCTTGCATGCCGATTCCAGATCCGCTTCCTTGAGTCCAATATCCCGTAAAGCCGTTGGCGCACCCAATTGCTTAGCCAGGTCGAATGCCCCCTCTGCCGCACTGGATGCCCCCAGCGCTCTCGCTATCCGCTGCATCGCTTCTGGAGCGGCGTCAGTGTTGTAAGCAAGGGCATGCGGCAAGATGATGGTGTGGGTTTCTGCATGCGGAAGATTGAAGCTTCCTCCAAGCACATGGCACAGCTTGTGATGCAAAGCCATACCCACATGCCCGAGTACAGTGCCGCACAGCCACGTGCCATACAAGCATTCGCTTCGTGCATCCATATCGAATGAGTTCAAAACTATGCCCTTGAGCCCGTTGGCCAAGGCACGGATCCCTTCTTCCGCCATCAACGACATCACGGGATTTCCGTCTTTGGCGTACAGGCCTTCCGCTGCATGCGCTATGGCGTTCATTCCACTCACAACTGACATTCCCACTGGTAAGCCCGCACTTAGATTGGGGTCATACAACACAGTCTTAGGAAGAACGCGGATATCTCGCCCAGTTTTCTTCGCTCCGGACTCCGTGATTCCATAAATCGGTGTCATTTCGGAGCCTGCATAAGTTGTAGGTATTGCAATGATCGGCAGCGAGGACTCCAGTGCAATGGCCTTTCCCAGGCCAATGGTTGATCCGCCCCCTATGGCAACCGCACAGTCGGCATCAACCGCTTTGGCGTACTCCCGAGCTCGTCGCGCCACTTCAATAGGTACATGCATTTCTGCACGATCAAAAATCCCGGCCCCCATGTCACCTAGCAGGTCATTGGCCAGCTGCGCCTGGTCGCGCTGCTGAGGCGTGCACAAGACCAATGCTCGGCGTGCACCCAGCGCCTTAACCTCCTCAGCCAAGAGTCCGAGGCAACCCTTTGCAAAAACCACCCGCGAAGGCTGAGCCGTGAAAATGAAATCTTTGATGCTCATATCACTCAGCCTTAGCGATGTAGTCGACTTGGTGACGAGAGGTGCGGATGTCTCCAAGCTCCTTGCGGATTCTTAAATGGTCAGGATGCAAGGCATATGCATCAAGGGCTTCCTGGGAGTCAAATTCAGAGTAGAGGACAACATGGCAGGCATAGTCGACGTCGCTCACATCCAAACCAATTTCTAGGTATTTCATCCCTGGGATCACACCTACCAAAGTGTCAAACCGGCTCTTCACAAACAGTGCCGCTTTCTGGCGCGCTTCGACGGTCTCGCCACGCACATTCCACATGACTATGTGTTTGATCATGACCCTAGCCTCCCGCCCAGCTGCGATAGCTGAATCCAGGCGGACAGGCGGCAATGGACTCCGCGCATAGCGTCCCAACACCCGGTACCGCAACATGTTGAAAGATTCGGTTGTCCATTTTCGTGTCGGAGATTTCGCTCCGTGCCTCCTGATTTCTGCTTTGCTAACTGACCTTGAGCGCAACTATATATTCACACCCAGCGGCAAAAAAGAGCGTATTTGGAAATATCTTTTCCTGTTTATGGAAATATCAGTGAAGCCGACTTCTTGACCCGAATACGTTTACCGGGGATACCCATTGCTACTAGAGTCATTGCGATGTATTTCCAGCTTGTCGCTGGATATCCGCGATTCTTCGGCCCACAACAATTGCGACTTATCAAGTCGTGGAACGGGTGTTCACATCGGATGTGCGTCTGGGGGCACCGTTTTCGGCCGCCACAGTAAAAGAAAGACTTGACCTGGATTGCAAGTTAAGCGGCGTGTATTGCTTGCCCAATCCTTTCCCGACATGGTCAGGCCCGTCATTCAATCAGACCTGCTCACCAGGAATAATTGCAAAGGGTTTCACGTAGGACCAATGGTGGCAAACTTCAGCCACCTTGGCTAATTTGGCACCGGATTCACTAGCGCTTATTAGTCTTACGACTATCCTGCCTGCGTTCGGCAAAGATTGTTAAGACCAAATTCGTGGTCGGCTAACGGAGCGAAGATGCCCATTTTTTTCCAAGTTCTTGGTCTTCAAATCGTTGAAGAAAAAACTCGGTGAACACCCTAATTTTGGCGGGTTGGTGGCGCCTGCTTTGGTAAGCAAAATTGATGGTTAACGAGGGGAGCTCCCAGTCGGTTAACACAGGCACCAAACGACCCGCAACGATCTCGTCGTAGATGATGTAGAGCGGTTGGATCACTAAGCCCAAACCGGCAAGACCCGCAGCACAGATTACCTGGCCCTCATTTGAATCCAGCATACTGGTGATAGAGGTGTTGCATCGCTCCTCGCCACGACTGAAGTGCAACACATAGGGGTCATTCGCAAGGTTATAGACAAGCAACCGATGCCGCTTCAAGTCGTCTGGCGTCTTGGGTGCCCCATGCTCCTTCAAATACCCAGGAGAGCCGGCGAGCACGCGGCGCGTGTGCGCAAGCCGGCGCACCGTAATTCCTGAATCGCCCTCGTATTCGCGGGTACGGATGGCAACATCAATCCCCGCCTCAATGAAGTCAGGGTAACGATTTGCAGCCACTATCTGTACGCTGAGCTGAGGATAGCGACGATTAAATTCTGGCAAGCCTGGTGCTATATGCATCATCGCGAAAGACACAGAACTCGTAACCCGCAGCACCCCGCTAGGTTGCAAGTTGGTTTCTTGCACAACTGCCTCAGCTTCGGCCATCTCGGCCATCATGGCAACACAACGGCGGTGAAATACCGTTCCCACCTCCGTGAGCCATAGGCGCCGTGTAGTCCGTTCAACCAGCCGTGCCCCAAGTCGCTCTTCCAAAGCTTGCAAGGTACGGCTTGCTGCCGCGTTGGACATATCCAGTTTTTCCGCTGCACGCGACAGGCTCCCGAGTTCTGCGACCTGTACAAAAAATTCAACTTGCGCCCAGCGGTCCATTTCGGATTACCCCATCTAGTGGAAAACTGATTTCACTATAGAGTATTTTTTTCCGCAGGACGCAGTAGTAACGTATTGGCTGTACAAATGCATAAGCACCATTGGAGACAAGCCCATGCGCAACATCAACGAAGACACCATCACACAGGCCGTCCTCGCATCCATCGCCAACTGTAAAGATGACAGACTCCGGCAGGTCATAACCAGCCTGGTGCAACACCTTCACTCCTTTGCGCGCGAAATTAACCTGACCGAAGACGAGTGGTTCAAAGGAATTCAGTTCTTGACCGCCACCGGCCACATTACCGATGACGCTCGACAAGAATTCATCCTCCTGTCCGATGTTCTGGGCTTATCTACCTTGGTGACCTCGCAGAACAATATCAAACCTGCGGGATGCACAGAGGCAACTGTTTTTGGTCCATTTTTTATCGAAGGCGCTCCTGACTATCCATTGGGGGCCGATATGTCGAATGGCGCAGGAGGTGAGCCTTGTTTTGTACAAGGAAGGGTTACAGATCCGCAAGGAAACGGGTTGGCCGGTGTATCCATGGACGTATGGCAGTCGGACGAGGACGGCTACTACGACGTTCAACGCCCTCCAACAGAAGCCGGGCAGCATGAACATCGCGCTCGAGGACGGTTCGTCAGCGACGCCGACGGCCGCTACCACTTTCGCTCCATCCTGGCAGAGCCTTACCCGATTCCCCACGATGGCCCAGTCGGAGACATGCTGGACGCGCTAGGGCGCCACCCCTGGCGTCCGGCCCACCTGCATTTCATGCTGGCGGCACCAGGCTTTGAGCGCTTGATCACCCATGTATTCAGGGACCATGACAAGTATCTGGATTCTGATGCAGTCTTTGGTGTCCGCTCGACATTGATTTCCGACTGGGTCAAACACGAAACAGGAACTACTCCAGACGGCACTCCGATGGATCGGCCGTTTTACACGTTGAACTACGACTTTGTCCTCAACCCCGTCAAGACCGGCGTACAACCATGATCAACAAAATCGCCGCCTCGGTCACCGAGGCATTGTCAGGTATCCACGACGGGGCCACGGTACTGATCGGTGGTTTTGGTACTGCCGGCATTCCCAATGAACTGATAGAGGGTCTGATCGAACAGGGTGCCCGAGACCTCACCGTAGTCAACAACAACGCCGGCAATGGCGAAACCGGGTTAGCTGCACTCCTCAAAGCTGGTCGGGTACGCAAGATCATCTGCAGCTTTCCGCGTCAGGCTGATAGTCAGGTGTTCGACGGCCTATACCGCAGTGGCCAGATCGAACTTGAACTGGTACCCCAGGGCAACCTGGCCGAACGCTTGCGCGCGGCCGGTGCCGGTGTCGGTGCATTCTTCACGCCCACTGGCTTTGGCACCGAGCTGGCCAGGAACGCCGACGGATGCGCCAAGGAAACCCGGTTCATCAACGGCAAGCCCTATGTGCTGGAGTACCCGATTTACGGCGATGTGGCCCTCATCAAGGCCGAAAGCGGCGACCGCTGGGGCAACCTGGTCTACCGCAAGGCGGCACGCAACTTTGGCCCGGTGATGGCCACCGCCGCCAAGCGTACCGTCGCGACTGTGCATTCCATTGCGGAACTGGGCTCCCTAGACCCCGAAGCGATCGTCACGCCCGGCATACACGTATCCAAGATCGTGAAGATTGACCACTTGGCCACCCAGGCTGGTGGCTTCAAACAAGCTGCCTGAGCCAGAGACACACCATGAGCAACTACCAAAAACGCAGCAAAGACCAACTCGCCCAGCGCGTTGCACAGGACATCCACGATGGCGCCTATGTGAACCTCGGCATTGGCCAACCCACCCTGGTCGCCAACCATATCCCGGCTCACATAGAGGTGGTACTGCACAGCGAAAACGGTATCCTCGGCATGGGCCCGGCCCCCGCTGCCGGCGAGGAAGACTACGACCTTATCAACGCCGGCAAGCAGCCGGTGACGCTGTTGAGAGGTGGCGCCTTCTTCCACCATGCCGACAGTTTCGCCATGATGCGTGGTGGCCACCTGGATATCTGCGTGCTGGGTGCCTTCCAGGTCTCCGCCACCGGCGATCTGGCTAATTGGAGCACCGGCGAACCCGGCTCCATCCCAGCCGTGGGCGGCGCCATGGACCTGGCCATCGGTGCCAAGCAGACCTGGGTGATGATGGATCTCTTAACCAAAAAGGGTGAAAGTAAGGTGGTCGATGCCTGCAACTATCCATTGACCGGAATCGCCTGTGTCAAACGCATCTACTCCGACCTGGCGACGTTGGAATGCACGCCGCAGGGTCTCAAGCTTATCGACAAGGTGGATGGGTTGGAGCACAACGAACTAGAGCGTCTCGTAGGCTTGCCCATCCAGGTTTAAATGCCGACGTTAAATAAATCAGTATCGAACACCCCATGAACCAAGCTTTCATTTGTGATGCAATTCGCACCCCCTTCGGCCGCTACGGCGGAGACCTGAGCAGCGTGCGTGCCGATGACCTCGGCGCCATTCCCCTCCGGGAGCTGATGGCGCGCAACCCGAACGTTGATTGGGCTGCGGTCACCGATGTGATCTACGGCTGCGCCAACCAAGCGGGAGAAGACAACCGCAACGTGGCACGCATGAGCAGTTTGCTGGCGGGCCTGCCGCTGGTGGTGCCTGGATCCACAGTAAACCGTTTATGCGGCTCGGGCTTGGACGCCCTGGGCACAGCAGCCCGCGCCATCAAGTCCGGCGAGGCCGGCCTGATGATCGCCGGCGGCGTAGAGAGCATGAGCCGCGCGCCCTTCGTCATGCCCAAGGCCGAATCCGCCTTCAGCCGCAGCAACGCAGTGCACGACACCACGATTGGCTGGCGCTTTATCAACAAGCTGATGAAGGAACAGTACGGCGTGGACTCCATGCCCGAAACCGCAGAGAACGTGGCGACCGACTTCCAGATCAGTCGCGAAGACCAGGACACCATGGCCCTGCTCAGCCAACTACGCGCTGTGACCGCCCAAAAGGCTGGGCATCTGGCGCGTGAAATCACCGCCGTCACCATTCCGCAAAAAAAGGGCGATGCCATCGTAGTGGACACTGACGAGCACCCGCGTGCCACCAGCATGGAAACACTGGCCAAACTCAAGCCCGTGGTGCGCCCTGGCGGCACGGTGACGGCGGGCAATGCCTCGGGCGTGAACGATGGCGCCTGCGCACTTCTGCTAGCCGATGAAACCAGCGCTGCCAAACACGGGTTGACACCACGCGCCCGTGTAGTGGGCATGGCTACTGTCGGTGTAGCCCCGCGAATCATGGGCATCGGCCCGGCACCCGCAACCGAAAAAGTGCTGACCCTCACTGGCCTGACGCTGGCGCAGCTGGATGTAATTGAGCTGAACGAAGCATTCGCCGCGCAGGGCCTGGCAGTTCTACGTCAGTTGGGTCTGCAGGATGACGACGAACGCGTTAACGCCTGGGGCGGCGCCATTGCACTCGGTCACCCGCTGGGCGCCAGTGGTGCCCGCCTGGCCACCACTGCCATCAACCGCCTGCATGCCACAGGCGGGCGCTATGCACTCTGCACTATGTGCATTGGTGTGGGTCAGGGCATTGCACTGATTCTTGAGAGAATCTGATTAATCAAAGCAACTCTCTAGGCAAATTGTACGGAGTGCTCACCTGAACTGACGATGACCCAACCAATGGGTTAGCTGGTAGTACGCCATGGGCGCCCATTGGGGGGTGGATAAAAACTTGGACTGGTTTTATGCCGCTAGCCCGAGGCTCACCCGGTATTCGATAGGACTGAGAGAGCCCAAGGAGATCTTGATCTGCTTCTCGTTGTACCAGCGGATGTAGGAATCCACCACCTCAATGAATTGTTCAACGGTGGTTCTCTTCCAGTCCCGAGGATAGAACAGTTCGGTCTTCAGGCTGCATCGAATCCTGCGGATGGCGCATCGGTCACTGCAGTCCGTTGAGCCCGACTACGCCCAGCTTGTAAATGAGGTGATCGGCGTACTAGAGAAGTTGTACCCGTCTGCTGAAGTAATCCCTCGAGTTGCGCTGCTTGACGCGAAGCAGGCCGTGTAGCCAAGTCAGGTGCCAGCGAATGCAAGGTTTGCGATGAAGCATCGCCAGCATCTTCCTTTGAGGCTGACCGTCGGGTCTACGAAGTCAAGCAGGCATTCGCGCTCGCACGTCTAAGGACCGTTAACGCTGCAGAGCAGACACAGCGCGCTCCGGTTACAACACACCAGCTACCCCGGCACGCCGCCGCCGAATATCCGCACCGCGCGCCAGTAAGCCGGCTCAGGCAGCGCGACCGTCGTAGTGCTGCACCGGGATAGCCGCCAGGTCCAGCCCCTCCAGGCAGCGGATGTTGATGGCGGCCATGCGATTGCCTTTGGGGTCGGCGCCTTCACCAAACGGATGGATGCCGCAGCTGGCGCAGAAGTGGTGCTTGATCACATGCTTGTTGAACAGGTAGGTGGCCATGTCTTCCTCGGCTGTCTGTAGCTGCAGCTGCTCGCGCGGCACGAACCACATCAGCGAACCCTTGCGCACGCAGATCGAGCAATTGCATTCCATGGCGCCCTTGATTTCGCCGTCCACGGTGAAGCGGATCTTGCCGCAGTGGCAGCTGCCGGTGTAGAGCATGCGTGTCTCCTGCTAGGGCATCACAATGACCATCCAGGACACGCCGAACTTGTCGGCTACCATGCCAAAGCTGGACGCGTAAAAGGTCTTGCCCAGGGGCATCTGCACCTGGCCGCCCTGGCTCAGTGCGTTGAACAGCTTTTCGGCATGCGCGCCATCTTTGGCGTCCAGCGACAGCGAGAAGCCTTTGAAGCTTGCCGGCTCGGTGCTGTTACCGTCCGAGGCCATCACCACCGCTTCGCCTACGCGCATGCTGGCATGCATGATTTTGTTCTCGAAGCCCGGTGGCAGCATGCCTTCTGGGCAGCCGCCGGGGGCTTCGGAATAGCGCATCAGCATGGTGACCTCGGCGCCCAGTGCCTCGTTGTAAAAAGCCAGAGCTTCTTCGCAGCGGCCGTTGAAGAAAAGATAAGGTTGCACTTGCATAAAGCCTCCTGTGGAATGTGGAAACCATCCATCCAGGGATGCTAGAGCCGATGTCGGACGGTGTCTACACCGGATGTAACCGGAGGTGTCTGCCTTGCAATGCTATGTAAATAGGAGCTGCTTACGCAGGTGGAATCTGCGCTGGCGGCATATTTTGTGCAGATTCCTCAATCGAACTGCAGACCGCCGTTCAGGTCCAGCACCTCGCCGGTGATGAAGCCGCTGAGCGGATGCGCCAGGAACAGCACGCTGTGCGCCAGCTCTTCCAGCTCGCAGAAGCGGCCGACCGGGATCTTCTGCCGCAGCTCGGCCTGGCGCTCGGCGCTGACCTGCTCGGTCAGCATCTGGGTCTTCACGAAGGTCGGCGCCAGCGCGTTGCAGGTGACCCCGAACGGCGCGTATTCGCGGGCGAAGCTGAAGGTCAGCGAAATGATGCCGCCCTTGCTGGCCGCATAGGCTGGCAGCGGCGACAGGCCGCCGGTCTTGGCGCCGTACGACGACATGTTGACGATGCGGCCAAAGCCGCGCGCCTTCATGCCCGGTGCCACGCGCTGGCTGACGAAGAACACGCCGTCCAGGTTGATGCGCAAGGTCTTGTGCCAGAGCTCGGGCGTGGTTTGCTCGCAGTTGGCGTACTGCAGGAAGCCGGCGTTGTTGACACACACATCGATGCGGCCAAAGTGCGCCTCGATCTGGTCGCAGGCGGTCTGCACCTGGGCGTAGTCGCTGACGTCCATGACGAAGCAGGCCAGGCGGTCGCCGTGCGCGGCCAGGGCGCTGGCTACCTGCTCGGTGTGCAGGTCGGTGGCGGCCACGCGGTAGCCGGCCTCCAGCAGCGCGCGGACGGTGGCCAAGCCCATGCCGGCGTTGGCGCCGGTTACGAGGGCGACCTGGTCTTGGATAGGGGGTGTGTTGTTCAGCATGGGTGAGACTCGGGTTGGTGGAAATTCAGGATGCGAGGCTGCTGCGCAGCTCGGCCAGTGCGGCGGCCACGCTGCCGGTCTGGATGCGTTGCAGCCAGTGGGTCACGCGGGCAGTCCATTGCGGGCTGTGGGGCAGGTCGGCGCCCCAGACGGAGGGCTGGGCCAACACGGCTTGGACCGTGGCTGCAGCGTCGCCGCGGTGCTGCTGTGCCAGCGCCTGCAGGGTGGCGCCCAGCGGGTCCGATATCGCATACGGCTGGCCGGCATCGTCTTCGGCCAGCAGGTAGCGCAGCCACACGGCGCTGGCAAAGGCCAGGGGCTCGACCGGCGCGCCGGCGGCGACACGGGCCTGGATGGTCGGCAGCCAGCGCAGCGGAATCTTCAGCGAGCTGTCGGAGGCGATCTGGTGCACCTTATGGCGCAGGTCGGGGTTGGCAAAGCGCGCCAGCAGCGCGTCGCGGTAGGCCGGCAAGCCCGGGCGCTGCAGCTGCGGCATCACCACTTCGGTCATCAGGTGGTGGACGAACCAGTGGATGTCCGGCTGGGCCACGCAGTCGGAGACGGTGGGCAGGCCCATCACCGCGCCCATCAGCGCGATGGCCGTGTGGCTGCCGTTCAGCATGCGCAGCTTGGCCTCTTCGAAAGGCAGCACCTCCTGCACCACCTGCACGCCGGCAGAGGCCAGCAAGGCGGCGTCTTGTGGGTCGACAAAGTTGTCTTCGATCACCCATTCCCAGAAGCCTTCGGTGCCCAGCGCGCAGGCGTCTTCCAGGCCCAGCACCTGGGCGGCGTCGGCGCGGTGCTGCGCGGTGGCGGCCGGCACGATGCGGTCGACCATGCTGTTCGGGAAGCGGCATTGAAGGTCTATCCATTGCGCCAACGCGGGGTCGGTTTTCTCCGCCGCATTCAGGCATAGCTGGCGCAGCTTGTGGCCGTTGCCGGTGAGGTTGTCGCAAGAGGCGATAGTCAGTCCGCCCAGGCCCGCCGCCTGCCGTGCCGCCAGGCCTTGGAGCAGCAGGGCGGCGAGCTCGGGTCCATAGGCTTTTTCGGTGACGGTCAGTGTGATCCAGCGGGTGCTGGGCGCGGCGATGGCGGCCACCACCTGCCCAGGTTCGCGCGCGGCCACGCAGGTCTGGCTTAGCGCGCCCACCACCTGCCAGCGGCGCCCCTCGGCACTGGCGATCTGCAGCGCGTACAGGCCGTCCTGTGCGGCCAGCGCATCGGCGAGCTCGGTGCTGCGCATGGCCACGCCCAGCACTCCCCAGCGCGGGTCGCCCTGGCCCAGCAAGGCATCGAACACGACGGCCTGGTGGGCGCGGTGGAAGGCCCCCAGGCCCAGGTGCACCACGCCTATCGGCGAGGGGCCGCGCTGGTATGGCGGCAGCTGCAGCGATGGCGGGGAGGGGGTCAAGGTAGCGAGAGAGGCTTGGGAAAGTGCGCGCATGGGCTGGTAGGGACAGAGCGAAAAAGGATGTCATTGGACAACTGGACCAACCAATTAGCCCATAGTGGTAAACCATTAAACCAAATTTTGGTTTACCAATTAATATTTGGTCCAACCACTTTGGAAAAAACCATGGCACTGCAACTGATCCAACCCAGCGACGATGGCTCGGCGTCCCCGAAGACCGACAAGACCGAAAAACTCGGCTCGGACCGCTCCTACCAGCGGCTGGCAGCGCAAATGCTGCTGCTGATTGCGCAGGGCGAATTCAAGTTGGGCGAGCGCCTGCCTTCGGAGCGCGCGCTGGCCGAGCGCTTTGACGTCAGCCGCACCTCGGTGCGCGAGGCCATGATTGCGCTGGAACTGCAAGGCGTGGTCGAAGTGCGCGGCGGCTCGGGCATTTATGTGACCCAGACCAGCAGCACCAGCGCCGCCCCGGCCTACATGCCCGAGACCGGTCCCGGCCCCTTCGAGCTGCTGCGTGCGCGCTGCCTGATTGAGTCGGAAATCGCCTCGGTAGCGGCAGAAACCCGCAAGGACAGCGACCTGGACCGGATCTTCTCGGCCCTGACCGATATGCACGACAACATGGACGACAAAGAGGCCAACGAAGCGGCGGACCAGCTGTTCCACCTGCGCATCGCCGAGTCCACCGGCAACAGCGTGCTGTTGCAGATGGTGACTGCCATGTGGGCCCAGGCCCGCGGACCGGTCTGGACCAAGATCGAACACCATTTCCACACCCCCGATCTGCGCCTGGCCTCGCATGCGGACCACCAGCGCATCTTCAAGGCCTTGCTGGCGCGCGACCCCATCGCCGCCCGGGCCGCGATGCGCGCCCATCTGGAGCGCGTGATCGGCGAATTTGCCCAGGCTTGGCGCTAGGCCTCTCGCGCACAGAACAACAGGAGACAACATGAGATTCATGCCCTTGCATTCCACGTCCGCCCGCCACTGGCTGGCCGGCCTGTTGCTGGCTGCCGGCAGCACCGCGCTGCTGGCCCAGGCCCCGCCGGCCCCGGGCGCCAGCCCGCGCATCGATGCGATCCAGAAAGCCGGCGAGCTGCGTGTCGGCGTGCTGCAAAACTCGCCCTGGCTGGTAGAGAACACCACCGGCAATGGCGCGGCCTGGAGCGGCCCGGCCTGGCTGCTGGCCACCGAATACGCGCGCTTGCTGAAGGTCAAGCTGCAACCCGTCGCCGTGTCGCATGAAACCAAGGTGCCGGTGCTGGCAGCCAACCAGGTCGACATGACGATCAGCCCGCTGGGCGAAACCCCGGAACGCTTGAAGGTGGTGGACTTCGTTGTCTACTCCAGCACCAGCGTCTGCATGTTCGGCCGCGCCGGCAACGAAAAGCTGGCCAAGGTGAACTCGGTGGACGACCTGAACAGCCCCGACATCACCATCGCCTATTTCACCGGCGGCGCCGAAGAAAACTGGGTCAAGGAGCGCTTCCCCAAGGCCAAGCTGCGCGCCGTGGCCAGCTCGGGCGCCACCGCGCCGGTGGAAGAGATCATGGCCAAGCGGGCCGACGCGGCGCCGATCAACCGAGTGCCCTGGGTCAACTTGAACCAGAAGGTCAAGGGCCTGGTGGTCTACCCCAAGGACAACAACTGCCAGGGCAGCCAGGAAAAAGCCTCGCCCGTGGGCCTGGCGGTAGACAAGAACCAGCAGGTGTATCTGGACTGGCTGCGCCAGGTAGAAAAGACGCTGCAGGCCACCCTGACCGCAGACGAAAAGCGCGTCATCGACAACATCAAGTGAGCTGGGTGCGGCCACGCACCCAGTAAGCCGCGGCGCGGGACCGCGATGGCTTCCCGCATCCACACATCTATCGGAGACACAACATGCAGAACCACACTGTCCGCCTTGGCGCGGCCAAAATCATCGCCGCCGCCGCGGTACTGGCTGCCGCTTCAAGCGCCGCCCTGGCCCAGACCCCACCGGCACCCGGTGCCAGCCCGCGCATCGACGCGATCCGCAAGGCCGGCGTGCTGCGTGTCGGCGTGGTCAACAACCCGCCCTGGCTGGCGCAGAACACCACCGGCGAGGGCGAACCCTGGGCCGGCCCGTCGTGGCTGCTGGGCAAGGAGTTCGCCAAGCTGCTGGGCGTGAAGATCGAGCCCGTGCCGGTGAGCCATGAAACCAAGGTGCCGGCGCTGATCGCCAACCAGATGGACATCATGATCGGCCCGCTGAACCAGAACGCCGAGCGCTCCAAGATCATCGACTTCGTGACCTTCTCCAGCACTGGCGTCTGCATGTTCGGCCGCGCCGACAACCCCAAGTTCACCAACGTGAAGACGCTGGAAGAGTTCAACAAGCCCGAGATCACCATGGCCTATTTCTCGGGTGCTGGCGAAGAGCCCATGGTGCGCGCCCAGTTCCCGAATGCCAAGCTGCGCGGTGTGACCAATTCCGGCTCTGTCGCGCCCATCGAAGAAGTGCTGGCCGGCCGCTCCGATGTGGCGCCGCTGAACCGCATGCTGTGGCCCAACATCAGCAAGAAGGTCAAGGGCCTGGCGGTGTTCCCCAAGGAAAATAATTGCCAGGACAGCAAGATCTTCGAGATCAAGACCGGCATGGGTGTGAACAAGAACGAGCAGGTCTATCTGGACTGGCTGCGTGAGGTCGAAAAGCGCATGGAGCCGGCTTTGGCAGCCGAAGAAGTTCGCATGACGCAAGCGCTGAAGTAAGCGCCGGCGCAACCTGAGGACTGCCCCCATGGACGTCGACTTTTCCCCGCTGATCGACAACTGGCGCTTCTTCGCCAGCGGCTTCGGCGTCACGGTGGCACTCAGCGTCATCAGCGCCATCACCAGCTTGCTGGCGGGCCTGGTGATCGCCTTGCTGCGCCTGTACGGGCCGCGCTGGCTCAGCCGGCTGCTGGTGTTCTATGTGGACACCATGCGCGCCATCCCCATCCTGGTGGTGCTGGTGTGGATCTACTTCGCGTTTCCGATCCTGGCCGGCGTGACCTTTCCGCCGTTCTGGGCGGCGCTGGTGGGGCTGACCTTGCACATTGCCGCTTACGCGTCGGAGATTATCCGTGCGGGCATCGAGTCCATCCGCCCCGGCCAGACCCGGGCCGGACTGGCGCTGGGCATGTCGCGGGCGCAGATCCTGCGCAAGATCATCCTGCCGCAGGCCACGATACGCATGCTGCCGGCCTTTGGCTCGGTGCTGACCATGGCCATCAAGGACACGGCCATCGCCACCGTGATCGCCGTGCCCGAGCTGATGCACCGCGCCGAGACCGTGGCCGGCCAGAGCTACCGGCCGGTGGAGGTGTTCACCGCGGTGATGGTGTTGTACTTCCTGCTGCTGTTCCCGGTGACCCGCGTGGTCGACCGCGCTTACCACAAACTCGCACACCTGGGGCGCTCATGAACTTCGACTGGAACGTCATATGGACACACCGCAGCGCGCTGATGGAAGGCGCTGCGATGACGGTCGGCCTGACGGTCGTGACCATGCTGCTGGCCGTGCCGGGCGGCATTCTGCTGGCGCTGATGCGCCTCTCAAACAACAAGCTGCTGAACCACGTTTCGCTGGCCTTCGTCGAGTTCTTTCGCAACCTGCCGCTGATCCTGGTGATCTACTGGGCCTTCTACGTGATGCCGATGGCGTTTGACGTGCAGTTCTCGGCCCTGACGACGGCGCTGGTGGCCCTGGTGCTGAACATCTCGGCCTACAACGCCGAGACCTTCCGCGCCGGCATCAACTCGATCCGCAAGGGGCAGATGGAAGCCGCGCTGGCCATGGGCATGTCGCGCCGCCAGGCGATGTTCAAGGTGGTGATTCCGCAGGCCGGCCGGCGCATTCTGCCGGTGCTGGCCAGCACCTGGATATCGCTGTTCAAGGACACCTCGCTGGTCTCGGTGATCGCCGTCAGCGAACTCGCCTACACCTCCATGCAGATCCGCGCGCAGACCTTCCGCGTGCTGGAGATGCTGACCGCCATGGCTGCGCTGTACTGGCTGATGGGCTACCCCCAGGCCAAGCTGGTCGATTGGATTCACAAGAAATACGGAGTCAAGGAATGAACACAACGACTGTGCCCAGTGCACTGGCCCGCAAGGGTGCCGACCAGCCGCCCGTGCTGGTGTATGAAAACGTGCGCAAGATGTACGGCGATTTCGTGGCGCTGAACGGCGTTTCGCTGCAGGTCAACAAGGGCGAGGTGATGTGCCTGATCGGCCCCTCGGGCTCGGGCAAGTCCACCTTGCTGCGCTGTACCAATGCGTTGGAGACGCTGAACGGCGGCCGCGTGCTGCTCGACGGCGTGCCGCTGCCGACCAAGGAATCCGAGGTGCGCAAGGTGCGCCAGCGCATGGGCATGGTGTTCCAGAGCTTCGAGCTGTTCCCGCACAAGACGGCGCTGGACAACGTGGCCATGGGCCCGATCACCGTGCTCGGCATGCCCGAGGCCGAGGCCCGCGCCCGCGCCATGAAGCTGCTGGAAAAGGTGGGCCTGGCGTCCAAGGCGCAGAACTACCCGGCCAATCTGTCCGGCGGCCAGCAGCAGCGCGTGGCGATTGCCCGGGCCCTGGCCATGGAGCCAGAAGTCATGCTGTTCGACGAACCCACCTCGGCGCTGGACCCAGAGACCGTGGGCGAGGTGCTGAACGTGATGAAGAAGCTGGCGCAAGAGGGCATGACCATGATCGTCGTCACCCACGAGATGAGCTTCGCCCAGCGCGTGGCCAACTGGGTGGTGGTGTTCGAGAACGGCGCCATCATGGAAGAAGGCCCACCCGCGCAGATCTTCGACAACCCCACCGTGGCGCGCACCCGCGACTTTTTAGGCCACCTTGGCTGGAATGGCTGAGGCCGGTTCCCACCCCGTACCCACTCTTTCACCACCCACACACTTTATGAAAATCACCAACGCCCGCGTGATCGTCTGCAGCCCCGGCCGCAACTTCGTCACCCTGAAGATCGAAACCGACGAAGGCCTGACCGGCATCGGCGACGCCACGCTGAACGGCCGCGAGCTGTCCGTCGTCAGCTACCTGACTGACCACGTCATTCCCTGCCTGATCGGCCGCGATGCGCACCAGATCGAAGACATCTGGCAGTACCTGTACAAGGGCGCGTACTGGCGCCGCGGCCCGGTGACCATGAGCGCGATTGCCGCCGTCGACACCGCGCTGTGGGACATCAAGGCCAAGGCCGCCAACCTGCCGCTGTACCAGCTGCTGGGTGGCCGCAGCCGTTCCGGCGTGATGGTCTACGGCCACGCCAACGGCAAGGATATTGAACACACGGTGGACGAAGTGCTGCGCTACAAGGAGATGGGCTACAAGGCGATCCGCGCGCAAAGCGGCGTGCCCGGCCTGGAAGCGGTCTACGGCGTGGGCAAGGGCAATATGTTCTACGAGCCCGCCGACGGCAACCTGCCCAGCGAGCACGACTGGAGCAGCGAAAAATACCTGCTGCACGCGCCCAAGCTGTTCGATGCGGTGCGCCAGGCCGTGGGCCCGGACATCCATTTGCTGCACGACGTACACCACCGCCTGACGCCCATCGAAGCCGGGCGCCTGGGCAAGTCGCTGGAGCCGTTCCACCTGTTCTGGATGGAAGACGCAACCCCGGCCGAGAACCAGGACGCGTTCCGTCTGATCCGCCAGCACACCACCACGCCGCTGGCGGTGGGCGAGATCTTCAACACCATCTGGGACTGCAAGGACCTGATCCAGAACCAGCTGATCGACTACATCCGTACCACGATCGTGCATGCCGGTGGCCTCACGCATCTGCGCCGCATCGCCGACTTTGCATCGCTGTACCAGGTGCGCACTGGCTGCCACGGCGCCACCGATCTGTCGCCGGTGTGCATGGGCACGGCCCTGCATTTCGACACCTGGGTGCCGAACTTCGGTGTCCAGGAATACATGCGCCACACCGAGCTGACCGACGAGGTGTTCCCGCACAGCTATAGCTTCAAGGACGGCTACATGCACTGCGGCGAGACCATAGGCCATGGCGTGGAAATCAACGAAGAACTGGCCGCCAAGTACCCGTACCAGCGCGCCTACCTGCCGGTCAACCGGCTCCAGCACGACGGCACGCTGGTGAACTGGTAATGCTATTTAAATAGGAGCTGCTGGCGCAGGTGGAATATGCGCTGGCGGCCTGTTTTATATAAATTTCTGCAGCGCGTCTGCGGGCTCGGGTCGGCCAAAGTGGTAGCCCTGGAAGGCATCGCAGCCCAGGCCGGCCAGGAAGTCGCGCTGGGCTGCGGTTTCCACGCCTTCGGCGATCACCGCCAGCCCCAGGCTGTGGCCTAGCGCCACGATGGTGCGGGCGATGACCGCGTCGCTGGGGTCGGTCAGAATGTCGCGCACAAAGCTCTGGTCGATCTTCAGCTGGTCCAGTGGCAGGCGCTTGAGGTGCGACAGCGACGAGTAGCCGGTGCCGAAGTCGTCCAGCGAGAAGCACACGCCCTGGGCTTTGAGTTCGTTCATCTTCAGAATCACGTCTTCCATATCGTTGACCAGCATGCTCTCGGTCAGCTCCAGTTTCAGCAGCTGCGGGTTGGCGCCGGTGTGCTGCAGGGCGGCCGCCACATTGGCCACAAAGTCGGCCTGGGCGAACTGGCTGGCGCTGACGTTGACGGCCATGGTCCAGCCCGCGGTAGCGGGGTGCTGGGCCCAGGCCTGCAACTGCGTGCAGGCGGTTTCCAGCACCCACTGGCCCAGGGGCAGAATCAGCCCACTTTCTTCGGCCAGCCCAATGAATTGCCCGGGAGGCACCGGGCCTCGCTGCGGGCTGTGCCAGCGTACCAGGGCCTCGGCACCGACCGGCACGCCCTGTCCATTCACCTGTACCTGGTAGTGCAATAGGAATTCGTTTTGTGCCAGGCCCTGGCGCAGGTCTTTTTCCAGTTCGGCATGGGCCAGTACGGCGGCTTGCATGGCGGGGTCGAAAAAGCAGGCCGTGTTGCGGCCGGCCGATTTGGCCTGGTACATGGCCACGTCGGCCTTCTTGAGTAATTCGTCCTGGCTGGTGTGGTCTTGCGCAAACACCACGATGCCGATGCTGGGCGTGCTTTCGTGGATCTGTTCGCGCAAGGTATAGGGTTGGCTCAGTGCGTACAGTATCTTGCTAGCAATGGCTTCGGTCTGGGTGGCGGCCTCATGGGCGTGGCTGCTCAAGGCCTCCAGCAACACCACGAATTCGTCACCACCCAGGCGGGCCACGCAGTCGACTTCGCGCATGCAGTCGTTTAGCCGCAGCGCGACTTGCTGCAACAGCAGGTCGCCTACGTCGTGGCCGCGTGTGTCGTTGAGCTGCTTGAAATGGTCCAGGTCCAGGAACATCACTGCGCCGTGCTGGCGGCTACGGTTGGCACTGGCGATGGCTTGTTTGAGGCGGTCCATCAGCATGCGCCGGTTGGGCAGGCCTGTCAGCGGGTCGTAGAAGGCCAGGCGGCGGATTTCCTCATCTTGCCGGTGGCGCTGGGTGGTGTCGCGCACCATGCCGATGAAGGTGGGCTGGCCTGCACGGTCCACCTGCGACACCGATAGGCTCATGGGAAATATCTGGCCGTTTTTGCGCAGGCCTTCGACCTCTCTTGGCGCACCGATGATGCGGGCTTCACCGGTGTGCTGGAAATGCCGCAGATAGCCGTCGTGGTGTTGGCGGTGCGGTGCTGGCATCAGCATCGCTACATTGCGGCCCAGCACTTCGTCCACGCTGTAGCCAAAAATTTTGCTGGCGGCCTTGTTGAAGGACTCCATCAAGCCTTGCGCATTGATGGTGATGACGCCATCCACCATATTGTCCAAAATCGCCTGACTGTGCTGGGCAGTGGCCTGCAGCGCTTCCTGGCCGGCCAGCAGCAGCTGCTTGCGCCGTGTAGTGTTCTGGTGCGACACCACAAAGTGCCCAGGGTGGTCGCGCATGGCCGATATGCGGACCATGAACCAGCGCTTTTCCTGTGCGGTGTGGCAGGGGTATTCGCAGTCGAAGGCTTCTTCGTCGCCATCCAGCACGGCCTGGATTTTGGGTAGCACCGGGCCGGAAGGCGGCTTGTTGTGACCGACGTAGAGGTGGCACATGTCCAGGTAGTTGCTACCTGGCCAGGGATGGTCGGGCGGCAGGCCATGGTGGCCGAAATCGCGCCAGGCGCGGTTCACGTAATGGATCTGGCCGGTCTTGTCGATGATGGCGATTTGGCTGTACAGCGAGTCGAGTACCGAAGCAGGCAGGCTGCCGGCCAGGGGCATACAGCCCCAGTCAGCCTGGGGGGCAAGGTACATCAGCACATGTCTCAGGGCAGATGGAAGATTTGCACTGCACGCGCCAGGTTCATGCTGCTGTCGCTCAGGCCTTCGGCCGAGGCGGCCGACTGCTCCACCAGCGCAGCGTTTTGCTGGGTGACGCTGTCCAGCTGGGTCACCGCTTCGTTGACCTGCGAGATACCCAGGGACTGCTCTTGCGTGGCGTTGGTGATCTGGCGTATCAAGGCGCCGACTTCCTTCACCGAGGCCACCACTTCGTCGATGGTGCGACCAGCGTCGCTCATCTGGTTGCTGCCGGCGGCAACCTGTTCGGCCGACTGCGCGATCAGTGCGCGGATCTCGCGGGCTGCTGTGGCACTGCGCTGGGCCAGGGCCCGCACTTCGCTGGCGACGACGGCGAAGCCTCGGCCTTGTTCGCCGGCGCGGGCGGCCTCCACGGCGGCATTCAGGGCCAGGATGTTGGTCTGGAAGGCAATGCTTTCGATCACGCCAATGATTTCCTGCACCTTTTTTGACGAGGCGTTGATGTTCTCCATCGCCACGCCCACCTGGTGTACAGCCTGACCGCCACGGGTTGCGACGCTGCTGCTCTTTTCACCTTGCTGGGCGACTTGTCGGGCTGTGTCGGCGGTCTGCTGCACGGTGCTGGACAGCTGCTCCATGCTGGCGGCGGTTTCTTCAAGGCTGCTGGCTTGGGACTCGGTGCGGGACGACAGGTCCTGGCTGCTGGCGGCGATTTCGGCCGCCGTTTGGCTGAAGCCGTTGATCTCTGATTTCACGTCGCCAATCACGGCGCGCAGGTTGATCTGGATCTGCCGCAGGCTGCGGCTCAGGCTACCCAGCGGGCCGCCGCGGTCCTGCGGGACGGTGGTGCCGAGATTGCAACCCGAGATATCGCTGGCAAATTGCTCGGCATCGGCAATCACATCGGACACATGGCGCTTGAACCACAGCACCATCACGCTGGCGCCGGCGATTTGCAGGGCGACTTGCAGCAGCCGTCCGCCCATGCCTTCCATGCCCAGCAGCACCGGCGTCAGGCCCACGGCAACCATGCCCGCCAACACCAGCACGTAACGCTGGGTGAAAGAGATACGCTCCAGTCGGCCCAACAGGCCACGCCAGCCTAGCAGGCGCACGGAGCCGGCGTGCAGTTCAAAGCTCGGCTTGCCGGATTCGCGTTCGGCACGGATGCGTGCGTACAACTGCTCGGCGCCCTGGATCTTTTGTCGGCTAGGCTTGGTGCGCACCGACATGTAGCCGCGTGGCTTGCCGTTGTGCATGATGGGGGTGACATTGGCTTCGACCCAGTAGAAGGAGCCGTCCTTGCGCCGGTTCTTCACCATGCCGCTCCAGGCCCGTCCGCGGCCTATGGTTTGCCACATGTCCTTGTATGCCTCCGGGGGCATGTCAGGGTGGCGGATCATATTGTGTGGCTGGCCTATCAGTTCTTCGTAGAGATAGCCGCTGACCTGCTCAAAAGCGTCGTTGCAGTGGGTGATGAGGCCCTTGGTGTCGGTCGTTGACACAAGCATGCTCTTGGCTGGGAAGTCGTATTCCTGGGCCGTGACTGGTAGGTTAAGTCGCATGGTGGCTTGTTCCTAGATGTTGCACGTGGTTGGCATTAGACAATAGCTTGGCGCTCAGCAGATGCTCTCGCGGACAGGATTTTCCGGCTGTCTGATCTAGGTCAAACAGGCCGGGTTTGTTTGCTTCGTTTGCTCACAGAATGTAAGGTTTTAGGCACGTTTTCTAGGGATGCAGATTGCGTTAGCCGTGGCAAGAGCTTTCGTTATCGCGGCGCTGGCGGGCTTATTGGCCTGCTATTTAATTGGGAGCTATCAGTGCAGATAATTCCTGCGCTAGAGCCTTATTTCTTCATGCTTTTAATTGCCTGTGCTGCCTGCTGCACTAGCGCCGGGCCTTGGTAGATCAGGCCGGTGTAGATCTGTACCACGTCGGCACCGGCGTCGATCTTGCTCACAGCGTCGGCTGCGCTCAGGATGCCGCCCACGCCCACAATCGGGAAGCCCTTGCCCAGGGCAGCGCGCAGCTGGCGAATCACGCGGTTGCTGGCCTGCAGCACCGGTGCGCCACTCAGGCCGCCGGTTTCTTCTGCATGCGCCATGCCTTTCACGGCATCGCGGCTGAGGGTGGTGTTGGTGGCGATCACGCCGTCCATGGCGTGGCGCTGCAGCGTGGCGGCGATCACGGCCACTTGGCCCTCGTCCAGGTCGGGGGCGATCTTCACGAAGACGGGCACGCGCTTGTCGTGCTGCTGCGCCAGTTGGGCGCGCCGTTCGGCCACGGCGCCGAGCAAGCCGTCCAGCGCCTCGTCGCTCTGCAGGGCGCGCAGGTTCTTGGTGTTGGGGCTGGAGATGTTCACCGTCACGTAGTCGGCATGCGGGTAGACACCGTCCAGTGCCAGCAGGTAGTCGTCGGTGGCGCGTTCGATCGGTGTCGCTGCGTTCTTGCCGATGTTCAGGCCCAGTAGCATGGGCGTGCCCCCGGCCTTGCTGCGGAAGCGGGCGCGCTGCACATTGGCCACAAAGGCCTCCAGCCCGCCGTTGTTGAAGCCCAGGCGGTTGATCAGCGCATTCGCCTGGGGCAAGCGGAACATGCGCGGCTGCGGGTTGCCGGGCTGGGCCAGCGGCGTGACCGTGCCCACTTCCACAAAGCCGAAGCCCATGGCGCCCAGGCCGTCGATGCAGCGGGCATTCTTGTCCAGGCCAGCCGCCAGGCCCACGCGGTTGGGGAACTGCAGCCCGGCCAGCTGCACCGGGTCGCTGACAGTGGACTGGCGGTACAGGCATTCCAGCGGCGTGCCTTGGGTACGGGCAATGGCGTTCAGCGTGAGATCGTGGGCGGCTTCGGGGTCCAGGCCAAACAGAAACGGGCGGGCCAGGGCGTAGGGGATGAGGGGCATTGGATAATTAGGGTTTTTCTACTTAACCACGGATTTTCCCAGATGACACAAGATGAACTGAAAACCCTGGTCGGCCAGGCCGCGTTGCGCTATGTGGTGCCAGGCGAAATTGTGGGCGTGGGCACCGGCTCCACCGTCAACAAGTTCATTGACGCGCTGGCCACCATCAAGGACCAGGTCAAAGGCGCGGTGTCCAGTTCCGAGGCCAGCACCGCCAAATTGAAAGCGCTGGGCATCCCCGTGTTCGACGCCAACGACGTGGGCGATCTGGCGGTGTACATCGACGGTGCGGACGAGATCGACGGCCAGGGCCATATGGTCAAGGGGGGCGGTGCGGCGCTGACGCGCGAGAAGATCGTGGCCGCCCAGTCGCGCCAGTTCGTCTGCATTGCCGACGAGAGCAAGCTGGTCCAGACCCTGGGCCAGTTCCCGCTGCCGGTGGAAGTTATTCCCATGTCCTCGAACCGACTGGTGCGCCAGTTTGCCGCCATGGGGGGGCTGGCCAAGCTGCGCCTGAAGGACGGCCAACCGCTGGTGACCGACAACGGCCAGTACATCCTGGACGTGACGGGTCTGCAGATCAGCGACCCGGTGGCTTTCGAAAACCAGGTCAGCCAGTGGCCAGGTGTGGTGACAGTGGGCGTATTTGCCTTGCAAAAAGCCCATGTGTGCCTGCTGGGCACGGCGCAGGGCGTGAAAACCCTGGAGTTTTAAGCTCTAAAACTGGATGCCGCGCGGGTTGCGGCTGGTGTCCACCGGCTCGGCAGAAGGCTCCGCAGGAGCCGGAGCAGGTGCTACCGGCGCTGCTGCTGGAGGCGCCTTGCTGGCCACCAGAGGCTGGGCAGGCGCGCGCTTGTAGCTGGCTGGCAGCACCGATGATTTGGGGTAGGCTGCAGCATCCAGGTACTGCGTCCATTCCACATCCGAGAAACCCTTGAGCTGCTGGCCGCCAATCGTGCCGAACGGCAGGCTGGTTTCACCGCTGATGCGTTTCAGTGCGTCGGCATCGGCATCGGTGTTCACGCTGCGCTCGGTAAATGGGATACCGCGTTGCACCAGCAGATTGCGCGCACTTTCGCAGGGACTGCAGCCGGTACCGGTGTACAGCGTGACCGGATAACGCTTTACGATCTCTTGCAACTCAAACGGCAACGACGCGGCATTTACTGCGCTGCTGCCGTTTTTGTTGGTAGTGGTGACCTTGGCCGGGCTGCTGGGCGCCGGTGGTTGGTCAGAGAAAGTGACCTTGCCATCGGGGCCGACGATGCGGTAGACCGTCTGGGCATAGACGCTGCCAGCGGCCAGCGCCAATGCGGCGCAGGCCAGTGCGGTGTGGATGGGGGTAATGCGCATCGTAAAAATCCTCCAGGCCACTATTAAGCCATGCCTTGGTGGCGCAGCAGTGCATCCAGCGTGGGCGCGCGGCCACGGAAGGCCTTGAACGACTCCATGGCCGGGCGGCTGCCGCCGGCTTCCAGGATGGACTGGCGGTAGCGGCGGCCAGTTTCGATGTTGGCCGCGCCGTCCGCGCCGGCGGTTTCTTCGAACGCGGCGTAGGCGTCGGCGCTGAGCACCTCGGCCCATTTGTAGCTGTAGTAACCCGCCGCATAGCCGCCGGCGAAGATGTGGCTGAAGGTGTGCGCGGTACGGCTGAAGGCCGGGGCTTGCAGCACGGCGACCTCGTCGCGCACCTTGCGCAGCAGGGGCATGAAGTCCTGGGCCGGGTCGTGCTCGGTGTGCAGCAGCATGTCAAACAGCGAGAACTCGATCTGGCGCAGGGTTTGCAGGCCGCTTTGGAAGTTCTTGGCGGCGGTCATTTTGTCGAACAGCACGCGCGGCAGTGGCTCGCCCGTCTGCACGTGGGCCGTCATGTGCTTGAGCACATCCCACTCCCAGCAGAAGTTTTCCATGAACTGGCTGGGCAGCTCCACCGCGTCCCATTCCACGCCGCTGATGCCGGACACATCGCGCTCGTTGACCTGGGTCAGCATGTGGTGCAGGCCGTGGCCGAATTCGTGGAACAGGGTGGTCACGTCGTCGTGCGTCAGCAATGGCGGCTGACCGTCCACGCCGTCGGCAAAGTTGCACACCAGATGCGCCACGGGGGTCTGCAGCGTGTGGGTGTCGGGGCGCAGCCAGCGGGCGCGCACGTCGTCCATCCAGGCACCGCCACGTTTACCGGTGCGGGCCGATGGGTCCAGGTAGAACTGGCCCACCAATTGGCGGGGGGCATCTGCCGATGTACCACCCAGGCTGCGCTCGATGCGGTAGAACTCCACCGAGGGGTGCCACACGGGGGCGCTGTCGCGGCGGATAGAGACTTCGAACAGGGTTTCGATGATCTTGAACAGGCCGGCCAGCACCTTGGGCGCGGTGAAGTACTGCTTGACCTCTTGCTCGCTGAAGGCATAGCGGGCTTCCTTGAGCTTTTCTCCCACATAGGGCCAGTCCCAGGGCTGTGGATCGGCCAGGTCCAGGTGTTCGGCGGCAAAGCTGCGCAGGTCGGCTACGTCCTTTTCGGCAAACGGGCGGGCGCGCACACCCAGGTCGCGCAGGAAGTGGATTACTTCGGCGGGCGATTCAGCCATCTTGGGCACGACCGAGACTTCGCCGAAATTCTGGTAGCCCAGCAGGCGGGCTTCTTCCTGGCGCAGCGCCAGGGTTTCGCGGATCAGGGCGGTGTTGTCGAACTGCACGGCCTCGCCTTCGGCCTGGTCGGACGCACGGGTCACGTAGGCGCGGTACAGGCGCTCGCGCAGCGGGCTGCTGGTGGCGAACTGCATCACCGGCAGGTAGCAGGGCATCTTCAGTGTGAGCTTGTAGCCTTCCTTGCCTTCGGCTTGGGCGGCGCTGCGGGCGGTGTGCTGCACATCGGCGGGCACGCCGTCCAGTTCGTCGGCCTGTGCGTAGTAGGCATAGGCGTCGGTCGCGTCCAGTGCGTTTTCGCTAAACTTCTGGCTGATTTCAGCCTGGCGTTCCTGGATGCGGGCAAAGCGCTCCTTGGCTGCTCCTTCCAGTTCGGCTCCGCTGAGCACGAAGTTGCGCATGGCGTTGCGGTGGGCTTGCAGCTGTTCGACGTTCAGGCTGGCCGTGTCCACGGCCTTGTACTTGGCGTACAGGCGCTCATCCGCGCCCAGGCGGGTCCAGAACTCGGTGACGCGGGGCAGGGCTTCGTTATAGGCGGCGCGCAGGGCCGGGGTGTCGGCCACGCTGTTCAAGTGGCTGACGGCGCCCCAGGCGCGGCCCAGTTGCTCGGTGCTCACATCCAGCGCTTTGGCGATCTCGGTCCACTGGGCCGGAAAATCAGGCTGCGTCACCGTGTCCAGTGCCGCATTCGCGTGGGCCAGCAACTGGTCCAGTGCGGGTGCCACGTGTTCGGGCTGGATCTGGTCAAACAGGGGCAGGTCAGAGAAGTCGAGCAGTGGATTGGTCATGGTTTGGATGTGGCGTTAAGCGCGATAGATTCAAGAGGCGGCGGAACGTTCCGCAGCTTCCAATGTATTGACCAGCAACATGGTGATGGTCATGGGGCCAACGCCTCCGGGTACCGGGGTGATATGGCTTGCGACCTGGCGCACATTTTCAAAGTCCACGTCGCCGCACAGTTTGCCGTTGTCGTCGCGGTTCATGCCGACGTCGAGCACCACGGCGCCGGGCTTGACCATATCGGCGGTCAGCACATTGCGCTTGCCCACAGCGGCGACGATGACGTCGGCTTGCAGGGTCATGGCTTTCAGGTCGTCTGTCGCGCTGTGGCAGATCGTGACGGTGGCGTTCTTTTGCAGCAGCATCAGGGCCATGGGCTTGCCGACGATATTGCTGCGGCCAATTACCACGGCGTGCTTGCCGCGCAGATCGTAGTTAATGCTTTCCAGCATCTTCATGCAACCATAGGGCGTGCAGGGCCAGAAGCCGGGCGTGCCGGTCATCAGCGCACCGGCGCTGGCGACGTGGAAGCCGTCCACGTCTTTGGCAGGTGAGATGGCTTCAATGACTTTTTGTGCGTCGATGTGCGCTGGCAAGGGCAGCTGCACCAGGATGCCGTGGATGCTGGGGTCGTTGTTCAGCGCGTCCACACGGGCCAGCAGATCGGCTTCGGACATACCGGCTTCGTACTTTTCCAGTACCGAGTGCAGGCCGGCATCGGCACAGGCCTTGACCTTGTTACGCACATACACCTGGCTGGCAGGGTTGTCGCCCACCAGAACGACGGCCAGGCCGGGCGTGGTGCCGCGGGCTTTCAGGGCTTGGGCGCGCGCAGCGACATCCTGGCGCAGTTGTTGGGACAGGGCGTTGCCATCGATCAGTTCAGCGGTCATTATTCAAAAAATCAAGTAAAAACGCCCGCTGGCGCAGGTCAGACGGGCGTGGGGTGCTATTTAATGTGTAGCGTCAGGTTTTCGGAGCAGCTTGTCCCAGGGCAATTTTCAGCAGGTCGGCCACGGTGTTGGCGTTGAGCTTTTCCATGATGTTGGCGCGGTGGGCCTCCACCGTCTTGATGCTGATACCCAGGTCGTCGGCGATCTGCTTGTTCAGCCGGCCGGCGACGATGCGCTCCAGCACCTGGGATTCGCGGGTGGTGAGCTTGGACAGCAGGGCGCCACGGCTGGCTGCTTGCTGGTAGTCTGTGAAGGTCTCTTTGGCGTGCTCCAGCATGCGCTCCACCAGGCCGACCAATTCGTCTTCCTTGAAGGGCTTCTGGATGAAGTCCATGGCGCCTTTTTTCATGGTGTCCACCGCCATGGGCACATCGCCGTGGCCGGTGATGAAGACGATGGGCAGGGGGGACTTGCGTTCGATCAGGCGGTCTTGCAGCTCCAGCCCGGTCATGCCGCCCATGCGGATGTCAACGATCAGGCAGGCGACTTCGCGGGCGTCAAAGCGGCTTAAAAAGGACTCTGCGGAATCAAAGCAGCGGACCCGGTAGTCCTTGCCTTCCAGCAGCCATTGCAGCGAATCACGGACGGCTTCATCGTCGTCCACGACGTACACAGTACCTTTTTTGGGGATCAAACTCATGCAGTCACTCCGGGGGTTGGGGCGGGATTTGTAGGTCCACTCTGGGTAACAGAAAGTTGCGCCAGCGGGATCCAGAATGAAAAACGGCACCCTGTGCCTTCGTTTCCATTGTAGAGGTTCTCGGCTTGCATCCTGCCCAGGTGGGACTCGATGATGCTGCGGCACAGGTTCAGGCCGATGCCCATGCCTTCGGCTTTGGTGGAGAAGAAGGCTTCGAACAGGCGTTCCTTGACCTCGGGGGCCAGGCCTTTGCCGGTGTCGGTGACCGAGAACTCTATGCCGGCCTTGTCGTTTTCCATCTTCGGCACTACGCGCAGCTCAATGTTGCGTTGGGCGGTCGGGCGTTGCGCCAGATCGATGGCCTCGGCCGCATTGCGCAGCAGATTCACCAGCACCTGTTCGATCAGGATCGGGTCCACCAGCAGCCGGGGCAGGCGTGCCGCTACGTAATGGCTGAGGCGCACATTGCGCCGGCGCAGCTCGATGCCCGCCAGTTCCACCGCCTCGGACACCATGTGTGCCACGTCCGACTGGGTGCGGTTGGGTTCGCTGCGTTTCACGAAGGACTGGATGCGGTGGATGATCTGGCCGGCGCGCTGGGCCTGGCGCGCGGTCTTGTCCAGGGCGGCCAGCAGGTCGTCTTGCGCAATGCCTGGCCCTTTGATGCGCGAGACCATGCCGTTGCAGTAGTTGCTAATGGCGGCCAGTGGCTGGTTCAGCTCATGCGCCACGCTGGAGGCCATCTCGCCCATGGTGATCAGGCGGCTGGAGGATTGCGCGCGCTCGGCCTGGGCGGCCGACTGCTCCTCGGCGCGGCGGCGTGGCGTGATGTCGGTGGCAATCACCATCTGTACCAGGCGGCCGTCCACCCAGCTGAGGTAGCGCGAGCGCACTTCCAGCCATTTGCCCAGGTCGGCCACGAAGATTTCTGCGCTCTCGGATTGGGTGTCGGTCAGGCTGTCGGTGGGCAGGCCGGCGAACGCATCCACGTCGTCTTCGTTCTCGTCCTGTGTGGGGGCGGCGGGTACGCCGGCCTGCGCGGCCAGCTTTTCGTGCCCCACGGTCTGCACGCCAAACCACAGCCGGTACAGCTTGTTGGCAAACAGCAGCTCGTTGCTGTTGATCGGGGCCACCGAGACCGAAGCGTCCAGCGCCTCCAGCACCTTGGTGAAGCGTTCGTACGAGGCCGACAGCTGTTCGCGGATGCGGTTGGGCTCGGTGATGTCGGTCATGGAGGTCATCCAGCCGGTTTGCTTGCCCACCGCGTCGATCAGCGGCGCCACATACATGCGGCCATCGAACACCGTGCCGTCCTTGCGTTTCACCCGTACCTGGAAGCCGCCGGGCGGCGTGCGGCCGTTCAGCTCATCCTCCAGCCGTGCGGCCAGGTATTCGCGGTCTTCCTCGGGCCAGTGCGCAAAGGGTGCGGTATGTCCCACCAGGGCGGATTCGCTCCATCCGGTCATGCGGCAAAACGCCAGGTTCACATAAGTAATGCGCCCCTGCATGTCCAGCGCGCGCATGCCGGTCAGCATGGAGTTCTCCATGGCGCGGCGGAAGTTGGTTTCCGACAGCAAAGCCTGCTGGGCCTGCAGTCGGCGACGGGTGTGCTTCCAGTTACCGATCAACATCCAGGCGGTCAGCACGCTTAGGGCGCCGACCAGCCAGAACAGGCCGCTGCCGATTACACCCTGCGAGGTGCGGTAGGCCTGGGCGCGCAGGATCAGGCCGTTGCCCACCGGAGAGACCGGTATTTCATACGGCTCTGCCTGGCTGGACCAAGGCAGCAGCCGGTGGCTGACCGAGCGTATCGGCAACGCATTGCCCGCCAGCACCTGGTTGTTGCCGTTCAGCAGGGCGACCGCGTACTTGGCCAGCACCTCGGCGGGTACGCCGTAGCGCAGCAGGCTGTCGTTGGAATATTCGGCCAGCAGCACGCCGGCAAAGCGGCCCCGGTCGGCCAGCGGAATATGCAGCTGCAGCAGGGGAATGGCATCGGCAGCGCCAGCCGGCTGCGCATACACCGGCTGCTGCAGATCGCGCGCCAGGCTGAAGGTGCTTTCGGTGTCGCCGCCCGGGCGCAGGAAGGTGTCCACCGCGCGGGTTTGCGAGGAGGGCAGGCTGGGCGAGGCGTAACTGGCTTTGACGCGGCGGCGCTCATCGATCCAGCTGACCGCCTGCAGGTCCGGGTGCTGGGCCACCAATGATTCCGCGCGGCTGATGAATTCCTCCACGTCCACCTCTTCATTGGAGATGTCGCGGCCGATGCGCATCAGCTGTTCCTGGCGCTCCAGCAGGCGCAGGCGGATTTGCTGCTGGGTGTATTCCACATCGCGTTTCACGGCCTCCTGCTCGCGGTCGATTTCCTCCAGTCGCAAATACATAAAGGACGAGCCGATGGCGGCGAAGAACAGCAGCACCGCAATCAGCGGCGCCATCATGGCGAAGCGGTCTTGGCGGTGGGGCGATTGGCGGCTCCACCAGCGCCGCCACCATTTATGGGGCGCGATAGGCGAGGGTAAAAAAGAAGAGGAAGGGGGGCGCAAAGGCATGGTCGAAGTGTAGGGGACGCGTGGCCTACACCGGTTAGCAAGACAAAGACCATGGGGGCTTGTACTGAATTTAAAGCGCTTTTAAATCACATTATGAAATCAATATTCACATATTGAAAATGAAAAACTTTTGTGCAAAAATAGACAGGTCGCTCAAAAAAATGCGTCAACCCCTCAAAATACCTCTTCCCAACATAGGAGACAAAGCATGTCAGCTGTACCTGAGAGCCTGTTTGGAGCCGCCACGACGGATGCGGACAGCCAGGAGACCCGCGAATGGATGGACGCCTTGTCCGCTGTGATTGAGAGTGAAGGTCCGGAGCGGGCGCACTTTTTGTTGGAGCAGCTGCTGGAACATGCACGTCAGAAAAGCATAGACATGCCTTTCTCCGGCAACACCGGCTATGTGAACACCATCGCCCCCGAGCATGAAGCCCGTTGCCCTGGCAATATCGAAATCGAAGAACGCCTGCGCGCCTACATGCGCTGGAACGCCATGGCCATGGTGGTCAAGGCCAATCGCCACCACCCGGTAGACGGCGGTGACCTGGGTGGTCACATCGGCTCCTTCGCTTCGCTGGCCCATATGTTTGGCGCCGGCTTCAACCATTTCTGGCATGCCGAGAGCGAAAACCACGGCGGCGACTGCCTGTACATCCAGGGCCATGTGTCGCCCGGTGTCTACGCCCGCGCCTACCTCGAAGGTCGCCTGACCGAAGACCAACTGCTGCATTTCCGCCAGGAAGTCGACGGCAAGGGCCTGTCCAGCTACCCGCATCCCAAGCTGATGCCCGAGTTCTGGCAGTTCCCCACGGTGTCCATGGGCCTGGGCCCGCTGATGGCCATCTACCAAGCCCGTTTCTTGAAATACCTGCACGCCCGTGGCATTGCCGACACCGCCAACCGCAAGGTATGGGTGTTCTGCGGCGACGGCGAAATGGACGAAGTCGAATCCCTGGGCGCCATCGGCCTGGCCGCGCGTGAAAACCTGGACAACCTGATCTTCGTGGTCAACTGCAACCTGCAGCGCCTGGACGGCCCGGTGCGCGGCAACGGCAAGATCATCCAGGAGCTTGAAGGCGAGTTCCGCGGTGCTGGCTGGAACGTCATCAAGCTGCTGTGGGGCAGCGAGTGGGACAGCCTACTGGCCCGCGACAAGGACGGCGCGCTGAAAAAGCTGATGATGGACACGCTGGACGGCGATTACCAGGCCTTCAAGGCCAACGACGGTGCCTACGTGCGCAAGCATTTCTTCGGCCGCGATCCGCGCACGCTGGAAATGGTCGCCCACATGAGCGACGACGAAATCTTCGCCCTGAAGCGTGGCGGCCACGACCCGAAAAAGGTCTACGCAGCCTACGACAAGGCCGTCAACCACACCGGCCAACCGACCGTGCTGCTGATCAAGACCGTCAAGGGCTTTGGCATGGGCAAGAGCGGTGAAGGCAAGAACAACGTCCACCAGACCAAGAAACTGACCGACGAAGACATCAAAATCTTCCGTGACCGCTTCAACATTCCAATTCCAGACAGCCAGCTGCCCGAGATCCCGTTCTACAAGCCGGCCGACGACACCCCGGAAATGCAGTACCTGCACGAGCGCCGCAAGGCCCTGGGCGGCTACCTGCCACACCGCCGCACCAAGGCCGACGAGAGCTTCACCGTGCCTGCGCTGGAAACCTTCAAGTCGGTGATCGAAGCCACGCCAGAAGGCCGTGAAATTTCGACCACCCAGGCCTATGTGCGCTTCCTGACCACGCTGCTGCGCGACCAGGCCTTGGGCCCCCGCGTGGTGCCAATCCTGGTGGACGAAGCCCGTACCTTTGGTATGGAAGGTCTGTTCCGCCAGATCGGTATCTACAACCCCGCGGGCCAGCAGTACACCCCGGTCGATAAAGACCAGGTCATGTACTACAAGGAAGACAAGGCCGGCCAGATTCTGCAAGAAGGCATCAACGAAGCCGGCGGCATGGCCAGCTGGATCGCTGCGGCTACCAGCTACAGCACCAGCAACCGCATCATGGTGCCGTTCTATGTGTACTACTCGATGTTCGGCTTCCAACGCATTGGCGACCTGGCCTGGGCAGCGGGCGATATGCAAGCCCGCGGCTTCCTGCTGGGCGGCACGTCGGGCCGTACCACGCTGAACGGCGAAGGCCTGCAGCACGAAGACGGCCACAGCCACATCATGGCCGGCACGATTCCGAACTGCATCAGCTACGACCCGACGTTTGCGCATGAAGTGGCCGTCATCCTGCACCATGGCCTGAAGCGCATGGTCGAGAAGCAGGACAACGTCTACTACTACCTGACCCTGCTGAACGAAAACTACGCCATGCCAGGCCTGACCGCCGGCACCGAAGAGCAGATCATCAAGGGCATGTACCTGTGCAAGCCGGCCACCGACGGCAAGGGCGTTGTACAACTGCTGGGTTCGGGCACCATCCTGCGCGAGTCGATTGCTGCGCAAGAGCTGCTGGAAAAAGAGTGGGGCGTGTCCGCCAACGTCTGGAGCTGCCCAAGCTTCAATGAGCTGACCCGCGACGGCCAGGATGCCGAGCGCTTCAACCTGCTGCACCCGCTGGAAACCCCACGCGTCAGCTTCGTTGGCCAGCAGTTGGCAGGCCAAACCGGCCCGGTTATTGCGTCCACCGACTACATGAAGGCGTACGCAGAGCAGATCCGTCCGTTCATCCCCAAGGGCCGTACCTACAAGGTGCTGGGCACCGACGGCTTTGGCCGCAGCGACTTCCGCAGCAAACTGCGCGAGCACTTTGAAGTGAACCGCCACTACATCGTGGTGGCTACGCTAAAGGCGCTGAGCGAAGACGGCACGGTGCCGGCTGCCAAGGTGGCAGAGGCGATCGCCAAGTACGGCATCCAGGCCGACAAGATCAACCCGCTCTACGCTTAAACACTCACCTCGCAGGACCGGTCACCCCGGTCCTGTCCGCATCTTTGGAGACACAAACATGGCATTGATTGAAATTCATGTCCCCGATATCGGGGACTTTGACGAGGTGACGGTGATCGAGCTGATGGTCAAACCCGGCGACACCGTCAAGGCTGACCAGTCGTTGATCACGGTAGAGAGCGACAAGGCCTCGATGGAAATCCCGTCCAGCGCGGCTGGCGTGGTGAAAGAATTGAAAGTCGCCCTGGGCGACAAGGTCAAGCAAGGCTCGCTGGTGGTGATGCTGGAAGTCGCCGGTGGCGCCGCCGCCGCACCTGCAGCTGAAGCACCAAAAGCGGCTGCCGCGCAGGCAGCACCTGCGCCAGCAGCTACAACTCCTGTAGCAGCCCCTGCTGCAGCGCCCGCCGCTGCAGGCCCGATCCAGATCTTCGTACCCGACATTGGCGACTTCAAGGACGTGACCGTCATCGAAGTCATGGTCAAGGTTGGCGACACCATCAAGCAAGAGCAATCGCTGATCACCGTAGAGTCCGACAAGGCCTCGATGGAAATCCCGTCCAGCGCTGCCGGCGTGCTCAAAGAGCTGAAGGTCAAGCTGGGCGACACCGTCAACATCGGCGACCTGCTGGCTGTGCTGGAAGGCGTGGCAGCTGCTGCGCCCGCTGCAGCTGCACCGGTAGCTGCCGCTGTTGCCGCCGCACCAGCGCCCGCCGCCGCTCCCGTGGCTGCTGCAGCTGCGGCTCCTGTGGTGGCTGCCGCTGCCGCACCTGCTGCGCACAACCCCACCGTGGCGCCCACTGGCGGCCTGCCGCACGCGTCGCCATCGGTGCGCAAGTTCGCCCGCGAACTCGGCGTGCCGCTGGACGAAGTCAAGGGTACGGGCCGCAAGGGCCGCATCACCGATGCCGACGTGCAAAGCTTCACCAAGTCCGTCATGGCGGGCACGGCCCAAACCAAGGCTCAGGCCGCAGCAGCACCCAAGGCTGCCGCCGGCGGCGGTGGCGAGGCCCTGGGCTTGCTGCCCTGGCCCAAGGTGGACTTCAGCAAGTTCGGCCCGGTCGAGCGCAAGGACATGTCGCGCATCAAGAAGATCAGTGGTGCCAACCTGCACCGCAACTGGGTTTTGATTCCGCACGTTACCAACCACGACGACTGCGACATCACCGAACTCGAAGCCTTCCGCGTCAGCATGAACAAGGAAAACGAGAAGGCCGGCATCAAGCTGACCATGCTCGCTTTCATGATCAAGGCCAGCGTGGCAGCCCTGAAGAAGTTCCCCGAGTTCAACAGCTCGCTGGACGGCGACCAACTGGTGATGAAGCAGTACTTCAACATCGGCTTCGCGGCAGACACGCCGAATGGCCTGGTGGTACCCGTGATCAAGGACGCCGACAAGAAGGGCGTGATCCAGATTTCCCAAGAAATGGGCGACCTGGCCAAGAAGGCGCGCGACGGTAAGCTGGGCCCGGCCGACATGAGCGGCGCCTGCTTCACCATCTCCAGCCTGGGCGGCATTGGTGGGCGGTACTTCACCCCCATCATCAACGCGCCTGAAGTCGCCATCATGGGCGTGTGCAAGAGCCAGATCGAACCCAAGTGGGACGGCAAGGCCTTTGTACCCAAGCTGATGCTGCCGCTGTCGCTGAGCTGGGACCACCGCGTGATCGACGGTGCTGCCGCAGCCCGCTTCAACGCGTACTTCGGCCAGGTGCTGACCGACTTCCGCCGAGTGCTGCTGTAAATGACCACCGTCGTCGTGGTCAAGAAAGCCGGCCAGGTAGCTATCGCTGCCGACACGCTGGTGACCTTCGGCGACACCCGCCTGGGCCAACGCTTTGAAGACAACAGCAAGATCTTCCGAGTCGAGACCCCGGCGGGGGTGAGTTTCATCGGCATGGCCGGTACTGTGGCGCACTTCCCCGCGCTGCGCATGGCCATGGCCGCGCTGCCGCAAGACCAGCTGCTGCTGCACAGCAAGGACGAGGTGTTCACCACCTTCACCAAGCTGCACCCGGTGCTCAAAGAGGGCTTCTTTCTGCAAACCAAGGAAGAAGACAACGACCCCTACGAGTCCAGCCAGTTCAGCGTGCTGGTGGCCAACAACTCTGGCATCTATGGGCTGTACAGCTACCGCGAAGTCTTCGAGTTCAAGGAATTCTGGTGCATAGGCTCGGGCCGCAGCTTCGCGCTGGGTGCGCTGCATGCCAGCTGGGGCAGCTCCAAATCCGCGCGCGACCTGGCGGCGTTGGGTGTGCAAGCGGCTTGTGAATTCGACAAGAACTCGGGCGGTCCGGTCGACGTGTACACGCTCAAACTGAAAAAATAAGTGGAGATCTCAACAATGGCATCCCTAGAAATCAAAGTCCCCGACATCGGCGATTTCGACGAAGTCACCGTCATCGAACTGATGGTCAAGGTGGGCGACACCGTCAAAGCCGACCAGTCCCTGATCACCGTGGAGAGCGACAAGGCCTCGATGGAAATCCCGTCCAGCCACGGTGGCGTGGTCACCGCGCTGAAAGTCGCGCTGGGCGACAAGGTCAAGCAAGGTTCGGTCGTGCTGGAACTGGAAGTCGCTGGTGCGGCTGCCGCCCCGGCATCTGAGCCAAAACCGGCCCCAGCGCAGGCAGCGCCTGCGCCAGCAGCTGCAGTTTCTGTAGCATCCACGCCTGCACCCACGGCAACCAGCTTCGGCGGCACTGCCGACCTGGAGTGTGACGTGGTGGTTCTCGGCGGCGGCCCCGGCGGTTATTCCGCCGCCTTCCGTGCAGCCGATCTGGGCCTGAAGGTCATCCTGGTCGAGCGCTACGCCACCCTGGGCGGCGTCTGCCTGAACGTGGGTTGCATCCCCTCCAAGGCGCTGCTGCACGTGGCCGCCGTGATGGACGAAGTCAGCCATATGGCTGCCCTGGGCGTGGACTTTGGTGCCCCCACGGTGGACATCAACAAGCTGCGCACCCACAAGGAAAAGGTCATCGGCAAGCTGACCGGCGGCCTGGCCGCCATGGCCAAGATGCGCAAGGTCACCATCGTGCGCGGCCTGGGCCAGTTCGTCGGCGCCAACCATCTGCAAGTGGCCGAAACCACCGGTGCCGAAGGCCAGGAACAAACAGGCAAGAGCCAGACCATCGCTTTCAAGAAGGCCATCATCGCCGCCGGCTCCCAAGCCGTGCGCCTGCCCTTCATGCCGAACGACCCGCGCGTGGTGGATAGCACCGGCGCCCTGGCGCTCAAGGAAGTGCCTAAGCGCATGCTGATCCTGGGCGGCGGCATCATCGGTTTAGAGATGGGCACGGTCTACAGCACACTGGGCGCCCGCCTGGACGTGGTGGAAATGCTCGACGGCCTGATGCAGGGCGCCGACCGCGACCTGGTCAAGATCTGGCAAAAGATGAACGCACCGCGCTTCGACAACATCATGCTGAAGACCAAGACCGTGTCCGCACGCGCTTTGCCTGAAGGCATTGAAGTCACGTTTGCGTCGGCGGAAGAGGGCGGCACCGCGCCCGCACCCCAGGTCTACGACCTGGTACTGCAAGCCGTGGGCCGCACGCCCAACGGTAAAAAGCTCGCCGCCGAGAAGGCCGGCGTGGCCGTCACCGATCGTGGCTTCATCAACGTCGACATCCAGATGCGCACCAACGTGCCGCACATCTTCGCCATCGGCGACATCGTCGGTCAGCCCATGCTGGCCCACAAGGCGGTGCACGAAGCGCACGTGGCGGCCGAAGTGATTGCCGGCGAACTGCAAGGCAATGCCGAGCTGGCCGCTGCCGCCTTCAACGCCCGGGTGATCCCCAGCGTGGCATACACCGACCCCGAAGTGGCCTGGGTTGGCCTCACTGAAGATCAGGCCAAGGCCCAAGGCATCAAGGTCAAGAAGGGCCTGTTCCCCTGGAACGCCTCCGGCCGCGCCATCGCCAATGGCCGCGACGAAGGCGTCACCAAGCTGCTGTTTGACGATTCTCCAGAGGCCCACGGCCACGGCAAGATTCTCGGCGGCGGCATGGTCGGCACCCACGCCGGCGACATGATCGGCGAGATCGCCCTGGCGATCGAGATGGGCGCAGACGCAGTGGACATCGGCAAAACCATCCACCCGCACCCCACGCTGGGCGAAAGCATCGGCATGGCAGCCGAGATTGCGCACGGCAGCTGCACCGACGTGCCGCCGGCCCGCAAGTAAGTTGCTAGCCTGAGATTGCTACTGATTCAGTAGCTGGCCGCGCAGATTCCAATTGGGCTGCGCGGCTTTTTTACTTTGGATTGATTGTGTGGGCAAGACTACCTTTTTGCCTTCTCCGGCAAAGGTCATGGCGTCTGCCCTTCGTGCGACGCCCGTCGCATGGCAGAGGCCGCAGCTGGCCACTGCCGTCCGATAGGTACAGCGGTGAACTGGTGCTCACGCCGCTTGAGTTGCTTGATTGCATCGCCCAATGGATGCCTCCACCACGCACGCACCGGCATTGGTACTGCGGCGTGCTGGCACCGAATTCGCTACGGTGGGCGGCGGTGACGGCCATGGCGAAGGTGGTGCTATCAGGGCCTGTGACGTCAGCGTAAGTGGTCGGGAGCCACGCTATGCAGCGTTTGAGGCTGGCGCACCCAAGAAGCGCGTTGTTGATCTGCACGGACTGGTCGCACGCGCAGCCCGACCTGAGCAGAACAAAAAAATTCCGGGCCTGAGGTCCGGCATTTTTGTTTCTGGGCCGTGTTAGCAGGTGGCTCGGGCAGCCGGTGTGCAAAACCGCTTCTGATCGGCCGGGCACATCTGGAGGAGCCGCTCCTCGCATAGCTTGTCGGGCGGCTGATTGCACCAACCGTTGCTCGCGCAATTGGCGCAGGAAGAACCTGGCTCTTGTAATTTCACCAAGCGGGCGAGGTGCGTGGTGATGTGCGGGAAGGATTGTCCAAGGATCATGGTGACGACTCCGATCGGGAGCCTCTAGATTACGCATCCACACGGGCCAGGATATTGATATAGATCAGCGATGCTGCAGGGCCCACGCTCATTTGCCAGTCCATGCGGACAAGGTCATGTCAGCCACATCCCAGCGCACATTGCCCGAATTGACTTGGCGCCGCAGTGCGTCCAGACCTCCCGCGTACTCCTCCATCCGCTCCAGTGCCTGCTTGATGATCGGACCTTCGTTCAGATCGGCCGTCGCAAACCACTTGTTCCTCGCCTTACTCGCGCACGCAGCGCAGTACCTGGACATAGTGCGCGCAGCACTTCGCGATCGCGCCCGGTTGCAGCATTCAACACAATGATTTTGATAGCTTATCCCCCTTGATGAGCAAGGACTGAGGGCTATTTAGCAAGTTGTATGATGATGTGAGAGCTGCCATTCACGAAGCCGCCTGTTGATTTACACCCTTGGAGACAAAAGTATGCAAAGACGCGAACTGATCGCTGGTGCCCTTGGCGGTATGGCCGCGGCTGCCGTACCCCGGTGGGCCTCTGCACAAGCCCTGGAGAAGCCCGCTGTGACGCTGGCTGTGGGTGGCAAGAACCTCTTTTACTACCTGCCACTGACCATTGCGGAGCAGCGCGGCTACTTCAAGGCCGAGGGGCTGGATGTGACCATCGTGGACTTTGCCGGTGGCTCCAAAGCGCTGCAGGCGGTGGTTGGCGGTAGCGCCGATGTGGTGTCAGGTGCGTTCGAGCACACGATTGTCATGCAGGCCAAAGGCCAGCCCATGCGTGCCTTTGTGCTGCAAGGCTTGGCACCGCAGATCGTGCTGGGTATCAACCCCAAAACCATGCCTAACTTCAAGTCGGTGGCCGACCTCAAGGGCAAGAAAATCGGCGTGACGGCGCCGGGCAGCTCCACCAATATCATGGTCAACTATGTGCTGGCCAAGGCGGGCTTGAAACCCGGCGACGTGAGCTTCATCGGTGTGGGTGCAGGCAGTGGCGCGGTGGCTGCCATGCGGTCGGGGCAAATCGACGCGGTGAGCAACCTGGACCCGGTCATCACCCTGCTGCTGCGCTCGGGCGACCTGAAGATCGTGACCGATACACGTAATGTTGCCGAGGCAGAAAAAGTCTTCGCGGGCCCCATGCCAGCCGGTTGCTTGTACGCACCGCAAAGCTTTCTGGACAAGAACCCCAACACCGTGCAGGCCTTGACCAATGCCATGGTGCGGGCCGACAAGTGGATTCGCAGTGCGAGCGCAGGTGAGATCATCAAGGTCGTGCCTGAAAGCTATCTGCTGGGTGATCGGGCGGTCTATATCGATGGCTTCCTGGCCGCACAAAACGCGCTGTCACCCGACGGCATGATCCCGCCCAAGGGGGCCGAGACCGCCTATAAGGCAATGGTCAGCGTGGATGAAAAACTGGGCAGCGCCAAGATGGACCTGAACGCCATCTACACCAATGAGTTCGTCAAAAAGGCCAATGCTAAATACCCCAAAGGCTGACATGGCAGCTGCGCTTGAACTGCAGGGCGTTGCCTGCACATTCACGGACCGCAACAACCCGGCTCAACGCTACACCGCCGTGCAGGACGTGACGCTGTCGGTGGGCGCGGGTGAATTTGTCAGCGTGGTCGGCCCTACCGGCTGCGGCAAAAGCACTCTGCTGAATGTAGGGGCCGGCTTGCTGCCACCCAGCGCCGGTGCGGTAAAGGTGTTTGGCGAACCACTGAATGGGCTGAACCGGCGTGCTGGTTATATGTTTCAGGCCGAGAGTCTGATGCCTTGGCGTACCGCGCTGGCCAATGTGATGGCTGGGCTGGAGTTCCACGGCGTGCCGCAAGGCCAGGCGCGCGCGCAAGCTGAAGAATGGTTGCGCCGCGTGGGCCTGGGCCGTTTTGGCGACCGCTATCCGCACCAACTGAGCGGTGGCATGCGCAAGCGCGTGAGCCTGGCGCAGACCCTGGTGCTCGACCCGGACATCATTCTGATGGACGAGCCTTTTTCCGCGCTGGATATCCAGACGCGCCAGCTCATGGAAAACGAGCTGCTGGCGCTGTGGCAATCCAAAAAGAAGGCAGTGCTGTTCATCACCCACGATCTGGACGAGGCTATCGCCATGAGCGACCGGGTGGTGGTGCTGAGCGCCGGCCCCGGCAGCCACCCGATTGGCGACTTTGTGATTGACATCGAGCGACCGCGCGACGTGGCCGAGGTCAAGATGACGCCCCGCTTCATCGAGCTCCACCAGGCCATCTGGGCCGTGTTGCGCGAAGAGGTGCTCAAGGGCTACCGACAACAACTTACGGCGGCATAAAGCGCGCATACAGCACATGTGGACATGGTTGAAGCCGCGCCGCGGCAATTTGTGGATCTGGCAGCTGGTGCTCCTGGTGCTGCTATGTGTGTTTTGGTTTGTGATGACGGCGCCGGGGCTGATCCCGCCAATGCTGTTCAACAGCGAGAGCCAGGCGGCGTTCTTCTTTGGCGAGCCACTGCAGGTGGGCAAGCGCATATGGGCCTGGTTTGTGGTGGATGCCGATATTTACAAGCACCTTGGCATTACCCTGGCCGAGACGCTGATGGCATTTGCCATTGGCTCCGGCCTAGGCCTGGCGGGCGGCCTGTGGCTGGCGCTGGCGCCCATGGCATCGGCTATTTTGGAGCCCTATATCAAGGCCATGAATGCCATGCCGCGCATCATCTTGGCGCCGATTTTCTCGGTGTGGTTTGGCCTGGGCATGGGCTCCAAGGTGGCCCTGGGTGTCACGCTGGTGTTTTTCATTGTGTTTTTCAATGTGTACCAGGGCGTTAAGGAGGTCAGCCACGTGGTGCTGGCCAATGCGCGCATGCTGGGGGCTGACCGGCGTCAGCTGTTGCGCCATGTGTACCTGCCCAGCGCCACCAGCTGGGTATTCAGCTCGCTGCACACCTCGGTTGGCCTGGCGTTTGTGGGCGCGGTGGTGGGCGAATACCTGGGCTCCAGCGCAGGTGTGGGCTACCTGATCTTGCAGGCCGAGGGCAGCTTTGACATCAACACTGTGATGGCCGGCATTGTGGTGTTGACGGTTTTTGCTCTGGCGTTGGACAGCCTGGTGGGCCGAATTGAGTCCCGGCTGATGAAGTGGCAGCCCAAGACCGGCGAGACCGAGAAGCTCTGAGCTTCAGAAGACTCAGTGGGCCGGCATAACAGGGGCCATCGTTGCTTTTAGTAGCTGATCGGAGTTGTCCACAGTGGGCTGCCCCAGTGGGCGTGGCGATGGTCGTTGTGTGACGTGCCTGCATCCAGGAGTGGGGTAGGGGTGGCCTGCATTTTTAATTTGAGATCACATTAATCGCTTTAAATTTGATTTATTGAGTTTTTTGTTAATTTGTGATCACAAATTTGACTTTCGAAGTAAGATGGCCGTATTTCCATGAACAGATACGGCCATGTCGACTACCTCGCCTATTGAAGATTTCCTGATCACGCACCGCATCCACGAGGTGGAGTGTGTGATCCCCGATATGACCGGGATTGCCCGCGGCAAGATCCTGCCGCGCGACTTGTTTCTGGCTGCGGGTGAGATGCGCTTGCCCAAGAGCGTGCTGCTCAACACCGTGAATGGCCAGCAACCCGACAACGGCCCGTTTGTGGGTGACACCGACCCGGACATGCTCTGCATCCCCGATGCCAGCACCGTGCGTATCGTGCCCTGGGCCGCCGAGCCTGTGGCTGTGGTCATTCACGACTGCCAAGAATGGGACGGCAGTACCGTCGAGATATCCCCGCGCGGCGTATTGCGCCGGGTGCTCAAGCAATACGAAGAGCGCGGCTGGAGGCCGGTGGTTGCACCCGAGATGGAGTTCTATCTGGTCGCACGCCAGCAGAACCCCCACGAGCCGCTGCAGCCACCCTTAGGCCGCACTGGCAAGCCCGAGGCCGGCCGCCAAAGCTACTCCATTGATGCGGTCAACGATTTCGACCCATTCTTCATGGAGCTCTCCAGCTTCTGCGAGCAGCACCGGCTCGGCGTGGAGACACTGATCCATGAGGCTGGCCCTGGCCAGATGGAAATCAATTTCAGCCATGGCAATGCGCTGGACTTGGCAGACCGCGTATTCCTTTTCAAGCGCACCGTACGCGAAACGGCCCTGCGCCACGGCATTTTTGCCACCTTCATGGCCAAGCCCATGGAACAAGAGCCGGGTAGCGCCATGCACATCCACCAAAGTATCTTGGACAAGGATGGCAACAACCTGTTCAGTCTGCCCGACGGTTCTGCCAGTTCCTACTTTGCCCAATGCATTGCAGGTCTGCAGACCTACATCCCCAAGCTCATGCCGATGTTTGCACCCTATGTGAACTCTTATCGCCGCCTTTCACCCTTCATGTCGGCGCCCATTAATGTGCGCTGGGGCCACGACAACCGCACCTGCGGCATCCGCGTGCCCAACTCCAGCCCCGCCAACCGCCGTGTGGAAAACCGGGTGCCCGGCGTGGACGTGAATCCTTACCTGGCCATGGCCGCCACCCTGGCCTGTGGTCTGCTGGGCATGACCGAGGGCCTGACGCCTAGCGCGCCTACCACCGACAGCGCCTGGAACGTCAACCATGAGCTGCCACGCCACCTGGAAGACGCCATTGAATCCATGCGCGCCAGCGCACCACTGCGTGAGGTGCTGGGCACCGGATTTGTCGATGCCTTCTGCGCTGTCAAAGAGCTGGAATATGCTACTTACAACCGCGTGATCAGCTCGTGGGAACGCGAGCACTTGCTCTTGCTGGTGTGAGTTCGCACGTCTCCTTTATCTGATTTTTCTGACTCTTGCACTCCGCTATGACTGTCACTTACAAAACCCTGGACCCCCAACGGCTGAACGACGTGCGTGCGCGGGAACGCGCCCACTATGCAGCGAGCAACCCTGCCTCCCGCGCGTTGGCTGACCGCGCCAAAGACCACTTGATGTTCGGTGTGCCCATGCACTGGATGAACGACTGGTCCACACCCTATCCGATGCATGTGGCCGAAGCGCGCGGCGCGCGCCTCACCGATGTGGATGGCCACCACTATGTGGACTTCTGCCTGGGCGACACCGGCACCATGTTCGGCCATAGCCCCGCCCCTGTGGCTCGCGCAGTAGCGGCGCAGGCCGCACGCGGCATCACCACCATGCTGCCGAGCGAAGACGGCGTGTGGGTGTCCGAAGAGCTGGCGCGCCGTTTTGGCATGCCAGTGTGGCAGTTTGCGCTGTCAGCGTCGGACGCCAACCGTTTTGCCATCCGCTGGGCGCGAGCGCTCACTGGACGCACGCAGATACTGATCTTTAATGGCTGCTACCACGGCACCGTCGACGATGTGTTTGTGGACTTGGTGGGTGGCCTGCCGCGCACCCGCGACAGCCTGCTGGGCCAGGTGGTGGACATCACCCGCACCACGCGCAGCGTGGAGTTCAACGACTTGGCAGCGCTGGAAGCTGCCCTGGCCGATGGCCAAGTGGCCTGCCTGCTGGCCGAGCCCGCCATGACCAATATTGGCATGGTGCTGCCCGAGCCCGGCTTCTGGGAGGCCGCCCAAGTGCTGTGCCGCCGCTACGGCACCTTGCTGCTGATCGACGAAACCCACACTATTAGCTCCGGCCCCGGTGGCTACACCCGTGCGCACGGCCTGCAGCCCGACTTGTTCGTGGTGGGCAAGCCTGTGGCAGGCGGTGTGCCCTGTGCGGTCTACGGCTTCAGCGCAGAAACCGCTGCGCGCGCCGAAGCGGCCAAGCGCAACGCTCCTCCCGGGCACAGTGGCATTGGCACTACGCTGACTGCCAACTTGCTGACCATGGCGGCGATGCGCGCCAATCTTTCGGAAGTGATGACTGATGCAGCCTATGCACATATGTTTGGCCTGGCCGAACGTCTGGCGGATGGCTTGCGTGGGCTTATTGCCCGTCACGGTCTGGGCTGGTGCGTAACGCAAGTCGGCGCGCGCACTGAATTCCAGTTCACCCCCACGCCGCCGCGCAACGGTAGTGAGGCCGACGCCATTTTGGACCCGGCACTGGAACAAAACATCCACCTCTACCTGCTCAACCGCGGCCTGATCATCACGCCCTTTCACAACATGATGCTGGTGTGTCCTGACACCACCGCAGTCGACGTGGACCGACTGGTGGCTGCCGTGGACGGCTTTATCCGTGAAACCATTGCCGTTTGAGCCGCGGCGCTCGTACACCGCGCACCCGCTGTTCTCCCTGCATGGCCAGGTGGCTCTGGTCACTGGCGCCGGGGCCGAGCAGGGTATTGGCCTGGCTACCGCCCGGCTGCTGGCCGAGCTGGGCGCGCGCGTGGCCATTGCGGCCACCGGCCCGCGTATCCACATCCGTGCGGCTGAATTCTGTGCCGCAGGCCATACCGCACGTGGCTACCAAGCCGACCTGACCGACCGTGCTGCCACAGCCGCGCTGGTGGCCGCTGTAGAGGCTGACTTTGGCCGGATCGACATCCTGGTCAATAACGCGGGCATGGCCATGGAGGGTTCGGCCGAGCGCTTCGCCGTGTTCGCGGACACCACCCTAAGTGACTGGGACCTGGACCTAGCGCGCAACCTGGGCACCTGTGTGAATGTCACGCGTGCCTGCCTGCCCGGTATGGTGGCCCGTCGCCACGGGCGCATCATCAATGTCAGCTCTGTCACCGGGCCCTTGGTGGGCAACCCGGGCGAGGCTGCTTACTGCGCCGCCAAGGCCGCCATAGTGGGCATGAGTCGCGCCATCGCGCTGGAGGTGGCGCAGCACAGCATCACCATCAACAACCTGGCCCCTGGCTGGGTGGCTACTGGTTCACAAACCGAGGCGGAAGCCTTGGCGTCCCGCTATACGCCCATGGGCCGGGCGGGCAGCGCCACTGAAATGGCCTGCATGGTGGCGTTTCTGGCCAGCCCGGGCGCCAGCTATATCACCGGCCAAATGATGGTGGTGGACGGCGGCAACTGTCTGCAAGAAAGCAAAGGTCCTTGACGCTGGTGTGCGCCGGTCCACGTCTCATCCAGACCCCATTCCCACCGCGCACCCGCTGGCGAGCACTGGCTTAGCAGGGCGTCAGCCTGACTTGTCGGCCTGCAAGAAGTGGCGCATTAAATGGCTTTCTAGCTAGGCGCTGCCGCCGCAGTGGCCCCTAGCCCATATGATGCTGGACTTTGGCCTGAGCGCAGGCTATCAACCTAGCACCATGAGCGTTACGGACCTACTCGCTACCACTACCCCGGCCACCAGCACCCACCAGGATCAGATCTACAGCACCTTGCGCCAGTGGATCACGGTGGGGCGCTTTTTGCCGGGTGAGAGGCTGAAGATCCGCACCGTGGCCGCGGACATGGGCGTGGGCCAGATGCCGGTGCGCGCGGCGTTGCAACGCCTCTCTGCAGAAGGGGCCTTGGTCAATATTCCCAACGCCGGGGTGGCGGTGCCGCGCCTGTCGATGCCGGAGTTCGACGACCTGCTGCAAATGCGCATGCTGCTTGAAGGGGAGGCTGCCGAGCGCGGCTGCCTGCGCTTGGAGCCCGCGCAGGTGGCGCAGATGCAGTGCTGGAGCGAGGAGATGGATGCAGCGCTGCAAGCTGGCGACTCCAAGCGTTACCTGGACATCAACGAAAATTTTCACGTGCTGCTGTACAAGGCGGCGGGCTCACCGCTGCTTTTTCAGCTGATAGACACCTTGTGGCTGCGTGCGGGGCCTATTTCCAACCGCCTGTTCGACACACCCGAGGCTAGCGCGGTGCTCAATGACGCCCATGACGACTTGGTGCGCGCCCTGGCACAACGCGACAGCAGCGCTGTGCGCCGTGCTATAGAGCGCGATATTTTTGTCGCAGGCCAGTTCTTGCGCACCAGCTGCATGGACAAAAAACGCCAGTGAGCACAGGCTACACAGGCAGCCGACACCGAAGGCATCTTCACCCGCTTCCAAGCGGAGCGAGAGTATCGGCAAGGCGGTAGGCGTGGCGCATGGTAGTCGTAGGGATGCGCTGCCCAGCAAAAAGTCAGTGCTTCAATTGCGATTGATTCAATAGCTGGTTGTGCAGTTTCTATGTGCGCTGTGCGGCTTTTTTGTTATGCATCTGGCTCCATTCATGCCGGCATTCAGCCCATGCGGCCGTCAATCAGGCGTTGCATGAAGCCGTTGCGGGCAACTCTTCAACCGCACCTAGTTTGTCTATCACCAGATCAATGAATAGCGACACCGCGAGCGGTAGATGGCGCCGGCTGGGATACACCAGGTTCACGCCGTGGCCAGCGCGATGGTATTGGGGGAGCACCGGCACGAGCAGGCCGGTTCGCAGCTCACGCCGGGTCAGGGTGGACGGCAGCAGCGCGATGCCTAGTCCTGCTAAGGTGGCTTTGCGCAGTGCCTGCGCGGTATTGCCGCTGAAACGGCCGGACACCTGAACTTCCACCTCGGCCTTGTCGGGGCCTGACAAGCGCCAAGTGGCCTGGCCGCTAGGATGTCCGAATACCAGGCAGTCGTGGTGCTGCAGCTCCTCTGGTGTGGCCGGAGCACCCCGTGCCGCGAGGTAGGAGGGGCTGGCGACCAGCGCGTCCAGGCCTGCATCCAGCACCTTCCGTGCGAACAAGCCGGAGTCTTCCAGCGGCCCGCCCCGGATCGCAACGTCGATGCGGTCGGCGATCAGGTCGGCCCGCGCATCGCTGAGCACGAAGTCCACACGGACCCGGGGATGCGACGCCAGAAATGCGGTCAGCCACTCCACCGGAAAGAAGTCGAAGAAATCTGCCGGCGCGGCTACACGTACCAGGCCGCTAGCCTCCTGGCTGCCCAGCAGCAAGTCCTGCCCGGCATCCACCAGACCATCCACAGCATCCGCGCACCGGTCGTGGAAAGCTTGCCCCGCGCTGGTGAGGGTCAGGTTGCGGGTGGAGCGCTGCATCAGCCGGGTGCCGAGGTGCGCTTCGAGTTGTTGCACGCGGCGGCTGAGCGTGTTGGGTGGTATGCCCAATCGCCGTGATGCCTCGGCGAAGCTGCCGCAACGCACCACCTGCACAAACATGGCTACGTCGTTGAGGTCCAGCATGGCTAATTGCTCCAATTTTTGGATGAGTGTAATCCCATTGAACTGTCTAGTAATCCAATGAGGCCATGCCTAAGCTACAGGCATCAGACACCATGCAAAAGGCAAACCATGATTTCAACCGTACCCAAGACGGCAAAGAGCGCGTTATGAGCGCCGCAGTTGACACCCCGCACCGCGCCATTGCGTACCGCACACGCGGTACTACGCATGGGCCGATTACACGGCTGATGAGCCCAGGGGATCTCGGCCGGGTCTTGAAGCCCTTTGTCTTTCTTGACCTGGTCCACTTCCAGCCTGGCGCCAAAGGGCAGGTCTTCGGGATGCACCCACATTCCGGCATTGCCACCTTGACCTTCATGGCGGAAGGCGATGTGCGCTATGAGGACTCCACAGGCAAGGCCGGCGTGCTGTTGGCCGGAGGCGTGGAGTGGATGCAGGCCGGCAGCGGTGTCTGGCACACCGGTGCGCCGGTTGGCGACACGCCCGGCCGCGGATTTCAGCTGTGGGTCGCCTTGCCCGCAATGGTGGAGAGCGCGCCCGCCTATAGCCAGTACCTAGCGCCTTCGCAGGTGTCCCAGGAGGGGCCGGCGCGCGTGTTGCTGGGGCGTTATGGCGCTGCGCAGAGTGCCATTGCTTCGCCTGCAGCCATGACCTATCTCTCTGTTCAGTTGCGCGCGGGCGAGCGGTGGCGGTACACGCCGCCCGACGGCCACACCGTGGCGTGGGTTGCCGTAGCCGTTGGCCAATTGACCGCAGGTGACGCTATTGGCGCGGGTGAGCTTGTCGCATTCGAGCAGTCAAGTCAGCCCATTGATTTTGTCGCGCAGGATGACACGCGCTTTGTGCTGGGGTCCGCTGCCCCGCATCCGCATGAACTGGTGATGGGCTCTTACTCGGTCCATACGAGCAGAGAAGCGCTGGCGCAGGGCGAGGCGGAGATTCAGCGCATCGGCGCACGCTTGCGGCGTGAAGGCGCATCGACCTGATAGAGCTGTAACCCCGCGACCTTTTACATAAACCAATCGTATCCATCAGCCCCGGGGGCGCTGATGGTTTGAACTCTTTACGCCCCCAATACACAACGGAAAAATGAAATGAATATCGGCATTATTGGTTCTGGCGCACTCGGCTCCAACGTGGCGCGCGCACTGGCGAAGAATGGCGTGTCTGCCATGATTTCTAATCGGCGTGGCCCCGACTCGCTGGCGTCCCTTATCGCAGAAACGGGGCCTTCCATCCAGGCTGTCAGCGTCGACGAAGCGGCCCGTGCAGACATCGTGCTGGTGGCCGTGCGCTGGACGGATCTGGGCACGGCTTTGGGCGGTCTGCCGGCCTGGAATGGCCGTATCGTCATTGACGGCAGCAACCCGGTCGAGTTCCTTGACCCCAACTCGCCCGATGCAAAGGACTCGAGCAATCCGCTTGCCGCCTGGGGCATCAAGGCCGTTGATCTCGGCCATAAATATTCCAGCCAGGTATTCAGCGAATTTGTGCCCGGAGCCCGGGTCGTCAAGGCGCTCAATCACCTGGACGTGCAAGTGCTGACGCAGCCTGCGCTGGCAGGTGGCCAACGGGTTCAGTTCTATTCAGGGGACGATGCCGCTGCAAAAGCCGAAGTACGCAAACTACTGGAGGCGATGGGTTTTTTCGCGGTGGATCTCGGCACGCTCGATGTCGGCGGTCCACTTGCGCAGTTGCCCTTCGGGCCGCTGGCAGCCATTAACTTCACGAAGATTTGAGGAAACGCTAGCGGGGCACCACGCCAACTTCAGCGAACTGGTTCCGCTGCCTCCGAAGGCGGGCGGTGACTTGGACTTTGCCTTAGAGCGGCTAACAAAAGCGTGTCATCGTCAAATGCACATCGTGCGTTTGACGCGGGATGGGAAAGAACAGAAAC
>NZ_JBWKNO010000025.1:0-61232 GCF_059415605.1 Rhodoferax sp. GW821-FHT10B06 | reverse complement strand
TTCTTTTGGGTACTTTTCTTTGGCGAAGCAAAGAAGAAGTACCTCGCCCGCCGGGGCGAACTCCCGGCCGGGGATGCTGGCAGCATCCACCCAATCTAAAAGCTCAAGCCAAATCGACCGCTAGCGCAGAAGATACCTGCGCGAGAAGCTATCAATTTGAGAGTGATCGTAAATCCAGCCCTGGGGTCAGAGCCGAAATGCGGGTAGGCGTGGTGGGCCTCGATGGGCAGACAGAGCGCAATTCGGATCTGACCCCATGGCCTAGCGCCGAGGTGCCTTTATGCCGGTTCCCGTCGCCCCGGCTCTGCGGCGTGGATGAAGACGGTATAGGTATCTGCCGGGCGCGGGGCCTGTGCCAGATCCAGCGCATGGCCTATGGCGCCACGGTGGTAGGTGCCGTGGTTGACGAAGTGGAACAGCGCCTCCTCGCGGTTCAGGCGGCCGGCCTGGCCGTCTACAAACTGGAAGTGGATGGATGCGGCAAGCTGCTCGGGCGACAGCGCTGCGGCATAGGGCAGCAGCCAGGCGTTGGATGCGGACAGTCTGCGGTCCAGTTCTTCCAGGGTGGGCACAACCTCCGTGTTGGTGCTGGCATGGGGCTCCGCCTGGCCGAGCAGGCGGGCGCGGAACAGTTCTTCCACCCGCACTATATGGTTCAGCTGCTGGCGGGCGAAGGCCAGGGACGATGGGAAGCGCTGTGCATCGATCTGGGCCACGGCGTCCAGCGTGCGGCGGTCGGCCCATTGTTTGTAGCGGAGGGCGTTGTTCAGCATGGGGTATATAGAGAAATAGGCTGCCAGCGCAGGTAATGCCTGCGCTGGCAGCTATTTATTTAATAGTAAAAGGTCTTACTTGGCGCGCGGGTCTGTGACCATCACGTCGGCCTCGGGCTTGCCCACACCTCGGATGTCGGGGCGGTACATGTCCTCGGCGAACGGGGCGGGCACGACGAACTTGCCGGGGGTGACCACGCGCAGCAGGTAGAACAGGTCGAGCTTGCTGCCGTCCAGCTCGGCGGCCACCACGAAGCGGTCGTCGCGGTATTCGCTGTGCTTGATGCGCTCGTTTTGCAGCGCCTGGCCCACGTTCACGCCTTCTACGGTGAATTCGCTGGCCTGGACGCCCTGGCTGAGGTTGAGGTTTTCTACCTCCATGCCGGCGGGGATGCGGTCTATCACCATCGCGTCCTTGACGCGCTGCTTGGCTTGGACGCGCAAGCGCACCACCACCATGTCGCCGGTCTTGAACTGGCGGGTGTCGAGCTTGGCGCCGCTGGTGGACCACCAAGTCCGCTCCAGGCTGATGCGGTCGTCCTGCGGCGGTAAGGGCTTGACGGGGTAGCCCTCGGCGGCGACTTCGACGAACAGGGGTTCGCTGTTCTTGCTGGTCAGGCTGATGCCGCGTTTGAGCGCGGCCACGTCGAAGCTGCGCAGCTCGGTGGTCTTGCTGCTGAGGTTCTCGGTGTTGGCGCCGGTTTGCAGGCTGGCGGTCCAGGCCTGGTCGCCTGCACCACCGGCAGCGCGGGCCGCCAGGAACAGAGCCAGCTTTTCCTGGGTGGAGTAGTACTGGCGTTTGTCGAAGTCAGCGGCCAGGTCCAGCAGCAGGTTTTCACGCTGCGGGTGGGCGACTTTGTGGCGCAGGAGCAGGGCGTAGGCCATGGCCTTGTCGCGCACGCGCGAGCCGTAGTCGCCCAGCCATTCGCCCCAGTAGCCGTTGTTGGCGGGGTTGATGCCGTAGTCCAGCTTCAGGGCCTCGTCGAAGGCGGTCTTGGCGCGGGTCTCGTCACCCATCAGCTGCAGGGCCAGGCCCAGGTGCACCAACACCAGGGGCGAGCGGGCGTTGCCGCGGTAGTCGTCAAACAAGGTGCGCAGCGTGGCCAGCGGAGCTTTCTGCGCACGTGCCAGGATGTAGCCGGCGTGGGCGGCCTCGGACAGGCGTTGGTGGGCCATGCGCAGGGCTTCAACCTCGCGGTAGTCGGCCACGCGGCCCTGGGCATCGCGGTGGATGTCCTTGGGCGGCTTGGTCTGCAGGCCGGGGGCTTTCTGGAACTGCTCCAGCAGCGAGTTAAGGGCGCGGGTCTGCATGGTCTCGGGCACAGCAAAACCGGCGTCGTGCGCGTCCTGCAGAAAGCCGGTGACATAGGCGCTGAGCCAGGCCTCATACGGGCTGCTGGCGGCCCACAGGCCGAAGCCACCTTGCGGCTGCTGCATGCCGGCGAGTCGGCCAAAGGCCACGTCCAGGCGCTTGGCGCGCTCTTCACGCGACAGCGGCTTCATGCCGTAGGCGGTGGCGCCGGCTTCGTCGATGAAGACCAGCGGGTAGGCGCTGCTGGTGGTCTGCTCCAAGCAGCCGTAGGGGTACATCAGCAGCCCTTGTACGGCGGCGCGCACGTCGATGGGCGGCTTGTTCGACAGGCTGAGGCTGACGCGGGCCGAGCCGGCCCAGAAGGCGTCGGCCAGCGCGGGGTCGACCTTGTAGCTGCCGTCCGGCTCCACGCGCACGCGGCGCAGCTCGCGCACCAGCGGGGTGGCGGGCTGGACCTGCAGCGCGGCTTCGCGCACCACCTTCAGCTTGCCGGCGGTGACGGTGAGCTTGATGGGCGCCAGGCCGTAGGCGTCGGTGGCCTCGGCCGTGTAGCGCAGGATGCTGCGCTGCTTGTCGGCCAGCTTCACCGGGGCCTGGGCGCCGGTGATCTTCAGCGGGCTGCTGGCCTCGATCTGCACCTTGACCTCTTGCGGGCTGCCGGAGAGGTTGGTCACGTCCAGCGCGATGGTGGCCACGTCGCCGGGGGCGATGAAGCGCGGCATGGACAGCTCGGCCACCAGTGGGGCGGCGACCACCATTTCAGCGTCGGCGCTGGCGTAGCTGTCAGGTGTGCTGGCCACGGCCATCAGGCGCAGCGTGCCGTTGAAGTCGGGCAGGTCCAGCGGGATGGTGGCCTCGCCATTCGCGTCTAGCTGCACCGGGCCGCTGAACAGGTCCACCAGGCGCACCTTGCGGGGCATGCTTTGGGTGTCGCGTTTGCTGGCGTCGCCGCCGAAGCGTTGCTTGGCCTGGTTGCCGTCCATCTTCTCGATCAGCTTGCCGTAGATGTCCAGCAGGTCGGCGTCATAGCGGTGCCTGCCGAAGAAGAAGTCCACCGGGTTGGGCGTGGCGTAGCGGGTGATGTTGAGAATGCCCACGTCCACAGCGGACAGGGTGACCATGGCCTGGCCGGCCTTGAGGGGCTTGCCCGCGGCGTCGGTCAGCTTGAGCTTCACGGGCACTTTCTGCTCGGGCACGGTCTTGGCCGGTGCCGTGATGGCCAGCTTGAGCTTGCGTGCATCGCGGTTCAGCGGCAGGTGTACCAGGCCCAGCGCACGCGCCGGGGTGATGCGGTCGCCCTGGCTGCCAGGGCGGAAGGCCACCACGCCGATGTACAGGTCATGCCGGTTCCAGGCCGGGTCTACCGGGATCTCGATGGAGGTGCCGCTGGCGCTGACGCTGACGCGCTTTTGGTACAGCACGCGGTCGCCTTCCACGGTGACCAGGGCCTCGCCGTCGTGCGGCGGGGTGATGGTCAGCTTGGCGCGGTCACCGGCCTTGAACGGTGCGCCTTCCAACTTCAGGCCCACGCGGTCGGGGCGGTTGCCCATGTCGTCGGCGTCTTGCGCGCCCCAGCCGGCGTAGAAGCGGTAGCGCGCGGTCTGGCCGGTGGTCGGGTCGTTGATCTCCAGCCGGTAGCGGCCGTATTTGACGGGCAGGGCGATCTTGCTGCGGGCGGCCAGGTTGATGTTGCGGGCCTCGATGAGTTCTTCTTCCTCGTGGTAGCCGCTGTTCCAGCCCCGGTTGTCGTCGTAGCGCCAGTACCACTGGCGTTCCTCGCGCAGCAGGCGGATTTGCAGGCCCTTGGCGGGCACGAACTTGCCCTGGGTGTTAACGCGGGCCACCTCGAATTCGGCCAGGCCGCCTTCGGCCGCGATGTCGCGGTCGAACAGGGGGCGTATGCCGACCAACTCGGCGGCGGGCCACCAGGCGCGTTCGATGGAGCGCACCACCGGGCGGCCACCCGATTCCAGCAGGCTGAAGCTGGCGCGCACCTGCATGGGCGAGCTGCGCTCGCTCAACTCCAGTGGTACATCGACCTCGGCCTTGCCGGCGTCGTCCAGGGCGTTCTCGCCCAGGTCTTGGCGCTTCTTGGCGCTGTCATCGGCGATATCGCCAAAGATGAAGCCGGGCCAGGTTTGCGGCAGGGCCACGCGCAGGCGCTCCACCGCCAGGCTGGCCAGCAGGCGGTTGCCGGCGGCGGGGGCGCCGTAGAGGTAGTTGCCTTCGACCTGCACCGTCAGCGCGGCCTTGTCTTGCAGCACGGCATCGGGGGCCTTTAGGTCTAGCTTCATGCGCTCGGGCAGGAACTCTTCGACCTGGAAGCTCCAGGCGGCGTCGGGCCGTTTGGCACCGGGGTCCACGCGGGCCTCCAGCAGCCAGCGGCCGGTGGGGGCGTCGGCGGGCAGGTTTAGCGCCTGCTGGTAGTAGGCCGTGCCGCTGGTGGACGGGCGCACGATCTGGGTGGAGACGCTTTCGCCGTCGGGCCGCTTCAGTACCAGGGTGATGGGCAGGGCACCACCAGCCTGGGAAGCGGGGAGGGGGGCGGGCAGGGGCTTGCCATCGGCATCACGGGCCAGCACGGACACGGTGAATTGCTCGCCCGGGCGGTACAGGTCGCGCCCGGCGTAGACGAAGAGCTTCTGGTTGCGCGAGGGGTAGCCGCCTACGTCGTATTCCGACAGGTCCAGCGCCGGGTCGCGCAGGGCGATGACCGACATTTCCTTGCCCTTGCGGGCGACGATGGCGCGGCCCTTGTCGGTGCGGCCATCCAGCACGGCGTGGCCTTCACCGTCGGTGTTGACCTGGGCCAGGTTCTTGCCGTTTTCATCGATCAGCGTCAGCTCGATGCCACGCAGGGCTTCGCCGCTTTTGAGCGAGGTGGTGAACACATCGGTTTGCTCGGCATGGCGGCGCACGTGCAGGCCGATATCGGTCACGTAGAAGTAGGTGACCTGGAAGTCCCAGCCAAAGCGGCCGGGCGTGTTCATCACCGCCACGTAGACGCCGGGCTCTTGCAGTTCCTTGATCTTCTCGACCGGAAGGAAGCTGACGTTGCGCCGATTCGGCCGTGCATCGGTGGTGAAGCGCGACATGTAGACGCTGCTGGACATCTCTCGCAGTTTGTCCAACTGGTAGCCGCCTACCGTACCCTTGAGCTTGCTGCCGGGGTCCTGGTAGCTGTTGTCGTAGTCGCCTTCATCTTCGTCGTCCGTGTGGTTGCGGCGGTCTTGGCGGCCACCGACTTGCTCCAGGAAGGCCGGCAGCGACTCGGCGTTCACGCGCAGGAACTGCACGTCTACCTCGGGGGTGTTGATAGTGACTACCGGCAGACCACCGTTTTGGCCTGCGGGCAGCACGATGCCTTTGCTGGCGAAGTAGAAGGATTCGGGCATCGCCTCGCTCTTCACGCTGCAGTTGTGCGCTGCGCCCAGGGTGCCACCGGCCGCGGCCGTCAGGCCTTCGCTGAGCGCGATGTTGTAGGTGCGGTCGGGCGTGGCGAACGGTAGGTAGAGCACGCGTGGGTTGTCGCCCAGCACCCAGCGGGCATCTATGGGGCGGGCGCTCTCGGGTTTTTCACCTTCGGTGGCCTTGATCAGCTTGGCCCAGTCCTGCGAGCGCGCCAGCGGCTGGGTGAACATGACCGCGAGGGCAGGGGAGCCGTCTAGTAGGCGTGCCTTGCAGTCCACCCAGGCGAAGGGCTCGGCGCTGCCCACATCCACGCGGCTGGGCGTGGACGGCTGTGACAGATACCAACCAATGCCTGCGGCCACTGCGGCAACGATGGCAAGCACGGCGGCGAGGAGGCGCCAGGAGCGAATTTTCATGGAGGCAGTCCCGTCATGTGACGACAAAAGGGACGGCCAGTTTAGCCGCGTAAAGTTATGTGTTTACGGGGCTTTTTCCTCTGCTTTGTGCATGTCTGCACGGCGGTAAGGCGTGTCGTGCGCGGCCAGTTCCAGTGCCAGCCGGGTCACCATATCGTGCGAGCGTGACGGTGCTGCCTGCAGGGGCATGATGCTGAGCCAGCCGACCACGGGCAGCAGTGCCCAGCGTCCGGGCATGCCGTGGTGGGTGTACTGGCTGCGCCAGATGGTCCAGGCGCTGGCGGTGGTGCCCAGCACAAAACCGGCCACCACTTCGGACCAGGAATGCACCTGGATGTATACCCGGCTCCAGGCAACCAGCAGGGCCAGTGCGTAGCCGCCCATGACCGCCAGGCGTACTGTGCGTGCGTTGCGCGCGTGCGCCGTCAGGGTATAGGCCAGCACCGGGTAGATGGCGGCGGAGAACATGGCATGGCCCGAGAAGCCGGTGAAGTCCAGCGCCGCAATCCCCAGGCCCCAGCCTATGAAGGCGATCTTGGACGCCGTGGTGACTGCAATGACCAGGCCCAGCGGCACCAGCCAGCCCAATACCGGACGCAGCGAGCGGGTGGACGCCACCATCCACACGGCCAGTACGGCTGCCATGGGCAGCACGATGCCCATTTCACCAAAACGGGTGATCCAGTAGGGGGCTTTGGCCAGGTAATAAGACATCCGCTGATTTTACGGGCCGTGCTGCGCCGCAGCATTTCTCTGCGCTATATGCCCTTGACCTTGGAGCATCACCAGTTGGCCACTAAAGTGTAAAAAGTTGTAGCACGCCCTGTGATTCCCCAATGAGCCCGCGGCGGGTGGGTGCAGTGTGTTGTGTCTGGAAAATAGCTGCTGTGGGCGCGCTGTTTAAACGTATTCCATGCATTCTGCTGGGCCATTGTGGGCTATATTGCAACTATCCAACCCCACCGAGTTACGAGGAGAACACCATGAAAGTTAGCGATATCCTGCGTGTGAAAGGCAATACGCTCTACACGGCCAATCCTGATGAGCTTTTGTCTGCTGCCTTGAACGTGATGGCCGAGAAGGATATGGGCTCTCTGGTGGTGATGTCCCATGGCGATTTGGTCGGCATGCTGACCTTCCGTGAGGTCATTCAGCAACTGGTGAAAAACGGCGGCTCCATCGGCAGCACCCTGGTGCGTACCGCCATGGACGATCACCCCCTGACCTGCACGCCCGAAACCGAGCTGGACGAAGTGCGCCGCATGATGCTGGACCGCCATGCCCGCTACATGCCGGTAATGAACCAGAAGATGCTGATGGGGGTGATCAGCTTCTACGACGTGGCCAAGGCCGTGGTGGACAGCCAGAACTTCGAAAACAAGATGCTCAAGGCCTATATCCGTGACTGGCCCGCAGGCGATGACGAAGAGACGGACGCCAAATAAGCGTAGTTACCCCATTAAAAAGCCCGGCTAGCCGGGCTTTTTTGTTTTTGGGCGCTTACTACCGGCGTGGCACTTTGCGGTAGGAACGCTACCTACCGAGGATGCCGTGGAACCGGCTCTGCCGGGCCACTGGCATCGCCCCCTGCAAGGGGGTTGGCGGAAAGTGCGACGCACTGGAGCCTGGGGGTGTTCAAGCTTGGTTGGCGTAGATCATGTCGCGCACGCGCGGGTAGATCTGCTGGTTCCACTTTTTGCCGCTGAACACACCGTAGTGGCCCACACCCGTCTGGATGTGGTGGACCCGCTTGCTGGGGCGGATGCTGGTGCACAGGTCTTGTGCGGCCATGGTTTGGCCGACTGAGCAGATGTCGTCACGCTCGCCTTCCACTGTCATCAGGGCGGTGCGACGAATGGCCGCTGGCTTCACGGTACGGCCCTGGAAAGTCAGCACGCCGCGTGGCAGGTCATAGGTCTGGAATACCTTTTCCACGGTTTCCAGGTAGAACTCGGCTGGCAGGTCGTTCACCGCCAGGTATTCGTCGTAGAACTTGCGTATGGTTTCGGCCTTGTCCAGTTCGCCGTCCAGCAGGTATTTGTACATCTCTTTGTACTGCTGCTTGTGGCGCTCCAGATTCATGCTTAAAAACGCGCTGAGCTGTATGAAACCAGGGTAGACCCGGCGCATAAAGCCCTTGTGCGGCAGGGGTACGTGGGTGATCAGGTTTTGTTCGAACCACTCAATCGGCTTGCTGGTGGCCAGGGCGTTGACGCCGGTGGGGTTGATGCGGCAGTCCACCGGCCCGGCCATCAGGGTCAGGCTGCGGGGCTGGCAGGGGTTATCGTCTTCGGCCATTACGGCGGTAGCGGCCAGGGCGGCCACGCAGGGTTGGCAGACCGCAATCACGTGGGAGCCCGGACCTATGGTTTCAATGAACCGGATCATGTGCGCGGTGTAGTCGTCCAGCGTGAATGCCCCGTGGCTCAGCGCGACGTCGCGGGCGTTGTGCCAGTCGGTGATGTAGACGTCGTGGTCCTGCAGCAGGGTGCGCAGGGTTTCGCGCAACAGCGTGGCAAAGTGGCCGGACAGCGGCGCCACCAGCAACACGGGTGGCTGTGGGGTCTGCAGCTCGACACCGATTTTCTTGAAATGCAAGAGGCTGCCAAAGGGCAGGCTGAGCACGGTTTCTTCGGCGATGTCCACGTCGCGCCCGGCCATCTGCACCGTGTGGATGTCATAGCTGGGGCGGGTATGGGTCAGCCGTATGCGTGAAAACACGTCGCATGCGGCCGCAATACGGCGCACCGGACTGCCCTCGGTATCGTTGAGCCACAGGGCTGCAGCGGCGCTTTGGGCCATGAGCCGCAGCGGCGACATCCAATCGGACTGGAGTTGGTAGGCCTGGTACAGCATGGTTTGTTTTCGGTGGGGCGGATGGACCCAAGTTACGCAGGCAAGTTATGGGCCATATGGGGTCTATGTGCTTGTTACGTTTGGTAAAAATCAGCCTGTTCTCTGGCACAGCCCTTGCTCAAATAGCCCACCACACAAGGAGCATCCATGCGCAAAGCCGAGTTGACCATCAGCAGTAAAAACTACGGCGCCTGGGCTTTACGTGGTTGGTTGATGGCCAAATTCGCGGGCCTGGATTTTGAAGAGCAGGTGGTTTCGCCCGATGATCCGGCCATGAAGGCCGAGATGCTGCTGATGTCTTCCTCCATGCTGGTGCCGTCGCTGGTGCACAACAAGATCAAGGTGTGGGACACGCTGGCGATTGGCGAATACCTGAACGAGATCAAGCCCAAAGCCGGGCTGCTGCCTGCGGATGCTGCGGCCCGGGCGCATTGCCGGGCGATTTGCGGAGAAATGCACTCGGGCTTTGCGTCCTTGCGCACCGCTCTGCCCATGAATTTGAAAGCCCATTTTGCAGATTTCAAGATTTGGTCCCGCGCCCAGAGTGACATAGACCGTATCGTGGAGATCTGGAAAGAGTGCTTGGCCAACTATGGCGGCCCCTACCTTTTTGGAGCCCAGGTCACGCTGGCGGATGCCATGTACGCGCCGGTGGTGACGCGTTTTCTAACCTACAGCGTGGTGCTGGACCCGGTGTGCAGTGCTTACTGCCAGCGCATCATGGCTTTGCCGGCCATGCAGGAGTGGATAGCCGCTGCGCTGGAGGAGCCCGAGGATATCGACGAGCTGGATGCGGAGTTTTAGTTCCAGGGCGTTGGATCAGGTATATCGCATACCGGTTCGACGTCAATCGACTTGAAGTTGGCGGGCGAGACGATCTCCAGGTATTCCATGTCCGGTGAATAGTCGAACAGGTAGTGCCTTATGCCGGGGCGTTGGTGCACGCAGTCGCCGGCCTGCACCAGGGTTTCCTTGTCTTCGTACATGAAGCGGGCCCAGCCTTTGACCATGATGACGATCTGAAAATCCGCTTCATGTCGGTGCCAGCCAGTGCCCTTTTCTGGAGCCATATTTGCCTTGACCAGGTGCGCAATCACCTTTCCGTGCGTGGCCTCGGCAATGCCCAGGTCGCGGTACAAAAAGAAATCGCGCAAGCCGCCTTGCACATAGTCGGTGTCACCGGGTTTGACATGTGAGAAATCGGTCGGGGTGGGTTGCAGCATCGGCCTCTCCTTGAAAAGTTGCACGGACACCGGCATGGGTGTGCGGCCGACTAAGCATGAACTGTTCCCACCTCCGTAGTCGGGGATAATCCTGTGCCATGAGCGGCAATACCTTTGGAAACTTATTCGCAGTCACCAATTTTGGTGAATCCCACGGCCCAGCCATTGGCTGCGTGATCGACGGCTGCCCCCCGGGCATGGCCTTGACCGAGGCCGATATTCAGACCGATCTGGACCGCCGGCGCCCCGGCACCAGCCGACACGTGACCCAGCGCAACGAGCCGGACGCGGTAGAAATCCTCAGCGGCGTATATGAAGGCAAGACCACCGGCACGCCGATTGCGCTGCTGATCCGCAATGCCGACCAGCGCAGCAAGGATTACAGTGCGATTGCGCAGAGCTTTCGCCCTGGACATGCCGACTACACCTATTGGCACAAATTCGGCATCCGCGATCCGCGTGGTGGTGGTCGCTCTTCAGCCCGCCTGACGGCGCCCACGGTGGCAGCGGGCGCAGTTGCCAAAAAATGGCTGGCCGAGAAATACGGCGTAGTGTTTCGCGGCTGCATGACCCAGGTGGGCGACTTGGCCATTCCCTTCGAAAGCTGGGAGCACGTGCCGAACAACCCGTTTTTCGCCCCGGTGGCCGATGTATCGGCTCTGGAAGACTATATGGACGCATTGCGCAAGGCCGGCGACTCCTGCGGCGCACGCATCCGTGTTACGGCCTCGGGCGTGCCAGTGGGTCTGGGCGAACCGCTGTACGACAAGCTGGACGCAGATATTGCCTTCGCCATGATGGGGCTGAATGCCGTCAAGGGTGTGGAAATTGGTGCCGGTTTTGCCAGTGTGGCCCAGCGTGGCAGCATGCATGGCGATTCGCTGTCGCCACAGGGTTTCCGTAGCAATAACGCAGGCGGCATTCTGGGCGGTATCAGCACCGGACAGGATCTGGAAGTGTCTATCGCCATCAAGCCCACTAGCTCCATCATCACGCCGCGCGAGTCCATCGACACGCAAGGGGTGTCTACCGAGGTGGTGACCAAGGGGCGGCACGACCCCTGCGTAGGTATCCGTGCCACACCTATCGTGGAGGCTTTGCTGGCCTTGGTGGTGATGGAGCATGCCCTGCGCCAGCGCGCCCAGAATGCAGATGTGGTGCAGGCGGTAGGCCCGATAGCATCGTCGGCCGGCTGATGCCCGCCACGGCACCCGCAGGGCTGGTGGGTCGCCGCCAGCTGGCGCCGTTTGCCGTGTTTTCGGCCTGCTATTTTGCGCATGCCGGGTTTTTTACTTCCTACCTGCCGCTCTGGCTGAAGAGCCAGGGCCTGGGTTTGGTCACGATCTCGATGCTGACCTCCATCCAGGCCGCGACCCGGTTGTTTGCACCTTATGGCTGGGGTGCGTTGAGCGACCATACCGGCGAACGGGTGGCGTTGCTGCGCTATTGCGCCTTGGCGGCACTGGTGGTTTCTTTGGGGCTGGCGCTGGACTGGGGCCTGGTCTGGCTGGGTGCCGTGTTGTTGCTGCTGTACACCCATACCAGCTCTATGACCCCGATGAGCGAAGCCGCCATGGCTGAGCTGGTCAGCCGCGACGGTGGCTTCAACGCCCAGCGCTATGGGCGTGTGCGCCTGTGGGGTTCGCTGGGTTTCATGCTGTCGGTCTTGCTGTGTGGCATGTGGTTTGATCGGTTTGGCATGCAGGGTTTTCCGGGCGTGACCTGGCTGAGTTTGCTGGTGCTACTGGCCAGCAGCGCCTGGATGCCAAACACCAAGGAGGCCGTACACACCCAGCAGCCACGGCCGCCGATCTGGCCTATCCTGCGCCAGCGGGCGGTACGCTGGATGTTCGTCAGCTGCTTTTTCCAAGTGCTGTCGCATACAGGCATCAATGTGTTTTTCTCGCTGTACCTGGATGCGTTGGGCTATAGCAAGACCACCATAGGCTTGCTGTGGGCGGTGTCGGTGGTGGCCGAGGTGGCCTGGTTTTTTACCCAAAGTCGGTGGTTGCCCCGCGTTGGCCTGCCGCGCTGGCTGATGTTTGCGGCGCTGGCCATGGCCGTGCGCATGGTTTTGACGGCCAGCAGCGCCCATGTGCTGTGGGTATTGGTGCTGGCCCAGACCCTGCATGCCCTGACTTTCGCTGCCCACCATGGCGCCTGCATTGCGCTGCTGTCACACTATTTTCCGGGCCGTCTGCGAGGCCGTGGCCAGGCTTTGTACACCGTGCTGGGCTATGGTTGCCCTGGCGTGCTGGGTGCTTTGATGGGGGGATATATCAGCTCAAAATACGGCTTGGCGCAGGTATATTGGGCGGGACTAGCTACGAGTTTGATAGCGACGATATGCGCACTCAAGTTCCAGTCGCACTCAACTCTTGCCGCGTTGGAGCAGCCCGCTCGCTAGCGAAAACGGCATCAGCAAGAAGCTCAACGGGTCCAGTTGCAGATGCCGCCACAACAGTCCCATGGGGATCTTTTTGCGGTGCGCCACCCGGTGCAGAAGATCACTGGCAAAGGCTTTGCGCAGCCTGGACAGGCTGGCGTTGATGTGGGCGCGCTGGACCGGCGTGACCGGGAATAGCTGGCAGGTCAGCTTTTGGTACTTGATTTCGTTGTGCAGGCGCAGCAGGTGTTTTTCAGTCCCCCAACCGGTGCCGGCAAAGATGTTCACGCCGCGTCCGTAATGCGCCTCGCAGGTGCTGGAGAAAGCCACTTTGGCGCCGCTATGGGCGATGTCCATCCAGAAAAGATAGTCTTCACCGGCGTTGGTAAATTCGACTTTGAAGCGCTTGTCTGGAAACTTTTGCAGGTCGTACACGACGGTGGAGGTGCCGATCACATTGCCGCGGATGATCTGGTCCAGCAAATCGCCCTGGTAGGCATGCAGGCCGGGGAATGTATCGGGTAGCTGTGGGTGCTTGTCTGGTTGGATGCGGCCGGCGCGGGCAAATGCGCCCACGGTAGCCCCCAGCTGGAAATGGTCGGCGAAATAAAAGTTGTAACCCGAGCCCAGCGCTGCGGTGGCGCGCGCCAGATGGTCGTTGGACCAGATATCGTCCGAATCCAGAAAGGCGATGTAGCGGGTGCCCGTGGGGGCGTGGTCTATGCCTGTGTTGCGCGCAGCACCGGGGCCGCCATTGGGCTGCTTGATGATTCTCACCTGGCTGCTGAACGCTCCGATGGCTTCTACCTCGGGTTCTGCGGGTGTCGGCGAGGCATCGTCCACCACCAGCACCTGTATGGGCATGCCCGCGGGCTGCTGGGCGGCAACGCTGGCCAGAGCCTTGGCCAGAATGCCGGCCTCTCGCTGGTAGTAAGGGATGATGACCGTGATCATGGCGCTCCTACTCGGCCGTTGCGGCAGCCTTGGCGGGGTTCTCTGCGGCAGGCGCCGGTGCTGCAGCGCTAGCCTGCATTTGGCGCCGGCGTTCAGCCAGGCTCTTCAACCAGGGCCAGCGGTAGCTGGTGAGGTGGTAGAGGCTGCGCTGGTTTTCGGTCCAGCGGGTATGCCATTCCATCATGCGGCCGTAGTATTCCAGCCGGTGGATCTGGCCCTCGGCGAACAGCTTTTCCAGCACGTCCTGGCTGAGCAAAAACGCCGGGGAGTAGGCCTGTATGCTTTCGTCGTAGGCGGTTTTCAGGATCACCAGCATGCCTGCGCGTTGCAGACATAGGTTCAAGGCCACGGTTTTCCCGTTGAACAGGTACTCAAACACCACGGCCCCACCTTGACGTGCGGCGGTTTGCAGCAACTGGATGTAGAAGCGCCCTTGGTCGTTCTCGGGGTGGATGGCCGTACCCTTGCCGGCTTTCCAGCCTGCGCTTTCCAATGCACCATAGCGGGCAATGGCGTCTGGCATGTCCTCTGGGGCGGTGAAGCTGCGCATTTCGGTGACCACGCCTTCGGCGGCCAGCTTGTTGCGTTGCTTGCGCATGTTCTGCCGCAGGTTTTTGCCGCGTGCCGCCCAGTAGTCTTCATAGCTACCAGCGATATCGATCCAGCCGGTATCGATGTAGTCCATGGGTTTGGTGTCGGACAGCTCGGCTTCGCGTGGTGCCAGCAAAGGATCTACCTGCGTCAGTGAAAAGCCCAGGCACAGGCCCAGCGGGCCGCAGCACACGCTGCGCGCCAGCTCCGAAGCCGTAAGACTGTTGGATGCCACCCAGGCACCCAGCGGTAGTTGGGATGGCTGAAAGGTTCTCCATTGGAAACGCCCCGCTGGCACCACGATCAGCATGGCAACCAGGCTGTTGGCCTGCCGGGCGACCAGCAGCCGTTCGTTGCCGGCGCCGAATATTTGGATGGCTAGCTGGATGGCATCAGCCGTCATGAAGGGCAGGTTGCTGCGCTCCTGGTTCAGGCGGTCCCACTCGGCGCGCAGGCTGACGGTTTTCTGCAGGTCGCTGGCGGGCAGGTTTTGCCATTGGAGGGGAGAGGATTGCATGGAATAGGGGGTAATGGGTAAGCGGACGTGTTCAGACGCTGCTGTTTTGCAGCAGCTGCAGGATGGCCTGCGCTGTGCGGTCGATATCTGCGTCATCCAGATCCTGGTGGCACAGCAACTGCAGCACGTGGTGGCTCCATAACAGACCCACGTCGCCTGCAATGGTCGGAGTATCCGGCCAGATGCGGTCCCAGCGGAATACCGGCAATTCCATGCGGCGCAGTGCCTGGTAAACCGCTTCAGGTTTGTCCACCCAGAGCGGAAATACATAGGGAGCGGCACGTTCCGCAGCGGCCGGAAGGTTGGCAAACAGCGGGCGTGCACCCGGGGTATCCACAAAATACGGAATGTAGCGGCTGAAGTTGCGCTGGCGCCGGGCAATGATGCGACCCCGTGGCAGCATGGACTTGAGTGCCATGGAGGCCCACAGCGGTGTCTGGCTAATGCGGTCCATATCGCAGTCGCGCATCATATTGGCTGCCGGGGCGGGGGCTGTCGCTTCCGTGTGCGCCTGCGCCTGGGGGCTACGTGCATTCTTGAACTTGAACAAAGACGCCAGCACCGGGCGTATGCCTGCCAGGCGTTGGTAGCGTGTTGCCAGCTCTATGACGTCCACCCAGCCTTTGACTTGGGCCTTCAAATTGGGCTTGGCCAAGTCCATGGGCTTGATGGGGTGCAGTGCCGAGGCCAGTAGCCCGGCTTCTGGCACGGGCAAGAATTTCGATAGGCTTGCCGTGGAAAAATCGCCCCAGGCGCCTACGGTTCTGTCCCCGGCTTCACCGAAGTAGCAATGCGCGCAATCTTCTATCAGCGCGATACCGTGCGTGTCACACCATTTGCGTACATCGGCCAAGGAGTTGGCCAAACCGAAATAATGGGACACCAGCATGGCCCGGCTTTTGTTTGCCAGCTCGGCAGGAATGCCGCCGAGGTCAGGCAGACCATTCGGCTGCAGGCCGAAATACGCGACTTCCAGTTGGGCCAGCAGCACCGGGGCCACCATGGTCGGACAGTGGTAGGTGGGTACCAGCACCGTGCTGCCAGCAGGCAGCTTGAGTTGCAGCAGCGCCTGGTAAATGGCCGCCCGCCCACTGGTGGTGAATGCGGTGTGGGCCAGGCTCTCGATGCTGGGAACGCCAGGCGCGTCCACGCGTTGAAAGCTGGACCAGTCCAGCACCGGACCGCGTGGCAGTGGCGGTCGATGGGCTGCTACAGGTTGGGAGGCGGAATACAAGAAATGCGCCTTCTAGGGTTGCGTTGCGGCCGCACTGGCGGCTTCAGCCGGTGCTGAGGCGCTGCTGTCGGGGTTGTCCGTCGCCTTGTCGGTCCATTTCCCCAGGGCTTTGAGGCGATCTTTCAACTCGGGTTGTAAAAAGCCCATTCCATATGCCTTATGGGCCTGTTCTTCGGCTTTGGCATATTCCTTCAGGTCCATGTAATTCAGGCCTAGGTTGTAGTGGGTGAAGGGGTTGTCCTGGTTCTCGGCATTGCTTGCGGCAATGTCCAGTTGTTTTATCGCTTCTGGCACGCGGTTGCCCTTGGCCAGAAACATGGAATACAGCATGCGTGCGATTCCGTCATCCGGGCGGAAGCGTACGGCGCGTTCGAGATAGCACTCCACCGAATACCGCAGGTCCGAGGGGTGCGGCTTTTTCATTTTCTCCCCGTAGCGCATGACGGACATCAGTGCGCGATGGTGGTTGGGGAACGCACGCAGCGTGTAATCCAGATCGCCGCCAATGTAGCCGGCATTGCCTTTGATGAGCGCTTCCACGGGTGGGGTGAAGTGGGCGCCCTCTACCAGGCTCAGGTTATTACCCCGTTCCACCCGGTAGTCGTAAGGCCCAAAGGCATTGGTGAGCGCGCCGCAATCCTCGCCACCGGCCTGCTGTGCCAAAGCCACATCAGTGCCCAGTGTGCATAACAGTGCCAGTACCAATGGCATCGTTTTTTTGGCCAATTGCATCATGCCATGCTCCTGTCCGGTGGGGTCTGTTTGTGACCGCCTGTGTGTGTGGAAAGCCAGTCAAGAGTCATGTTTTCCACCTGGGTTTGCGCCACTGCATTGGAGAAAGTATGGTCTGCGTCGGGCAAGTCCTGGCGCAGCAGCTGGGGGTGCTGGAACGCGCCTGACCATGCCGCATCAGTGCCAGCATATTCTAGGAACTCCTTGGCGGTGAAGTCGTTTCCGCTCAACAGCAAAAGTATGGGGCCTGAGAAATCCTTCCAGGCACTGGCCATGCGTTGTTGAAACGGAGCCTTGGCGGTTTGTGCCGGACCCGCGGCAGAAAAGGCTGTGCGTAAGTTTTGCACCAAACCGCTCAAGGCACCCAGGGCGACCTTGCCGCTGAGCAATTTGCTCCAGAACGCGGGCTGCATTAGGCGCTGCAGGTAATAGTGCTTGACCTGGGTCCGTGCCAGGCTGGCTTCGGAACGCACCCAGGGGTTCAGCAGGCACAGGCCGGTCACCCGGGGGTCCTGGGTTTGTTGCACATACAAGAGCGCCGCCGAAGCTGCGTCACATAAACCCCACAAAACGATATTTTTCGCCTGTGGTACACGGTCTTGCAGCGCCTGGATGGCCGTTGCGATATCCGGCGTGGCAGCTAGAAAATCTACGGCGGAGCCGCTGCTGTCACCCATGCCTTGGTAGTCAAAGCGCAGCACGGCATACCCTGCCGCTGCCAGCCGGCGGGCCAGCAGTACGAACTGACGGTGACTGCCTACGCGGTACTGGGGGCCGCCCACCACCACCACCACGGCGGTTGCTGCAGGCTGGGCAGGTAGGCTCAGAACGCCCACCAGGGTGCTGTCCGGGCGGGCAATCAGCAATGCATGTTCGGATGGCTTCATGGTGCGGGCGCAGACAGGGCTGCCAGGGTGGCGCTGAGCAAGGCCGGCGCCTCTTCGATTTCGCTGGTCTGCCAGAACGCAGGGCCCATGGCGACCTGGCTGCGAACCGCAAAGCCGGCGGACTGCCAGGCCTGTAAGGGCTTGGCGGCGGCAGGCGGTAGCGTGGCGCCTGGTTTGGTGGACAGGTCCAGCCACTCCAGCCGGCCCGCGGTGGGCGGTGGCGTCAGCGTGGCTTGTTCTAGACCCGATGCCAATGCTGCAGACACGGTATAGCCGGCAATCTCGACCGCCGAGCCAGACGCTAGTTGTTGGCGCAGGGCCTCCATGGCGGCTTTGGCATTACCGTCGGCCATGTCGCCAGCGGCTTTCAGGCGCATGAACTGTTGCAGCAGTGGCTTGCCTGCAGGCGTGGGCGCCCAGAACAGAAAGTTGCAGGGGCCGTCCAGTTGCTGTGCGGCTTGCGCGGCCAGCAGGCAACCGGCGCGCAGGCCCCACAGCCATAAAGGTGCATCGTTCTGGCGGCGCAGCCATTGGCATGCCAGGACCACATCGTCCACCCAGTCCTGCCAGCTGGCATCGCCAAAATCGTCGGAGCTATCTCCACAGCCTCGCAAATCCAGTTGCAGCACGGCGTAGCCGGCGGCAGCCAGGGTTTGCGCCTGCAAAGCCGCCATGCGGCGGGATTTGTTCATCTCCTCGGCGAAGGGATGCACGTAGGCCACCAAGCCCCGTGTGGTTGCGCCCTGGGCCGGGTGAAAAATGCAAAACCGCTGGCCGGATGATCCGGGCAGGAAGAAAGCGTCCATCGGGCCGGGCCGCTCTCAGGCCGCGAGTTTTTCGCTGACGAAGTCGGCCAAGCTACCTACGGTGGCAAAGGTGGAGCCATCCATGTCGTCGTCGTCCACCGTCAAGCCAAAATGTTCTTCCAAGCGGGTGATCAAGGACACCACGGCCATGGAGTCCAGTTCGGGAATCGCTCCGAGCAAATGGGTTTCTCGGGTAAAAGCGGCGCTGCGGCCATTCAGGCTCAGAATCTCGTCCAGAACTTGCTTGACCTCCTGTGTGACATCCATGGGAACCCCTGTTGTGTTTGGCTAAAAGTAGGGCGCATTTTAGGCGGCGCCAATTGCAGATTGCCGCCGCGTGTGCCCCAAGCGCTGTGAGATACTTTTGCGACTCCCCGTTTCCACGACTCCAGCCCCATCCCTATGCGTGAATCCACACTTTTGCATGAACTCATAGCCTGTGCGGCGCAGCGGGCTCCGCTGGACAGAGCGTTGACCTATGGCGCGGTGTCCATGGCCTACGGCGAGCTGCAGACCGCCGTGTCCCAGTTTGCTGCCGGCTTGATGGCGCTGGACATAGGCAGGGGCGAGCGGGTGGCGATATATCTGGAAAAGCGCTTTGAAACCGTAGTGGCCAGCTTTGGCGCACCGGCGGCTGGCGCGGTATTCGTGCCACTGAACCCGCTTCTAAAGCCCGAGCAAGTGGCTTTCATCTTGCAGGACTGCAATGTACGGGTGCTGGTGACTTCGCCTGAGCGCCTGGCCCTGCTGGCCGGTGTGCTGGGCGATTGCCCTGATCTGCGGCATGTGGTGGTGACCGATGCCGTGCCGCAACCGGCCCCGGCACTGTCGCATACGGCCTGGCCCGATTTTCTGGCTGTTGCACCCCGCGCCGGCCACCGGGTCATCGACACCGACATGGCCGCCATCCTCTACACCTCGGGCAGTACCGGCAAACCCAAGGGCGTGGTGCTGTCGCACCGGAATATGGTGGCTGGTGCAAAAAGTGTAGCAAGCTATCTAGAGAATACCTGCGCTGACACCTTGTTGGCTGCCTTGCCTTTGTCGTTTGACGCGGGCTTCAGCCAGTTGACCACGGCTTTCCACGTGGGTGCCCGTGTGGTGCTGCTGAACTACCTGATGCCGCGCGATGTGCTTAAAGCCATGGCCCGCGAAGGTGTGACCGGCCTGACCGCCGTGCCCCCTTTGTACATACAACTGACCCAGTTGGAGTGGCCGGTCGAGATTGGCGCCAAGCTGCGCTACTTTGCCAACACCGGTGGCCGCATGCCGCGCGAAACCCTGGACTTGCTGCGCCAGCGCGTCCCGCAAAGCCTGCCGTATCTGATGTACGGCCTGACCGAGGCCTTCCGTTCCACCTATTTGCCACCGGCCGAAGTGGACCGCCGCCCCGACTCCATCGGTAAGGCCATACCGAATGCCGAAATCCTGGTGCTGCGTGAAGACGGCAGCCCATGTGCACCAGATGAACCCGGCGAGTTAGTGCACCGCGGCGCGCTGGTCGGCATGGGCTACTGGAACGACGCGGAAAAAACCGCAGAACGCTACAAATTACTGGCCTCTGACGCGCCGGGCCGCCAGCCCGGCCTGCAGCTGCCTGAATATGCAGTTTTCTCGGGTGACACCGTGCGCATGGATGCTGAAGGCTTCCTCTATTTCATAGGTCGGCGCGACGAGATGATCAAGTCCTCCGGCTACCGTGTCAGCCCGACCGAGGTGGAAGAGGTGCTGTACGCAACCAAGCTGGTGGGTGAATGTGTGGCCTTCGGCGTGGAACACCCGGCCTGGGGCCAGGCGATCCAGGTGATTGCTACCGCGCCTGACGGCGCCACGCTGGACACCGCTGCCTTGCTGAGCGTCTGTAAGGCGCGCATGCCGGCCTATATGGTGCCATCGGGTGTGGAGGTGGTCGCCGGCCCCTTGCCGCGTAACCCGAATGGCAAGATCGACCGCAAATTACTGTCTACCGGCTGGGCCGAGCGCCAGTCCAACCCCTAAGCCTTATGACCGCTACCGAACGCACCATCCCCGTCCACGCCCCCTTGTCGCAGTTTCCCGTTCAGAACGGTGAGCTGGTGCTGGGTGGTATTCCTTTGTCGCAGCTGGCGGCGCGGGTGGGGCAGACGCCGTTCTATGCCTACGACCGGTCGCAGCTGCGCCAGCGTGTGGCCGAGTTGCGCGCGGCCTTGCCGGCCAGCGTCAAGCTGCACTACGCCATGAAGGCCAACCCCATGCCAGCTGTTGTGGACCTGATGGCGGGTTTGGTGGACGGCATTGACGTGGCCTCCGCAGGAGAGCTCAAGGTGGCGCTGGATGCCGGTGCCGACCCGCAGGAGATCAGTTTTGCCGGCCCTGGCAAGCGCGAGTCCGAGCTGCGCCAGGCCGTGGCCTCGGGCGTGCTGGTGAACCTGGAATCCATGCGCGAAGTGCACCTGCTGGCAGAAATTTCGCAAGACCTGGGGTTGCCGGCCCGCGTGGCCGTGCGCGTCAACCCCGACTTCGAGCTCAAGGGCTCGGGCATGAAGATGGGCGGCGGCCCCAAGCAGTTCGGCGTGGACGTGGAGCAGATGCCCGAACTGTTGGCTGCCATAGGCCAGGCGGGCCTGGCGTTTGAGGGCTTTCACCTGTTCGCCGGCTCGCAGAATCTAAAACCTGAGTCGATTTGCGAAGCCCAGCAAAAATCCTATGCCCTGGCCGTGCGCCTGGCCGATAGTGCACCTCTGCCGGTGCGCTTTCTGAACCTGGGCGGGGGCTTTGGCATTCCCTACTTCCCTGGAGAGCAGCGCATCGACTTGCAGCCGATTGGCGACAACCTGGCCGCCCTGGCCGAGCGCGCCAGGACCGAGCTGCCCCAGGCGGCATTCGTGATCGAACTCGGCCGTTATCTGGTGGGCGAGGCCGGTGTGTATGTGGCGCGTGTGCTGGACCGCAAGATCTCGCGCGGCCAGGTCTTTTTGGTGACGGACGGTGGCCTGCACCACCATTTGTCGGCCTCAGGCAACTTCGGCCAGGTGATACGCAAGAACTACCCGGTGGCCATTGGCAACCGCATGGGTGCGACGGAGACCGAGCCGGCGTCTGTGGTCGGCCCCTTGTGCACTCCGCTGGACCTGCTGGGCGACCGCATGGTCTTGCCCACGGCGCAAGAGGGGGACTTGGTAGTGGTGTTCCAGTCGGGCGCTTATGGTGCCAGTGCCAGTCCGCAGGGCTTCCTGGGCCATCCAGCTTGCGTGGAAGTGCTGGTTTGACGGTACTGGTTTAGCGGGTGACTTTGCGCCGCGCCGTCTCAGCGCTGCTGGCGCTTGCGTGTTTCGGTGCGGGCTGTGGCCTGGCGCTGGCACATCCCGTCACGCCCATGCTGGTGCTGGCGGGCTTCTACACCCTGTGCATGGTGATGTTCTGGCTGCCCGGTGCCTGGCTGTTCCTGGTGCCTGCCTGCCTGCCCTGGTTGAATTTTTCTCCCTGGACAGGTTGGGTGGTCTTTGAAGAATTCGACGTGTTGCTGCTGGCCGTGCTGGCTGCCGGCTATGGCCGTTGGGCCTTTTCCCCTGCACAGGCCAGATCTGCGTTGCAATGGCGTTCGTCGGCAACGGTATTGCCGGCTCTGCTGGCGGCGGCTGGCATGCTGGCCTTGCTGCGTGGCGGCTGGGATGCAGGTGGTTGGACCTGGGCTTGGTTCCAGGGCTATGCCGACCCGCTGAACAGCCTGCGGGTGGCCAAAAGCCTGCTGTGGGCGCTGCTGTGCCTGCCTTTGCTGCGCGAGACCGTGGCGCGTGCGCCTGCGGCGGTGGAGCGCGCCCTGGCCTGGGGCATGCTGACGGGCTTGGTGCTGGTAACCCTGGCCGTGCTGTCGGAGCGCGCTGCATTTCCCAATCTGTTCAACTTCACCAGCAAGTACCGTACGACGGCGTGGTTTTGGGAGATGCATGTGGGCGGGGCGGCCATAGACGCCTATCTGGCGCTGAGCACACCTTTTGCGGTCTGGGCTCTGCGTTCGGCCCGCCGGCCCTGGCAATGGGGATTCGGGGCCATATTGGCGCTGGCCGTGGCCTATGCGGGTTTGACCACGTTTGCGCGCGGCGTCTACCTGTCCATGGCGGCGCCGGTGTTGTTGCTGGGCGTATGGTTTTGGCTGCAGCGTGCCGGGTTGGACCTGCGCACCTGGCTGGACGTCCTGTGGCAGCGCCGCTGGCCGGGCTGGCGAGCCCCGGCGGCCTGCTTGCTGGCCCTGGCTTTGTTGGGCGAGATCGTGGGCGTGTTGCAGGGCGGCAGCTTCATGGCCGAGCGCCTGGCGCATACCGAGCGCGACTTCGGCAGCCGTCTGGAGCATTGGCAGCGCGGCCTGGATTTGCGCGACGACCCGGTGGACCAATGGCTGGGTATAGGCCTGGGCCGCCTGCCCAGCCACTATGCGCACAACTACCCCGAGGGGGAATGGCCCGGGCACGTCACATTGCAGACAGAACCGGGTATGCAGCGGCCTTTCATGCGTTTGCATGGCCCGGACACCGACCCCGACCTGGACGCCTATTTTTCCCTGACCCAGCGGGTGCGGCTGGAGCCGACTGAATCGTACCGGGCCAGGCTGCAGGTGCGTGTGGATGCGCCGGTGGAGGTCTACCTGCAGCTGTGCGAGCGGCATTTGCTTTACCCAGGGCGTTGCCAGGACGCATTCCTGCAGTTGGCGCCCACCGAGTCACCTTGGCAGCAGATCGACGTGCCACTGCATGGTCCGCAATTCAAACGCATGCCCTGGTATGCGCCGCGGCTGGGCATGTTGTCGGTTTCGGTGTTTGGTGGCGGCACGCATGCCGACTTCCAGTCCATTGGCCTGGCCGGGCGCAACGGCAAGGAACTGCTGGCCAACGGCGACTTTGCCCAGGGCTTGGCACGCTGGTTTCCGGCTGAACGCATTTACTTTTTGCCCTGGCATATTGATAACCTGTACCTGGAGCTATTGATCGAGCGCGGGGCCCTGGGCTTGCTGCTGTGGTTGCTGTTGGTGGGCTGGGCCCTGTGGCATTTGTTGCTGGGGCGAGCGCGGCAGCAGCCGCTGGCGCCGTACCTGGCGGCGTCCTTGATCGGTGTGTCGCTTGTGGGGCTGGTCAGCAGCGTGATGGACGTGCCGCGCGTGGCTTTTCTGCCCTATCTGCTGGCGTTTGTCGCGCTGTGCATGGCCAGGAATACCGACCCGCCCAAGGCTTGAAAATTATTTTGCTATTGAAAACATAGCTGCTCGCGCAGATTTCACCTGCGCCATATCTATATTTCTTTTGGTTTTACCTTGGGTGCCGCGGGGGGAATCGCTCTGGACTTGGGACGCCGCTGCAGTGTAGGAAAATAGGGGCTAATTTCACCACCTAGCCAAGCTACCCCTTATGAGTGCTTTCAACGAAGAAACTGTCCTGAGCGTGCACCACTGGACCGACCGCCTGTTCTCCTTCACGACCACCCGCGATCCATCGCTGCGTTTCAGCAACGGCCACTTCACCATGATCGGGTTGCGCAAGGAAGACGGCAAGCCGCTGCTGCGTGCCTATAGCATCGCCAGCGCCAACTACGAAGAGCACCTGGAGTTTCTGAGCATCAAGGTGCCGGACGGCCCACTGACCTCGCGCCTGCAGAACATCAAGGTCGGCGACACCATCATCGTTGGCAAGAAGCCCACTGGCACCCTGGTCACCGACTACCTGCTGCCCGGCAAGCATCTGTACCTGCTGTCCACCGGCACCGGCCTGGCGCCGTTCCTGAGCATCGTGCGCGACCCCGAAACCTATGAACGTTTCGACCAGGTGATCGTGGTGCACGGCGTGCGCCAGGTGGAAGAGCTGGCCTACCACGACATGCTGACCGAACATTTGCCTGCCCACGAATTTCTGGGCGAGATGGTGACCGACAAGCTGCGCTACTACCCCACGGTGACCCGCGAGTCCTACCGCAATATGGGCCGTATCACCGAGCTACTGCAAAACGGCAAGTTGTTCAAAGACCTGGAGCTGCCCGAGTTCGACCCCGCTATCGACCGTGTGATGCTGTGCGGCAGCCCCGGCATGCTGGTGGACCTGAAGCACATGCTGGAAGCGCGTGGCTTTGTGGAAGGCAATACCTCGACGCCCGGCCATTTCGTGGTCGAACGCGCGTTCGCTGAAAAATAAGCCTCTGGCGCAGGTTCTACCTGCGCAAGCAGCTATGTTTTCAATAGCGTAGCTGCTGCTTTTAGTCTTCAAAAATGCGCGTCTGCGGGGCTTCTCCGGCGCGCACCCAGCCCCGGTACATGCCGGCGCTGATGAAGGGCAGGGCAATGTTGCCCTGGCGGTCCACTGCGATCACGCCGCCTTCTCCCCCCAACTGACCTACTTGCGCCAGCGCTGCTTGGCTGGCCTCGCTGAGCGTGGCACCGGCATAGGCCATGCGCGCGTGGATGTCGTGGCCCACGCAGGCGCGGATGAAGTATTCGCCTGAGCCGGTGGCGCAAACGGCGCAGCTCTGGTCGTTGGCATAAATGCCGGCGCCCACCAGGGGCGAGTCGCCAATGCGGCCCGGGTGCTTGTTGGTCATGCCGCCGGTGGATACGGCGCTGGCCATATGGCCCGCACTGTCCAGCGCCACGGCGCCCACGGTGCCGAACTTGCGGGTTTCGTCCAGCGGTGCTGTAGGTGTGTGGTCCATCTGCATGCGCTGGCCGCCGTCCTGGGCCTGCAGGCGCTGCAGTTGCTCCAGCCGGTGGGCGGTATGGAAGTACTCTGGCGGCATGGCCTCAAAGCCGTGTTCGTGGGCGAAGGCTTCGGCTCCGTCGCCGCTGAGCAGCACAAAGCGCGAATCCATCACCGCCCGTGCCAGCTGCACCGGGTTGCGCGGCGTGCGTACCGTAGCCACGGCGCCAGCAGCCAGGTTGCGCCCATCCATCACGGCGGCGTCCATTTCATGCTCGGCGGTGGAGGTGTAGACCGAGCCACGCCCGGCGTTGAACAGAGGTTCGTCCTCCAGCGCGGTGACGGCTGCCACCACGGCATCTAGCGCGCTGCCGCCTTGGGCCAGGATGGCCTCGCCGGCCGCCAGCGCGGCATGCAGGCCGGCATGGTAAGGCGCTTCGTCGGTGGCGCCGCGGGCCATGGTGCCGGCGCCGCCGTGGACTGCCAGGGTGTAGCGGGGTGTGGTCAAACGCATCTCCTCAATGTCGGTAGGGTAGAAACTGTATCCCATGGTGGCTGGCAAAATGCCCCGATGAACCCGCCCCGTGTACGCATACAGACCCAGGACTTCGACCCCAGCAGCGAAATCGCCGCCTTGCGCCGGCACGACCGGCGCGTGGGTGCGGTGTGCAGCTTTGTCGGAGTAGTGCGCGACTTCCACCCGGACAGCGCTGGCGAGGTGCTGAGCCTGGAATTGGAGCACTACCCCGGCATGACCGAGCGCGCCATCGAGGCCATGGTGGACCAGGCCCTGGCCCGCTTCAACATCTATGCCGCCCAGGTCATCCACCGCGTAGGTCTGCTGCAGCCCCTGGACCAGATCGTCTGGGTGGCCGTCAGCTCTGCCCACCGGGGCGAGGCCTTCCAGGCCTGTGAATTCCTGATGGACTATCTGAAAACCCAGGCACCGTTCTGGAAGAAGGAGCAAACCCCCAGCGGCGCGCGCTGGGTGGATGCGCGGGTCAGCGACGACGCAGCACTGGCCCGCTGGGGCATACAGGCGCAGAACGCCTGAGCGGTTAGGGCGTACTCAGCGCGGGGAAGCCCTGTTCCAGCGCAATCAACCGGTCCACCAGGGCGCTGGATGCCGGCGTCATCGGCGCGCGCAGCTCGGCCTGCATCTGGCCGTGGCGGGCCAGCCAGCCCTTGATGGGGCCGGGGTTGGGCTCGGCGAACTGGCCGGTGATCCAGGGCAACAGCGGCTGCCACAGCGCACGTGCCTGTGCCAGATTACCTGCTGTAATGGCTTGCATGACTTGTACAAAACGCTGCGTATGCCCATGGGCGCTGGCGGCAATCGCGCCCGCTCCGCCCTGGGCCAGGGTGCTGAAGATCTGTACATCTTCGCCGGCCAGCACCTGCAGCGCGCCGCTGGCGATCAGGGCCGCCGTCTTGGCGGCATCACCGCCGCAGTCCTTGACGGCCTGGATGCGCGGGTGCTGGGCCAGCTGCAGCAGGGTGGTCAGCTCCAGCGTGGCGCCGGTGCGATAGGGAATGTCATAGACGATCAGCGGTACTTCGGATGCATCGGCCAGGGCTGTAAACCAGTGCAGCAGCCCGGCTTGCGAGGGGCGGATATAGCAAGGTGCGGCCAGCAGCAGGCCGGCAACACCCTGTCGGCTGGTGGCGGCCACGCTGTCCCGCATCTTGGGCAGGTGGTAGCCCGATAGGCCCATCACCACGGGCAGGCTCTGGGCGGCCTCCAGTACCGTGTTCAGTACGGCCTGTTGCTCGTCGGCATCCAGGGCCGCTGCCTCACCGGTAGAGCCGCAGGCGACGAAGCCGGCAATGCCGCTGCCTCGCAGGTTTTTCACCAGCCGGGCCAGCGCAGGGTGGTCTACCGCCCCGTGGTGGAACGGGGTGACCAGGGGAATCCATAAACCAGAAAAATCGCCGGAAAAATCGTTCGAAGCGCTCACACTGCATCCTTTGTTGATAACAGACCGATGGGGTAACCATCGTCAAAGGAGCGCGGGCCGAAGGGGGGACGGGAGGTATCGGTTCCATCGCTCATCTGAGGACGGAACCGCAGCTCCGGTCAGATGAGCTGGGGTTTTTTAGCGGCACCGGCAGACACGCCGCCACGGCTGCAGGGCAGCGGTGTGGAACGGAGTAGTGCGCGGGTAGGCATTCCGCTATTGTATTCAGTTCAGGTACTTGGGGCGCTCTTCCGGGTCCGGCATGTCGCTGGCCTGGGCCTGTGCGCTGCCGGCCAGCTCATGGCCCTGGCCCCAGGCGGACAGATGCAGCGCGCGTTCCAGCAATTGCACCAGGCCGTGCACCAGCGGCGGCGCCAGCTCGACCTGGAAGCCACGTGGATTGTCCTGCTCGGGCAACTGCTCGTTGAAGGCGATTTTCAGCGGGCCATTCGCTTCGGGTGTGATGCGTACTTCGGTGACCAGCAAGGGCTCTGTGCCCAGTGGCCAGCTGGTGGGTAGGGCGGCATCCTGGTACGGGGTGGCGAAGTCGGTCTCTTGCAGCACGGCTTCGCGCCGGAAGTCGGCCAGAATCTTTTTGCTGACCTCGTCACGCTGCATGCTGCCCAGGTCCTCCTGGCGGGCTGCGTGCTCTACCACCGCGCGGTTCAATGTAGGCCAGAGCACCAGGGTCAGGCGGCGCGTCAGCCACAGGCGCATTTCTGTGCCTTCGCGGGTATTGACGCGCACCAGTATCCGGTCCTGCGCTTCCAGGTAGCGGACCGAGAGCTGGTGGATGTTCATGGTGCGAATTTTAAATCGCAGGCCGCGGGCCTTGGTTTTACAGTGATGCTATTTTTTTGATAGCTGCTGGCGCAGATAACTACTGCGCCAGAGCTTGATTTTTATCAAATACCGGCGAAGTTGCGGCAGCGCGGAGCAGCCGTTTGGTCTTGAAATCGGCCATATTCTCCTCACGTAGCTCGGTATTGGAGATCACGATGCGACAAGACAAACTCACCACCAAATTCCAGGAAGCCCTGGGCGACGCACAAAGCCTGGCGCTGGGTGCCGACCACGGCTATATCGAACCGGCCCATGTGCTGGCCGCCATGCTGCGCCAGGACGACGGCCCGCAGGCGCTGCTGCAGCGCGCGGGCGTGAATGTGCCGAATCTGCTGGCCGCCGCCGAGGGCGCGCTGAAGAAGCTGCCCACGGTGCACGGGCAAGACCAGGTGCAACCCAGCCGCGATTTCATCAGCTTGCTGCAGGGCGCTGAGAAGGAAGCTATCAAGCGCGGCGACCAGTTCGTATCCAGCGAATTGTTCCTGCTGGCGCTGACCGACAGCAAGTCCGACTTTGGCCAGCTGGTGCGCGCCAACGGCCTGACCCGCAAATCGCTGGAAGCCGCGGTGGACGCGGTGCGTGGCGGCGACAAGGTAGACAGCGCCGACGCCGAAGGCCAGCGTGAATCCTTGAAGAAATACTGCCTGGACCTGACCGAGCGCGCCCGCATGGGCAAGCTGGACCCGGTAATTGGCCGCGACGACGAAATCCGCCGTGCCATCCAGGTACTGCAGCGCCGTACCAAGAACAACCCGGTGCTGATCGGCGAACCCGGCGTGGGTAAGACTGCCATCGTCGAAGGCCTGGCCCAGCGCATCGTGGCCGGCGAGGTACCCGAGTCGCTCAAAGGCAAGCGCGTGCTGTCGCTCGACATGGCGGCCCTGCTGGCCGGAGCCAAGTTCCGCGGTGAATTCGAAGAACGGCTGAAGTCCGTGCTGAAAGAGCTGGCCAAGGACGAAGGCCAGACCATCGTTTTCATCGACGAGCTGCACACCATGGTGGGCGCAGGCAAGGCCGAGGGCGCGATGGACGCCGGCAATATGCTCAAGCCCGCGCTGGCGCGTGGCGAGCTGCACTGCGTGGGTGCAACCACCCTGGACGAGTACCGCAAATACATCGAAAAAGACGCGGCCTTGGAGCGCCGTTTCCAGAAAATCTTGGTCGGCGAACCCACCGTGGAAGCCACCATCGCCATCCTGCGCGGCCTGCAAGAAAAGTACGAAGTGCACCATGGCGTGGACATCACCGACCCGGCCATTGTGGCCGCGGCCGAACTCAGCCACCGCTACATCACCGACCGCTTCTTGCCGGACAAAGCCATCGATCTGATCGACGAGGCTGCGGCCAAGATCAAGATCGAAATGGATTCCAAGCCCGAGGTGATGGACAAGCTGGACCGCCGGCTGATCCAGCTGCAGATCGAGCGCGAAGCCGTGCGCCGTGAGAAGGACGAGTCGTCGATCAAGCGTTTCGGCCTGATCGAGGAAGAGATCGTCAAGCTGCAAAAGGAAATCGCCGACTACGACGAAATCTGGCAGTCGGAAAAAGCCCAGGCCCAGGGCAGCGCACATGTGCGTGAAGCCATCGACAAGCTGAAGTTCCAGATCGAAGAGCTGACCCGCAAGGGCGATTTCAACAAGGTGGCCGAGCTGCAATACGGCAAGCTGCCCGAGCTGGAAAAGCAACTCAAGGAAGCGCAGGACAAGGAGTCCAGCAAGGGCGTGACCAGCGCGCCGCGCCTGCTGCGTACCCAGGTCGGCGCCGAGGAAATTGCCGAAGTGGTGGCGCGCGCCACCGGTATTCCGGTTAGCAAATTGATGCAAGGTGAGCGCGACAAGCTGTTGCAGATGGAGGTCAAGCTGCACGACCGCGTGGTCGGCCAGGACGAGGCCATCACCGCCGTGGCGAATGCCATCCGCCGTTCGCGCGCTGGCCTGTCTGACCCGAACCGGCCTACCGGCTCCTTCCTGTTCCTCGGCCCTACGGGCGTGGGCAAGACTGAGCTGTGCAAAGCGCTGGCGGGCTTCATGTTCGACTCGGAAGACCACCTGGTCCGCATCGACATGAGCGAGTTCATGGAGAAGCATTCGGTGGCCCGCCTGATCGGTGCGCCGCCCGGCTATGTGGGCTACGAGGAGGGCGGCTACCTGACCGAAGCTGTGCGCCGCAAGCCCTACAGCGTGCTGCTGCTGGATGAAGTGGAAAAAGCCCACCCCGACGTGTTCAACGTGCTGCTACAGGTGCTGGACGATGGCCGCCTGACGGATGGACAGGGCCGTACCGTGGACTTCAAGAACACGGTGATCGTGATGACCAGCAATATCGGCTCGCCCATCATTCAGAACATGGTGGGCCAGGATTACGAGGACATCAAGGATGCGGTGCAGGACGAGCTGAAGAACTACTTCCGCCCCGAGTTCCTGAACCGCATCGACGAGACCGTGGTGTTCCATGCGCTGGACGCGAAGAACATCGAGGCGATTGCCGCGATCCAGATCAAGGTGCTGCAGACCCGTTTGGCGAAGATGGACCTTGAACTGCAGGTTTCGCCTGCGGCGCTGGCCGAGCTGGCCAAGGTCGGCTTTGACCCGGTGTTTGGCGCCCGACCGTTGAAGCGTGCGATCCAGCAGCGCATTGAGAACCCGCTGTCCAAGCTGCTGCTGGAGGGCCGCTTTGCGCCCAAGGATGTGATTCCTGTGGACGTGGACCCGATCCAGGCACCGGGCCAGTTCAGCTTCGGCAAGGTGGCCGCTTGATGGGGCAGTTTGTCTGGCGGCTTTTTGTATGGATGCTGGCCTTGGTTTTCATCGCCAGCGCCTTGCTGGTGCTGTCGGGCATTGCCCTGCTGTGGTTGCTGCGTAGCCTTTGGGCTCGTCTGACGGGGCAGCCCGTGGCGCCCATGCGCATGTACTCGGCCGGCTGGAAAGATGTGGCGCGCACGGTGGACCGCTTTTCGCAGCGTCCGCGTGCAAGCAGCGGCACGCCCGAGGTCGCTGACGTTACGGACGTGGAAGTGAAAAAGGTTTCGCCACCCTGAGTGGCGTGGCCGCAGCCGCACCAAATACCTGCGCTTACTGCAGGCTGGCGTAGCGCGAGTTTTTGGTGGCGTACATGGCGTTGTCGGCGGCGGTCAGCAGCTCTTCCACGTTGCTGCCGTCCACCGGGTAAATCGCCAGGCCTATGCTGGTGCCGATCTGCACCATTTCACCTGTGTCCAGTGTGATGGGGGTGTTCAACACGTCGCGGACCTTGCGGGCGATAGACATCATGGTGTTGCCATCGCTCACGGCGTCGAGTATCAGCACGAATTCATCGCCGCCCACGCGTGCCACCGTGTCTACGCCGCGCACGGTGGAGGTTAGCCGCAGGGCCACGGACTGCAGCACGGTATCGCCGGCTGCATGACCGTAACGGTCGTTCACAGGTTTGAATCCATCCAGGTCCAGCATCAGCACGGCGAAGCCTTGCTGGTTGCGTTTGGCATGCTCCATGGCCACATTCAACCGGTCGCCTAGCAGCTTGCGGTTGGCCAGGCCTGTCAACGGGTCGTGGTGGGCCTGCAAGGCCAGTTGCTCTTCGTTCAGGCGTAACTCGTGGTTGGCTTTCTCCAGCTCACGGGTGCGTTCCTGTACCCGGCCTTCGATCTTGCGCTCGCTTTCGCGCAGGCTGTTCAGTACAGCCAGCTCGCTCTGGTAGGCGCGCGCCTGGGCTTCAGAGGCCTCGCGGCGGCTGGTGTGGATGCGATCGGCCAGCGAGAAGGACAGCGCCAGCATTTCCACCGCCGAACCGATCAGCATGGCATGGGTGATGAAGGGGTGGGAGGGCAGCAAGCCCAGGTTGTGCAGGGCGGTGACCAGCACACCCAGCAGCAGGGTGCCCCAGGCAAAACTGAAGTGGCGTGCCCCCAAGTGTTTTTGCAGCAGGCAGTAGATACTGACACCGACCAGCACACAGGTAAACAGGATTCCGTCGATATTGATCAGCCAGGCACACAGATGGTAGGGCAGGGTCAGTACGCAGACGGCGGTTAGGGCCATCAATCCGGCCAGGCCTTGCAGTATCTTGTCCGCCACCGGTGCCCGCATGGCCGTGCCCAGAAACTGGCGCGCAAACAGGGCAGCAAAAAAACCAGCTACCGACATGCTGAACTGGGCTGCAATATTGCCCCACCATGGTGTGTTGGGCCAGATAAATTCTTCACCAAAGCCGGTCAGCCCCAGTTGGCCGAAGACCATGCCGGTGGCAAAGCCTACATAGCTCAGATAAATGTTGTCGCGTAGCGAGACGTACAGCAGCAAGTTGTACATCACCAAGCCCAGCAGCAGACCGAAATACAGGCTGAACGCGCCATAGCTTGCATGGTCAGCCTGGGCCAGGGCTGCAGGGCGCCAAAGCTGCAATGGTATGGACAGGCTACCCTCAGATGTCACCCGCAGGTACAGGGTTTGGCTTTGGCCTGGGGTCAGTTGCAGCGGAAACACATGGTTGTGGTGTGGCAGCGGCCGTTGTGAAAACGGCATCTGGTCGCCGGATCGGAGGTGCTCGGCGCCTTTCTCGCGGCTGGTATAGAACAGGTCTATCTGGTCCAGCATCGGTGCCGCGATTTCCAGCATCCACTGGCTGGGAGCGTTGTCTTGCAGCGGCAGCTGAATGCGTAGCCAGATGGCGGAACGGGTCAGCCCAAAATTGCTGGTGCGCCCCTGGTTGGCCAGAGGGCTGAAGCGTTGCTGGTTATCTTGCTGCTGGATCTGCGCCAGTGTGAGCTCGCGGCTGGGATCGAGCAGCACGGAGGTCATGGGCGTTAGGTTGGAGTAGGCGTCGGTGAAGTCCTGCTCTGCGATGGGCGGCGTGGCGGCATACCCGAAGCTGAGTGCGCAGCATGCTAGCAACGCGAGCAACAGCGCAAAGGGGGATGGAAATCGCATGGTTGGAAACATCCGAATGGGCAGCCTGCGATAGAAGAACGTTGGGTTTGCGGAAACAGGGCTCAAATGCCTCCGTCTATTGTGGCTTGGCAGAAGTGCTGGGCGGGTAAAAGTTTGCACAAATATAGGTATGTGAAATACCGGAGTGCTGCGATTCTGCCTGCGACAAGGGGCTGAAAAACTCTGTTACTTCAAAATTGCACTTCAGCTTTTATTTTGTATACATTTCGAGTGAAAAAAGTGCAAAAGTGGCGTATTCGTGGACATATTCGCCGAATTTGAAGCTTGCGCCTGCAGGTTTTGCAGGGATTTCTTCTGCTGAAAAGTATGTGGAGGACGGCTTGCTAAGCAGGTGTATACGATCTGTTTTTGATTCCAAATAAATCGTAAAAATGTTTTAAGCGTTGCTGTGTTTTTGCACCCACTGAATGATCGTGCGCGCCGTACGGAAGTCATCACAGGCGCGTGCCGGCACGTCAGGGTAGCGTTGGTTCCAGATGCGTGCCAATGCCTGTCCCGGGCCTATCTCCAGCACACAGCGTACTCCCCGTGCATGCAGGTTGTCCATGCATTCATCCCAGCGCACGGTTTGAGCGATTTGCGTGGACAGCGCCTGCTCTGCCTGTATGGCATCCAGTACACGGTCTTTGGCATTGCTGAACAGCACGTGGCGTGGCCGTTGCAGTGGCAGCTTGGCCAGGGTGTGGGCAAAGCTGTCGGCCGCCGCACGCATCCAGGGGGTGTGGGATGCGATGCTGACGCGTAGGTGGGTGCAGTGTGCACCCTGCTGAATTGCGGCTTCTTCTGCCCGCGCCAGTGCGGTAAGCGGGCCGCCGAGCACCACGCTGTCGTGACCATTGCGGATGGCGATGGCAACGCCGGTGTTCTTGCATAGCTGGTCCAGGGGGGCTGATGCCAGGCCGCTGACAGCCAGCAGGCCGCCCGGTATTTGCAGGGCGCAGCGGTCCATCGCTGCGGCTCTGTGGCTGGCAAGGTCCAGCGCCGTCTCGGCACTGAAAACCCCGGCCGCGCTGAACGCGGCCAATTCACCCACGCTGTAGCCTGCGACCGCTGCGGGAGGGGGGAGTTCCGGCGCAAGCTGTTGCCAGGCAGCCAAGCCCAGGCCTGTGAGTAGGCATTGGGCTACTGTGTTTTGCGCAGCCCAATCCAGGTCTTGCAGGTGGTGGCGCCAGTCGAGCACCCCTAGCTGCGTACAAGTGCGCTGTACCAATGTATCTGTGGCCAGCCAGGGCAGCATCGCTGGATGCTGCATGCCCTGACCCGAAAACACCAGCGCAAAACTCATGGACTGGGCATGCAGAGCTGGACCACCCAGCAGGCGGCAGCCAATGTGTCGGCCGCCCCGCCGGGGGAGAGATTGCGGGCGACGAAGTCGCGCCCTATAGCGTGCGCGGCTTCCGGTCCACCGGGGCTGCTTGCACCACCCGCGGCCAGGAAGCGGCGGGCCGACTGCTGGGCATGGCGCAAGCCTTGCAGGCCGCCGCGGTGGGCGAGGTTGCTGTCGTCCAGCACGGCCATCACATGGAATAGGGTGTCCAGCCGTGCTTGCTGGACGGTCAAACCCCGTGCCAGGCCGGCCGTCAGGGCCGGCACTGCCGTTTCAAACAACACAGGGAACGCCAGTGCCGCTTCTGACGAGGCGCTGCGCAGGCCATGTTTGCGGGCTGCGATGCCCCCCGGCAAGCTGGGCAGGCGTAGGGCGCGCGCGTCCAGCGCCTGCCCCCAGCCATGGCGCAAGGCCTCACGCAGCTGCTCAGGGCTGGGGGAGGCATTCGTTCGTGTGAGTGCCCCCGCTGCGGCGCACAACAAGCCCAGCATGAAAATGGCGCCGCGGTGGGTGTTGATGCCGCCGGTGGCTGCCAGCATGCGGGCTTCGGCCTGGATGCCGCAGCGCTCCAGAGCGGGGAAATCTGCGCCCAGCAGCCCCAGCTCAGCAATCGCCACAAAGTAGCTGCGTAGTGCAAACAGGCTGCGCATAAAGGTGTGCGCGTCCATGTCGCGGTGGCTGCCGCTATCGCACAGGGTGACCAGGCCGGGCTTGGGGCACAAGGCCAGCTCGTGGTACAGCGCCCGTGTCGCTGCCCGGCCAATGGTGGACGGTGTGGAGTATGGCGTGGGTGCCGTCCAATGCAGTGGCTGCGCACGGGTCATTGCACCAACTCCGCTGTGCTTGCTGTGCGCCAGAACGGCGCATATTCCAGCGTGGCGCCGTGCAGGCGTTTCACCAGCACGGCCGTGCTCTTGCCGGATCGCCAGGCGGCCCATTCGCGCCAGGCGACGGCCGCACCGGCGTCAAACACGAGCTCGCCATCCAGGCGCAGCCGTGGAGCCGCAAAGCTTTGCAACAACGTGACCACGGCGTCGGCCTGGCGTCCATCCGATACGGTGATGCATAGATCGATATCGGATTCGGCGTGTATGTGGTCCAGCCCGGTGAGCCGCTGCCAACCATAGCTGCCGTACACCCGGGCGTTGGCCTGGCAGCTGTTGAGTTGCTCGCACAGCTGCCGCCATGGCGTGCGCGCGGGGACGGCCAGCAGGCCCAGCACCTCGGTGGCGCGTGGAAATGCGTCGAAGTAGAGTATGGAGCTGAGCGGCACCGCCAGCGTGATGCGCCGTTTGTCCCAGCGGGCCGGTGCCGGCAGACCGAGGGCTACCGTGTGTGGCAGCTCGCTGGCGGTCTGGCGCGTGACCACCAGCGGCAAGCGCTGGGTAGCCCAGTGGTGGAGACATTCCGCTGCTAGCGCATCCCATTGCAGTTCCAAAACTTGCTGCCAGCCGGCATCCGTCAGCCAGGCGATCTGGTGGCGGTGCAGCGGTGTCATGTTGCATCCAGTACCCGTTGCACCACGGCGGCCGACATCTTGCGGCCGCCGCGTTCGGCACCAATGATGGCGCGCAGATCTTGTGTCGGTGCGTGTGCCAATGCATCACGCAAAGCTGCTGGCAAATCGCCCTGCCACAGGGCCTGCACACCGCCCATGGCCACATAGTTGCCCACGCCGGGGGCGAATACGGGGTTGGACTGCGACAGTGCGGTCAGCATCTCTTCAGGCAGTTTGGTGACGCGGGCCATGGCGGGGATACGCATTACGCGGATCTCGGCTTCGGGCAGCGCATAGCAGGCGTCTGCAATCAGGCCCGAGGTGATGAAGCCGCCCGACAGTGCCTGGTCGTACACCAGGCCGATGACGCGGTGCCCCTGGCGCCGTGCCAGGTCGATGGCCATGCCCAGATGCGCCATCGCGCGGTTGATGCCCAGCAGCTCGTCGCGCCGGCGCAGTTGCTGGCCCTGGGTGTCGATCAGCAACAGGATGGGCCGGCCGGGGTGGCGGGCGATGGTGTCCAGCACCACACGGGCCTGGGCCAATGCCAGCTGGACGCCAATAGGGGCGTGGTTGGTGGTGCCGAGCACCGCCAACGGCTGACCATCGAATGTGACCGTACCCTGCAAAAAGTCATCGTCGGCGCTGATGCCGTGCGCAGGGCCAAAGAGTTGGGTGGCGAGGCTGTTCCAGTTCATGCGTTGACTCCCAGGGCGCGTGTTTCCGCCACATCCATGTCCGGCACGCGGGCGGCATCGGCAACGCCCAGGCGCCGCCAGAGGGCCGTGGCCTGGTCGCCGTTGCTGTCCAGTGGGCGCAGGCGTGCGGTAAGCAGCGCGTGTTCGGCTTCCAGTGACTGCAGGGTCACTGTGTGGGCGGCTTGCAGCGCAGCGATGGCGGCGCTGCGGAAGGCTGCCACATCGTCTTCCACCAGCGTGTCGCAGTCGCCGGTGAGCCAGCGGTGCTTACCGCCAGTGGTGCGCCAGACCAGCGCCCGGTCACGCGAGTCGAATTCGTCCACGCCGTGGCTGGCTTCGATCACCTCTGGGCCGGACATGGCCAGGCGGCCCACGTCGCTCATCACGATATGGTCGGCGCAGCGCGCCACGATGCCCATGCCGCCAAAGCAGCCGTTGGCACCGCCTATCAACACGATCACCGGAATGTCTGCGGCGCGCACATCCAGCACGGCGCGCATCACCTCAGACACCGCAATCAGCCCGGCATTGGCTTCGTGCAGGCGCACCCCGCCGGATTCGGCCAGCAGCAGCACGGCTTTCGGCCGATCCCGCAGCGCGCGCTGCAGCAGTCCGACCAGCTTGGCGCCATGTACCTCGCCCACGCCTCCGCCCATGAATTCGCCTTCTTGGGCCGCCACAAAAATGGGGTGACCGTCCAGGGTGGCGCGGCCAATGGCTATGCCGTCGTCAAACGCCGATGGCACGCCGAGCTGCGCCAGGTGCGGGCTGGTGACGCGTGCCGATGGCGGCAGCCATTCATGGAAGCTGCCAGGGTCCAGCACCTGGGCTAGGCGCTCGCGCGCTGTGCATTCGACATAGCTGATCATGTGGAGGCCTCCGGAGTTTTGGGCAATTCGGCCACGGCCTGGTCCAGGCGCAGACTGACGACGGCGGGCGTGGCGCCCATGTCGTTGATGGAAATACGCACGCCGGCAAGTGGGTGGCGGGCATGGAAATCGTCCACCACCGCCTGCCAGATCGGGCCGAAGCCGCGTGCCGAGGTTTCAACGCGCACTGCGCAGCCGGTGCCGGCTGCGGCTTCCAGCATCACCTCCAGGTTGCCCGAGCCGACCACGCCGACCAGGATGGGTGCAAAGTTGCCGGCGGGCCGGCCGGCACTGTAAGAATAATCCAGGGTTTCCAGCCCTGCGGAAATATCGCTCATGCTGCTTGTGCTCCTACCAGTTTCTGAAACGTTTGGGTGGCTGGTACAGCCCGCCGGAGGCGCGCACCAGGTCGCGCATGCTGCGTGCAGCCAGCAGGTTGCGCGTGGCATCGCGCGGGTCAATCCCCAGGTCTTGCGGGCGCCGGATGATGCCGCGGTCGCGCAGGTTTTCTACCGCACGCTTGTCGCGCGCCAGGCCCACCGCCGTGTAACCGGCGACGCCGCGTATCGCCTGCTCGCGCTCGGTGTCGTTGCGGCACAGCAGCAGATTGGCAATGCCTTCTTCGGTCAGGATGTGGGTCACATCGTCGCCGTAGACCATGATCGGTGGTAAGGCCATATTTGCTTGCTCCTGCAGCGTCCAGGCGTCCAGCCGCTCCACAAACGCAGGCTGCATGTGTTCGCGGAAAGTCTCCACCATCTGCACCACCAGCTTTTGTCCACGCGGCGTACCGGCGGCGCCACTGCGGCCGTCGCGGGCCTCGCGTCCGGCTTTCAGCCAGGCCGGGCTGGCGTGGCGGCGACCGCGCGCATCGGCACCCATGTTGGGCGCGCCGCCAAAGCCGGCGATGCGGCCCAGCGTGGCGGTGGAGCTATTGCCGTCCAGGTCGATCTGCAAGGTCGAGCCTATGAACAGGTCGCAGGCGTAGTGGCCGGCCGCCTGGCTGAAGGCGCGGTTGCTGCGCAGGCTGCCGTCGGGGCCGGTGAAGAATACATCGGAGCGGGCGCGGATGTAGTCCTCCATGCCCAGCTCGGAGCCAAAGGAGTGGATGGATTCGACCCAGCCGGCCTCGATGGCCGGTATCAACGCCGGGTGCGGGTTCAGCGCCCAGTGCTTGGCGATCTTGCCTTTCAGCCCCAGTGATTCTGCGTAGGTGGGCAGCAGTAGCTCGATGGCAGCGGTGTCGAAGCCGATGCCGTGGTTCAGCCGCTCGACGCCGTATTCGGCGTAGATGCCCTTGATCGCCATCATGGCCATCAGCACCTGGATTTCGCTGATCTGCGCTGGGTCGCGGGTGAACAGCGGCTCAATCAGGTTCGGCCGCGGAGCCTTCACCACAAAGCTGATCCAGCCCGCCGGAATATCGATGCGCGGCAGGCTGGTGTTGCCGTCCACCAGCTCATTGACCTGGGCGATGACGATGCCACCCGAAAAGGCCGTGGCCTCGACGATGGCCGGCGTGTCCTCGGTGTTCGGCCCGGTGTAGAGGTTGCCCTCGGCGTCGGCCGCATGCGCCGCCACCAGCGCCACCTTGGGCGTCAGGTCCACAAAGTAGCGGGCAAACAGCTCCAGATAGGTATGGATGGCGCCGATCTGGATGCGGCCGCTGGACACCAACCGTGCCAGCCGTGCGCCCTGCGGGCCGGAGAAGCTGAAGTCCAGCTTGCTGGCTACGCCGTTCTCAAAAATGTCCAGGTGCTCCGGCAGCGCCAGCACGGATTGCACCATGTGCAGGCCATGGACTTTGTGCGGATCGACCTGCACCAGCGCCTGGGCCAGGAAGTCGGCCTGCTTCTGGTTGTTGCCCTCCAGGCAGACCCGGTCGCCAGGTTCGATTACCGCTTCCAGCAGTGCGGCGATGGCCTCGGTTGCCACATGCTTGCCGCGTAGCTGCAGCCCCAGGGCCTGGGCAGCACGTGCCAGCCGGGCGGTGCGGTTGTCTGCCTTGGTGTTCCAGTTCACACGGTCCATAGTCATATCCCCATATCCATATCCTCTGATCCTCAAGCTACCAGGGCTTTGGTGGCAAAAAACAGTACCGATGGGCCCATCAGGCAGCCCAGGCCGGTGTGAAAAGTCGCCACCAACGCGCCATAGGGCACCAGTTTGCGGTCGGTCGCGGCCAGGCCGGCAGAAACCCCGCTGACCGTGCCGGCCAGCCCGCCAAACACCATGGCCGAGCGTGGCGTTTTCAGGCGCAGAAAGCGCGCTGCTACCGGCGTGCCGACCATCACCAGGATCGCCTTGATCAGGCCGGTGGCAATGCTCAGCGCCATCACGTCCGAGCTGGCGCCAATTGCAGCACCCGTGACCGGGCCGACGATGTAGGTTACGGCACCTGCGCCGATGGTGGTCATGCTCACTGCATCCCGGTAGCCGAAACTCCAGGCCACGCTGGCACCCACGATAAAGGGTAGCAAGGTGCCCAGTAGCAGTGCGACGACACCGATCAGGCCGGCCTTGCGGGCTTCGGTGGCCTGCACCTCGAAGGCGGTGGCGACGATGGCGAAGTCGCGCAGCATGGCGCCCCCCATCAGTCCGATACCGCCGAACAGCGACATATCGGCCAGGCCCTTGTGCCCGCCAGTTTGTGTGCCGCCCCAGTAGGCCAGCACCAGGCCGATGACGATGGCAATGGCCGAGCCGTGCACCCGGCCAAAAGTCAGCTTGCGTGAGATGACGCCGGACAACAGCACGATCAAACCCACCATGGCGAAGGCGGTGACCAGGCCGTTGGCGGCCGCGGCTTTTTGCAGAATTTCTAGCATGGTGGTCATTTCAGGTGGGTTGCGGGCTGGGCATTGGGAAGCGTTGCGGCATCCGCATCCGGCACCGGCTCTTCCACGCGTTCCATGCGGTTGATCAGCGAGATGACGATGGCGCAGACGGCCACCGCGCCGATTGCCGACAGCAGCGCCAGATGGCCGCCGCGCAGCGCCGATACCACGTCCTGTTGTGCCGCCATGGCGACCACCACCGGGATGTACATGGCACCCCAGTACTCCACACCCGCCTCGGTGAGTTTGGGCAGGATGTTGCGTTTTTGCATGCTTAGCCGCGCAAAAATCAGCAGCAGCATAGCGATGCCGACGCCGCCAACATTGGTTTTGACGCCCATGGCCTGCCCGAGCAAGTCACCTAAAAAAATCCCCAGCAAATGGCATGCTGCCAGTAGCGCGGTGCCGTAAATAATCATGTCTGTCTCCTGGTTATGGCGCATGTCAGCGCTATTTTTTGGAAGCCTTGCCAAGCGGTGGGGCACGGCAGGGCTTCTCGGAGTGGAATGTACCGAGCCAGCCGCGACAGAACAATTAAGCGGAAGAGGGGATGTTTACGGCAGGTGAAACGATCGGGGGTTTACCCGGGCCAGTCACTGGTCAGGCCAGGCGGGTCTGCGACATGCGGCAGACCGACAGCAGTGTCAGCAGATTCGGGTCGCGTTCGCGGCTGCGTAAAAAGCTCAGGCCTATGGTCTGGCGCATCAGGTATTTGGGCTGCAGCGGAATCAGCTGCACCTTGTGCGGAAACACATCGCGCACCCGGCCCGGCAGCAGCGTGCAGCCCAGGCCGCCGCTGACCAGGTTCATCAGTGAAAAAATATCGCCGGTTTGCATCACCACATTCGGCGTGAACTCGGCGATGCGAAAGGCCTCCTGGAAGCCCTTGTAGGTGGCAAAGCCTTCGGTCAGGCTGACGAAGCGTTCGTCGGCGCAGCTGCTCAGGTCCACTGCCGCCATGTCGGCATAGCGCGAACCCACTGGCGCGGCAAAGTAGATGTCGTCTTCAAACAGTGGTACCGATTCGACATCGGGTGCGTCGTCGGGCACAGCCATCAGCGCGGCATCGATGGCCCCCTGGGCCAGCTTTTGCAGCAGTACGGCGTTCGAGCCCAGCACCAGCTCGGGTTGCAGTTCGGGCTTGCGCACTTTCAGGTCGACCAGCAAGGTCGGCACGGTCTTGATGGTCAGCGAATACAGCGAGCCGATGCGGATCTGGTCGGATGCATAGCCCGCTGCCTGGCGTGTAGCGCGCACACCCTCGTCCATCAGGTGCAGCACGTCTTTCGCGGCCTCGGCCAGCACCTGGGCCGCATGCGTGGGTATCAGATTGCGGCCTTCGTGGCGGAACAGTGCGCAGCGCAGGCCTTCTTCCAGAGCATGCAAGGCCCGGTGCACGCTGACCGTGCTGGTGTCTAGCACCTCGGCCGTACGCGTCAGATTACCTTCCTGCATGAAGGCCAGAAAGATTTCCAGCCTGCGGAAGGTGATTTCGTCGCCGACGCGGAATGCCATGGCCGTGCTCTTATGCAGCCTTGGCTTTATCGGCTTCGCTGGTGAATGAGTCGGCAAAAAATGCGTCACTCGGCAGGCCGGCTTTGGCGATGTAGTCGGCCTGGGCCGATTCCACCACGATGGGCGCACCGCAGGCATAGACCTCGTGGCCGGACAAATCCGGCAGGTCTTGCAGGACGGCCTGGTGCACGAAGCCGGTGCGGCCGGTCCAGTTGTCTTCTGGCAGGGCGTTGGAGACCACCGGCACGTAGGTCAGGTTTGGCATACTCGCCAACTGAGCCTGCAGCCAGTCGTTCAGGTATAGATCGCGAGGACGGCGGCCACCCCAGTACAGCGTGGCCGGGCGGGTGATGCCTTTATGTTGCATGTGTTCGAGGATGGCCTTGATGGGGGCAAAGCCGGTGCCCGAGGCCAGCAGCACGATGGGCTTTTCGGAGTCTTCACGCAGGTAGAAGCTGCCGTAGGGGCCTTCAATGCGCTGGATTTCTTTTTCTTTCATGGCGCCGAACACATGGTCGGTGAACTTGCCGCCGGGCATGTGCCGGATGTGCAGCTCCACCGCCGGGCCGGTGTGCGGTGCATTCGCCATGCTGTAAGACCGGCGGGCGCCGTCGCGCAGGATGAATTCGATGTACTGGCCGGGGTGGTAGCGCAGGGTGTCGTTGGCCGGCAGCTGCAGCTTGATGACCATCACGTCGGCCGAGACTTTCTCCAGCGTGGTCACGCGCGACGGCATCTTCTTGATCGGAAAGGCGCTCTCGTCGGTCACCTGGCGCGATTCCAGCACCACATCGGTCAGTGGCATGGCGCAGCAGGTCAGCACCAGGCCGGCTGCTTCTTCCTCGTCGCTCAAGGCCTTGCTCTGGTGCGGGCCGTGGAACACCATGCCTTCGAGCTTTTTGCATTTGCAGGAGCCGCAGGCGCCGTCCTTGCAGCCATAGGGCAGGCCAATGCCTTGGCGTATGCCGGCCGCCAGGATGGATTCGTCGGCCGTGGCGGCAAAACTGCGGCCGCTGGGCTGTACGGTGATGCTGAAGGCTTGCGGAGTGGGGACGGGATGGGTCATGGGTTCGTTATGCTCGGTCAGTTCTATCTCTAGCCACCGATTTTGCCCTCAAACCAATTTCCTCTTGGCGCGCTGCCTGCGCGCTTCCGCCGCGAGCGTGTGCTGATCGTCGGCTGCGGCGATGTCGGCCTGCGTGCTGCGGCCTGCTTGCCGCGCTCTGTGCGCCTGCTGGCGTTGACTTCCAGCCCCGAGCGTGTGCCGGCCTTGCGGGCCCTGGGTATTACCGCGCTGTGCGGCAATCTAGACGCGCGCGCATCGCTGTACCGGCTGGCCGGCCTGGCCACCCGCGTGCTGCATCTGGCACCGCCCCCCGGTGAAGGCCGGGACGATCCGCGCACCCGCAATCTGCTGCGCGTGCTGCAGCTGCGTGGCGCACCCCGTGCGCTGGTGTACGGCTCGACCAGTGGCGTGTATGGCGACTGCCATGGCGAACTGGTGCGGGAGACCCGCGCCTTGGCCGCCACCACACCCCGGGCCCAGCGCCGGGTCGACGCCGAAGCGGCGGTACGCTTGCTGGGCCGGCGTGCCGGCCGGGTGCGCAGCAGCATTCTGCGCATTCCCGGCATCTATGCGCCCGACCGCGAGGGGGGCACACCCGAGACGCGCTTGCGCAAAGGTACGCCGGTGCTGGACGCGGCAGACGATGTGTACACCAACCATATCCATGCGAATGACCTGGCCCGCGCCTGCATCCAGGCCCTGTGGCGAGGCCGCCCGCAGCGCATCTACAACGTGAACGACGACACGGACATGCGCATGGGCGACTACTTTGACCTCGCCGCTGACCTGTACGGCCTGCCGCGCCCGCCCCGCGTGCCGCGTAGCGCTGCGCAAGGGCAGTTGTCGTTGATGTTGCTGAGTTTCATGTCCGAGTCGCGGCGCCTGGACAACACGCGCATGAAGACCGAGCTGCGGCTGCGGCTGCACTACCCTACGGTAGAAACTGGTCTGCTATCGAATAAATAGCTGCTTGCGCAGGTAATGTCTGCGTTAGAGGCTGATTTTTCTTAAGTTTTCTGGCGGCGGCCGCGTGTGGTCGCAGGCTGCTTTTGCAAGCTGGGAATCAGGGTGGCCAGCAGCGGGTTGTTGCGCGTGGTGCTCCACGCCATCGCGGTGGTGACCACGTTCAGGTTTTCTTTCAGCGGGAGTACCACCACATTCTCGGGCGCCAGTTTTTTCAAGGAGGTCGGCACCAGCGCGATGCCCTGGCCACAGCCGACGAAGGCAATTTGCGACGCGGCGGAGCGCACCTCGTGCAGCACGCGCGGTGAGAAGCCGCTGGCCTGGCAGGACGCCACCAGGCCGTCGAAAGATACCGGGCTGATCTGGCGCGCAAACATTACGAATTCTTCCTGTGCCAGCGATGCCAGCGCCACCCTCGACTGCAATGCCAGCGGGTGCGAGCGGGGCAAGGCGACCGCCAGCCGGTCCTGCGCCAGCGGGGTGGCGGTGATGCCGTCGCCCAGCGCGCCCTCCAGCCGTGCGAATGCCAGGTCGATATCGCCGCTTTTCAGCAGGGGAATGGCCTCAAAGCTGTCGATCTCCCGCACCGATACCGTTAGCAGGGGGTGTTCGGCCTTCAGCCGCTCCAGCAGAGGCGGCAGCACGTCCAGCAGCGCAGAGCTGATGGCGCCTATGGTGAGCAGCCCGGTTTGCCCGGCAATAGCCTCCTGCACGGCCAGCTCCAGCCGTTGCAGCTGCTCTGCAAACTTGCGTACCGCTGGCAGGATGGCCGCCCCCACCGGCGTGAGCTGCGCCCCCTTGCGGGAGCGTTCGAACAGCTGCAGCTTCAGTGCTTGCTCCAGCACCTGAATTTGCTCGGTGAGCGGCGGCTGCGACATGCCCAGCCGTTTGGCGGCGCGACTGAAGTTCTCCTCTTCGGCCACTGCCAGGAATAGCCACAGATGGCGGATAAGCCGGAAGTTGATCATGTGGTATCCATAGGTTTATCGTATTGATGGGTTCCTGGATTCGGAATTTACAGATAGTGGCTGAAAAGCGAAAGTAGCAGCTTGACCACTGCAGCCGATTCCATGACCGAAGCCCATCGCCCCCCAATCACCAGCATTGCCTTACTGGGCCTGGTGCAGATACTGGTATGGGGCGGCTCGTTCTTTCTGATGGCGGTGCTGGCCAGTCCGGTGATTGCCGAGACCGGCTGGGCACGCCAATGGGTCTATGGCGCGCTGTCGCTGGGCATCCTGGTGTCCGGTCTGCTGGCGCCCTGCAGCGGGCGGCTGATCCTGCGCTACGGCGGCCGCGTCCTGTTGTGCAGCAGCGGCATCATCACCGCGGCGGGCCTGCTGGTGCTGGCTATGGCGGGCAGTCTGCCGGTGTTTTTGCTGGGCTGGGCCATTCTGGGCGTGGGCATGGCGGCCGGGCTGTACGACGCCTTGTTTGCCACGCTGGGTCACGTGTATGGGCCGAACGCCCGTTCCGCCATCACCGGCGTCACGCTGATCTCGGGTTTTGCCACGACGGTGGTGTGGCCGGCGGTGGCCATGCTGATTGCCTACTGTGGTTGGCGCCAGGCCTGCTGCGTCTACGCCGTGTTGCTGTTGCTACTGGTGTGGCCTATGTACGCAAAGGCTTTGCCTGCGCCCGGGCTGGCCAGCGCGGGTTCTGGCGTGCAGGCAAGCGGTAGCGGGCAGGTGGATGCCAGGCTGTATGCCTTGCTGGCCGCGATCTTTACCCTGGCCGCCGTGGTCATGACGGCCATGTCAGTGCACCTGATCGCCTTGCTGGAGGGGCGTGGCTATTCGCTGGCGGGGGCTGTCAGCATGGGCGCGCTGCTGGGCCCCAGCCAGGTGGGATCGCGCGTGGTGGACATGCTGGCGCGTAAAAGGCACCCTGTGTGGACTACGTGTATCTCGGTGTCGCTGGTGCTGGCAGGGCTGTTGCTGATTGCGCTGCTGCCCGACGCGGCGGCGCTGGGCGTCATGCTGTACGGCGCGGGCAATGGCTTGCGTGCGATTGTGCGTGGCACGCTGCCGCTGTCTCTGGTGGCTGCCGCCGACTACCCGGTGCTGATGGGGCGCATGGCCAGGCCGGCACTGTTGGGGCAGGCGGCCACGCCGCTGGTGGGCGGCTATCTGATCGATGCTTGGGGAGCGGGGGCTGCATGGCTGCTGCTGTGCGGGCTGGCGGTACTGAACCTGCTGCTGGTTCTGCTGCTGGCCAGGCGCTTGCCGCGGTGGACAGCGCTTCCGGCCTGAGCGCATGCCATGGGTTTTGCTATTGAATAAATAGCTGCTGGCGCAGGCACTATCTGCGCCAGAGGCCTATTTTCTGTAAATATTGATCAGTACTTCAGCGCGGTGGATTTGCCCCAGAACACCCGGTAGGCAAATACCGTGTAGCCAATGATCACCGGCAGCACCACGGCCACGCCGTAGAAGATCACCATCAGTGCTTCGGGAGCACTGGCTGCGTCCCAGATGGTGATCTTGTCGATCACTAGCCAGGGGAAGATGCTGTAGCCCAGGCCGTAAAACGCCAGCAGGAAGATGCCCACCGTGGCGCCGAAGGGCACGCCTATGCCGTATTCGTTGCCTTGCTCTAACCGTATCGGTAATCGGCCCAGGCTGCGCCAGATGGTGCCGAACAGCACCAGCGTGCCTATCGGTATCGGCAACAGCAAGATGAGGTTCGGGAAGCTGAACCATTTCACAAAGATGCTATGGCTGACCATGGGCGTGGCGACGGAGATGGCCAGCACGCCCAGTCCGGTCAGCCACAGGCTGCGGCGCGCCCAGGCTACCGCCATCAGCTGTAGTGCGCCCTCGGTCTTGATGATCAGCCAGCCCGCGCCCAGCAGCGCATAGGCAGCCAGCAGGCACAGCCCGATCAGGCTGCTGAACAGAATGCCCGCCAGGTCGTGCCGGAAGCCGGTAATCATCGAGCCCAGCATGAAGCCCTGGGCCCAGCCTGCCAGCAGCGAGCCGATGTGAAAGGCCATGTTCCACAGCCGCTTGTGGTCGTCCTTGGCCTTGACGCGGAAGTCGAAGGCCACGCCACGCAGCATCAGCCCCATCAGCATCAAGGCCACGGGCAGGTAGAGCGCGCCCAGGATCACGCCATGCGCCATCGGGAACCCGACCAGCAGCACGCCCACGCCCAGCACCAGCCAGGTTTCGTTGGCGTCCCAGAACGGGCCTATGCTGGCAATCATCGCGTCTTGCTGCGCGTTGTCGGGCTTGCGCATCAGAATGCCCACGCCCAGGTCGTAGCCGTCCAGAATCACGTAGGCCAGCATGGCCAATGCCATCACCAGTGCGAAGACGATGGGCAGCCAGACTTGCGGTTGGCCCAGGTTGTTGATCAGATCAGGCATACTGGGTCTCCCGGCGGCGGTCTATGGTAGGGAAGATGGGTTTGGCCAATGCACTGGCTTTGCGGGCCATATAGAACACCACGGACACATAGGCGGTGATCAGCACCGCGTACAGCAGCAGGTACATCAGCAGCGTGGCCGCAATCGCCGTGGGCGGCACGCTGGACGCGGCTTCGGCGGTGGTCACCACGCCATACACCAACCAGGGCTGGCGACCGATTTCCGTCACATACCAGCCCGCAATCAGACCCACCCAGCCGATGAAAGTCATGGCCGCCAGCAGACGCGCCAGCCAGGGCTCTGGTGCACCTTGGCGGCGTAACTGCCACACGCCGACCCAGCTCGCTGCCAGCATCAGCAGCCCCACGCCGACCATGATGCGGAAGGCGAAGAACACCGGCGCCACGGGCGGGTGCTTGTCGCCAAAAGCGTCTATGCCCTGGACCTCGCCATCCCAGCTGTGCGTGAGGTACAGAGATGCCAACTTAGGAATCGCCACTTCAAACCTGTTGCTTTGCGTGGCCGCGTCGGGCAGGCCGAACAGCACGGCAGAGGCGCCGCGTTCGGTCTTCCAGATGCCTTCCATTGCGGCGATCTTGGCCGGCTGGTGCTCCAGCGTGTTCACTCCGTGCATGTCGCCGACCACGATCTGCACCGGGATCAGCAGGGCGGCTACCGTCAGTCCGGTGCGCAGGCTGGCCATCACTTCGGGCCCGCGGTCATTCTTCAGCCAGCGGAAGGCGCTGATGCCGGCCAGCAGAAACGCCACCGTCAGGCCCGATGCCAGCAGCATGTGGGCCAACCGGTAGGGGAAGGAGGGGTTGAAGATCACCTCTAGCCAGCTGGTCACATGGGCCTGGCCGTCGATCATCACAAAGCCGGCGGGCGTGTGCATCCACGAGTTCAGCGCCAATATCCAGAAGGCCGACAGCGTGGTGCCGGCGGCCACCAAGAACGTGGCTATGGTGTGCAGGCGCTCGCTCACCCGGTGCCGGCCAAACAGCATGATGCCCAGCATGGTGGCCTCCAGGAAAAAGGCGGTCAGTACTTCGTAGGCCAGCAGCGGCCCGGCGATATTGCCAACTTTCATCATGAAGCCCGGCCAGTTGGTGCCGAACTGGAAGCTCATGGTGATGCCGCTGACCACGCCGAGCGCAAAGGTCAGCGCGAATATCTTCACCCAGAACTGGTAGGCATCCATCCAGTGTTCGGCCCGCGTGGCGGTGTAGCGGGTCTTGAAATAAAACAACACCCAGCCCATGGCGATGCTGATGGTGGGGAACAGAATGTGGAACGTCATATTGGCCGCAAACTGGATGCGGGCCAGTGCGACCGGGTCCATTGCGTCCATCATGCATCTCCCTTGTTTGCAGCGGCCTTGCTGGGCTTGAGGGCCTGCTTCACCCGGTCCTTCACCTGCAGCAGCTTTTTCATCTGCGTACCCATCTTCATCATGCTGGCCAGCGAGGCCGAATCCATGCTCTGCACCTCGTCCAGCCAGGAGGTGCCCAGCTCGATCAGGTCGTGCATTTCCTTCATGCGCGATTGGGCGTGGATGTCTTCGGCCAGGGCCGGGCGCTCCATCAGCGCGTCGCGCAGCATGGACAAGGTGGGATCGATCTCGCGCTTGCGCCGCTCGGCGGCCAGGGTGCGGAAGATGGCCCATACGTCTTCGGGCGTTTCGAAGTATTCGCGCCGGTCGTTCGGCAAATGGTGCAGCCGCACCAGGTTCCACGACGATAGTTCTTTCAGCCCCATGCTGACGTTGGAGCGCGAGAAACCCAGGCCTTCGGCGATCTCGTCGGCGTTCAGCGGCTTGGCGGAGACAAATAGCAGGGCGTAGATTTGCCCCACAGTACGGTTGATGCCCCAGCGGCTGCCCATTTCGCCAAAGTGCAAAACAAAACGCTGGGTGAGAGGGGCGAGGTTCATGTTTCAAGTTCCTGAATTTTCAGTATTTTCTGAAAATTCAGGAATTCAGGCAAACTGCAGCCACAAAGACCTTCAGCAGCCAGGGTCCACTCGTTGGGTATAAGTCGCGTGCTGGCTGTCCGCTTGACTGTGTTGTTGTGCGCGCAACACAGGTGTAAAAAGAATGGGGGCCGTCGATTTCAGGCCCTACACTGGTTGCGCAAGACGCTATCGATACCGCAGCAACTGAACCTTAGCAAGGAGCATTGGATGCCGAGAAGCCAGCCGAGCAAAACCACCCCGCGCCGTGTCCCGAGGCTGTGCCTGGAACAGCGCCTGTTCCAGCGCCAATTGCAGTGCAGCCCGCAGCAGGCCGTCCAGCACTTCAAACTCACAGCCCCTAGTAGCGCCACCGTGCATTGAGCCGCCGCGTTGGCGTGGATTCCTGCCACGCAGACGTGAAAAAGCCCGCATGTAGCGGGCTTGATCCAAGCTGTGCAGGGCTATCCGGCGTGCAGCATCTGGTATACGAAGATGGCTGTGCCGCTGATGAACGTGATGGCCACGGCGCCCAAGGCGACGATGGCTAGCACCAGCTTCAGTTTTTTCCAGTTATTGGATTTGTGTGGGGCGAAGGTCAAAGTAGATGAAGGGCCGCGTCGAGCACCTTGTAAACCGCCATACCCAGGGCGCCCAGGATCAGCAGTGTGTGAACAAATGCAGCACCATTCATTGGTTCAGCTGGAACCTCTTTGGCTGCAGTGGATTGGGGATGGTTTGGTGTGTTCATGCCTCAAATTTAAATCGCATCCCGCGTCATGTGAATGACAGTTGAATTTCCAAAATGCAATTTGCGGAACTATTCGACAGTTTTGCGCTATGTGCTATGCATGTTACTGCCATACACCCTGGCTTCCGTCAGGGCAGGAAAGTCTCGCCTGGCAAAGCGAGACGGTCCATTGCAATATTTGCCGTTCGGATGGGGCGACCTGAATGCACTCTCTGGCTAGTAGCCGCATCAAATATTGATTTATGTGCGTTTGTCACGCGACGAGCTGCAGGCCCCGCTCTACATTGGTGGCGTTGATTTCTTCAACCCACAAATGGAGCAATTTGTATGGTTCAACAAGATGTAGACGAGCACTACGAGGGTTTGAGCTTTCTGGGCCTGGCAATCGGAAGCGTAACCAGTGTGGCTTTGGCTGGCACCTTCATTGCCATGTTCGCATACCAACTCATGCGAGGCATTGGCCGCGTTTTCTTTGGCTGAATACTTTGCGGTGCTTGGGTTTTTTGTAAAAGCTTTGCAGAAATGAAAAAGCCCCGTCCTACAGGGAAGGGGCTTAGCATTAGATCTTTAAGATCCACTACAAGCTAACACATGGTGCCCGGGGCCGGAATCGAACCGGCACGCCTTGCGGCGGGGGATTTTGAGTCCCCTGCGTCTACCAATTTCACCACCCGGGCATGTGCAGAAGCAAGACCAATATTATGGCACAGTGTGGGGCATGAAATACCAAACAATTGAAGACGTCATCGGAAAAACTCCGCTTGTGGCTTTGCAGCGCATTGGTGCTGCGGACAATTTGGCGCGTGGCAACGTAGTTTTGGGCAAGCTGGAGGGCAACAACCCCGCAGGCTCGGTGAAGGACCGGCCGGCCTTGTCCATGATCCAGCGGGCGCAGGAGCGCGGCGAAATCAAGCCGGGCGATAGCCTGATCGAGGCCACCTCGGGCAACACCGGTATCGCATTGGCGATGGCGGCGGCGGTCAAGGGCTACCGCATGGTGTTGATCATGCCGGAGGACTTGTCCATCGAGCGGGCCCAGACGATGAAGGCTTTTGGTGCCGAGCTGATCCTGACGCCCAAGAGCGGCGGCATGGAATACGCCCGCGACCTGGCCGACCAGATGCAGCGCGAAGGCAAGGGTAAGGTGCTGGACCAATTTGCCAATGCAGACAACCCCCGCGCCCATTATGAAAATACCGGTCCTGAAATCTGGGCTGATACCCAGGGCAAGATCACGCACTTCGTAAGCGCCATGGGCACCACTGGCACCATCACCGGCGTGTCGCGCTTTTTGAAAGAGAAGAATCCGGCCGTCAAGATCATCGGCGCCCAGCCCAGCGAGGGCTCGCGCATTCCCGGCATCCGCAAATGGCCGCAGGAATACCTGCCCAAGATTTACGACCCCAGCCATGTGGACGAGTTGGTCTATGTGGGCCAGGACGATGCCGAAGAAATGTGCCGCCGCCTAGCGCGCGAGGAAGGTATTTTTGCCGGTATCTCGGCAGCGGGCGCCTGCTGGGTGGCGCAGCAGATTGCACAGCGCGAAGAGAATGCGACCATTGTTTTTGTTGTCTGCGACCGCGGTGATCGCTACCTTTCAACCGGTGTATTTCCGGCTTGATGGGGCTGGGCTGGATTTATGAGGAATAGGCCGCTGGCGCTGATTTCACCTGCGCTGGCTGCTATGTTTTCTGTAGCTTTGAAGGATGCCCGAAGCCATGGCCGCTGAGTTCAAATTCTGCCCGCAGTGCGCTACTGCGCTGGCCTGGATCAGCCAGGAAGAAGACGGCGGCCCCAAGCAGCGCCTGCGTTGCCCGGCCTGCGACTTCACGCACTGGAACAACCCCACACCGGTGTTGGCTGCCATTGTCGAATACGGCGGGCAGATCCTGCTGGCACGCAACGCCGCCTGGACCTCTGATATCTACGCGTTGATCACCGGCTTCATGGAGGCCGGTGAAACGCCCGAAGAGGGCATTGCCCGCGAAATTCTGGAAGAGACCAACCTCACGGCCTCTGCGCTGGAGCTGATCGGCGTGTATGACTTTCAGCGCATGAACCAGCTGCTGATCGTCTACCACGCGGTCGCGCATGGCGAAGTGCGTTTGTCGCCCGAGTTGGTCGACTACCGGCTGTACAACTTTGAAGACGTGAAGTGCTGGCCTGCGGGTACCGGCTACGGGCTGGCCGAGTTCCTGAAGCGCCGGGGCTACGAGCCGCAGTTTCGCGAGCTGGGCTGATGCCGTGCGCGGGCATCTTCCGCACTAAAATCACGCACCACCCAAGGACCACCGCCCCATGCAGACAGACAAAGAAATCGACACGCGCGGCCTGAACTGCCCGCTGCCCATCCTCAAGGCCAAGAAAGCGCTGACCGATATGCAAAGCGGCCAGTTGCTCAAGGTGGTGTCTACCGATGCGGGTTCGGTGCGCGACTTCCAGGCTTTCTCCAAACAGACTGGCAACGAACTGATGGAGCAGACCACGGAAGGGACTGACTTCATCCACGTGCTACGCCGGCGCTAATGCTTGGCACGCGCCGTGCCCCGCAATAGGGGCAGCGGCGCGGCGATTCCTGTTTTACTTCAGCAGCGCCTTGCGTGCTGCCAGCGCCGTGTCGGTGAAGTCGGTGAACACGCCGTCCACACCGGTCTTGTAGATAGCGGTGTATTCGTTTGCGCCATCTTTCGCATAGTCGATGGCCAGGCGGCGTGACTCGTTGCGGAATGTGAAGGGGTGCACGAACAGGCCGGCCTTGTGGGCATCTGTCACCAGGCTGGTGGGCGCCATGGAGGTGGCGTCGGCGTCGTTGATCTTGCCATCGCCATTCACGTCCACAGGCTTGCCATCGGCGCCGATGGTGCCTTTGATGCTGATGATGTAGCGCTTCCACGGGCCGATGCCGTCGGCATAGGTTTTGATCTCGGCCAGGCCTGCGGGGGTGACCATGGCGTCGAAGTTGCGTTTGTCACCCATCAGCGTCCAGTCATAAGGGCGGTCGCTGGGCAGTTTGAAGGTGACTTTGCCTGTGGCCAGATCGATGTTGTCACCGTCGACCAGCTGGACCATCTTGGTTTGCAGGCCTTTGCTCTTCATGTACTTCAGGCTGCCAGGCTCAAACGACTGGATGAAGATGGGCGCCGATTTGCTGTTCCAGCCGGCCTTGACGATGTGTTCGACAAACATGTCTTCCATCGGCAGGCCGAGCGACGCGAAGTAGCTGGGGTTCTTGGTTTCCGGGTAGATGGCAATCGTGCGGCCGGTGGCCTGCGACTGGGCCTTGGCCAGGTCGATCACTTCCTGGAAGGTGATGACCTTGAACTGGCCATTAAATTGCTGTGGCCGCTCTGCATCGGTGGAGATGGCGCCCAGGGTCTTGATTTCGGCCAGCGTGAAGTCGTCGCTGAACCAGCCGGTCTGGGTTTCGCCATCGACCTGGATGGTCTTCTTGCGCGAGGCGAATTCGGGGTGTTTGGCGACATCGGTGCTGATGGCCAGGTTCGGGTCGTGGCGGGCGATCAGTTGGCGGTCTTTGGTGACGATGATGTCCATCTCGATCACGTCGGCGCCCAGTTCGATGGCGCGGATATAGGCTTCACGGGTTTCTTCGGGCAGGTAGCCGGATGCGCCGCGGTGCGCAATCACCAGTGGTTGTTGGCCGTTGAGGGTAGACACGGCGCCCATGGTTTGGCCAGGCATGCTGCTGCAAGCGCTCAAGCCTGCCGCGACCAACAGGGCCGAGGTGGTACGCAGGGGAAAGGAAATCGGGGACATGCACTACTCCTAGGTTAAGTAGCGGCCGATGCTATGGCGGATATGTGACAGTTGTGTTGAAAAAGAGCCCCAGCGCCGCGTGTGCGGCCTGGGGCTTCATCGGAGTTGGGTTGCTTAACCCAGGCGGGCCAATTGCTCTTTCAGGCGTTCCAAGGTGGCGCCGAAGTCGGTGATGCGGCCGCGCTCCAGCGCGATCACGGCCGGCGGCGCCTTGGCCACAAAGGCTTCGTTGCTCAGCTTGTTATGGGCCTTGGCGATTTCGCCTTCCAAGCGCGCGGCTTCCTTGCCCAGGCGGGCTTTTTCGGCGGTCACGTCGATCTCCATGTGCAGGCACAGGCGGGCATCACCGGCCACTACCGTGGGTGCGGCCTGCGCGGCGGCTTGCCAGGCGGCTTCGTCGTCGAACAGCTTGACTTCGCTGAGCTTGGCCAGCGACTGCAGCACCGGCGCCACCTCTTGCATGAAGGCGGCGTCGCCCACGCAGTACAACGGCATGCGGGTGGCGGGTGACACATTCATCTCGCCGCGCAGATTGCGGCAGGCATCCACCAGGCCCTTGAGCTTGGTCACATGGGCGATGGCAGCCGGGTCGATCTTGGCCGGCTGGCATTGCGGGTAGGGCGCAATGCTCACCGAGTCGCCGGGAATGCCGGCCACTGGTGCGACCTTTTGCCACAGCTCTTCGGTGATGAACGGGGTGATGGGGTGGGCCAGGCGTAGGATGGCTTCCAGCGTGCGGATCAGGGTGCGGCGGGTGGCGCGTTTTTGGGCGTCGCTGCCGATGTTGATCTGCACCTTGGCGATTTCCAGGTACCAGTCGCAGAACTCGTTCCAGGTGAAGTCGTAGATGGCGTTGGCCACGTTGTCCAGGCGGTAGTCGGCAAAGCCCTTGGCGACTTCGGCCTCGGCTTGCTGCAGCTTGGAGCTGATCCAGCGGTCGGCCTGGCTGAAGTCCAGGTAGCCGCCGGGGCCGCATTCCTCGGGGGTGTGGTCGCGTACGCCGCAGTCCTGGCCTTCGCACTGCATCAGCACGAAGCGGGTGGCGTTCCACAGCTTGTTGCAGAAGTTGCGGTAGCCCTCGCAGCGCTTGCTGTCGAAGTTGATGCTGCGGCCCAGGCTGGCCAGGGATGCGAAGGTGAAGCGCAAGGCGTCGGCGCCAAAGGCGGGGATGCCCTCGGGGAATTCCTTCTCGGTGTTCTTGCGCACCGCAGGCGCGGTCTCGGGCTTGCGCAGGCCGGTGGTGCGCTTGTCCAGCAAGGGTGCCAGGGCGATGCCGTCGATCAAATCCACCGGGTCCAGCACATTGCCTTCGGACTTGCTCATCTTCTTGCCCTGCGCGTCGCGCACCAGGCCGTGGATGTAGACATGCTTGAACGGCACCTGGCCGGTGAAGTGCGTGGTCATCATGATCATCCGGGCGACCCAGAAGAAGATGATGTCGTAGCCGGTGACCAGCACGCTGGAGGGCAGGTACAGGTCGTAGTCCTGCGTCTTCTCGGGCCAGCCCATGGTGCTGAACGGCACCAGCGCCGACGAGTACCAGGTGTCGAGCACGTCTTCGTCACGCTTGAGCGTTTTGCCCGGCGCCTGGGCTTGGGCCTCGGCTTCGTTGCGCGCCACATAGACCTTGCCGTCTTCGTCGTACCAGGCCGGGATCTGGTGGCCCCACCAGAGCTGGCGGCTGATGCACCAGTCCTGGATGTTGTTCATCCACTGGTTGTAGGTATTCACCCAGTTCTCGGGCACGAACTGCACCTGGCCGCTGCTCACAGCCTCGATGGCTTTTTGCGCGATGCTCTTGCCGGTTGGGTCCTGGTCGCTGACCTTGGTCATGGCAACGAACCACTGGTCGGTCAGCATGGGCTCGATGACCTGGCCGGTACGGGCGCAGCGCGGTACCTGCAGCTTGTGCTTTTTGGTCTCGACCAGCAGGCCGAGCTCGGTCAGGTCGGCGACAACCTTCTTGCGTGCCACGAAGCGGTCCAGGCCCTGGTAGGCCGCGGGGGCGTTTTCGTTGATCTTGGCGTCCAGGGTCAGCACGCAGATCATCGGCAGCTTGTGGCGCTGGCCGACGGCGTAGTCGTTCTGGTCGTGGGCGGGCGTGACCTTCACCACGCCGGTGCCGAAGGCCTTGTCCACGTAGTCGTCGGCAATCACCGGGATCTCGCGGTCGCACAGCGGCAGCTTGACCATCTTGCCGATCAGGTGGGTGTAGCGTTCGTCTTCAGGGTGGACCATCACGGCCACGTCGCCGAGCATGGTTTCGGGGCGGGTGGTGGCCACGGTCAGCGAACCGGATCCATCGGCCAGCGGGTACTGGATGTGCCAGAGGAAGCCGTCTTCTTCTTCGCTCTCCACTTCCAGGTCGGACACCGCGCTTTGCAGGATCGGGTCCCAGTTCACCAGGCGTTTGCCGCGGTAGATCAGGCCTTGCTGGTACAGCTGCACAAAGGTTTCGGTCACCGTCTTGGACAGCTTCGGGTCCATGGTGAAGTACTCGCGGCTCCAGTCCACGCTGTCGCCCATGCGGCGCATCTGGCCGGTGATGATGTTGCCGGACTTCTCTTTCCACTCCCACACCTTGGCGGTGAAGGCTTCGCGGCCCAGGTCGTGGCGGCTGATTTTTTGTTCCTGCAGCTGGCGCTCGACCACGATCTGGGTGGCGATGCCCGCGTGGTCGGTACCCGGAATCCAGGCGGTGTTATGGCCGGCCATGCGGTGGTAGCGGGTCAGGCTGTCCATGATGGTCTGGTTGAAGGCGTGGCCCATGTGCAGGGTGCCCGTCACATTCGGTGGCGGCAGCTGGATGGCGAACGACTCCGCGCCCGCTTGCGCCTGGCCCGTGCCCCGGTGGCCGGCCACGCCATAGCCGCGCCGTTCCCATTCCGGGCCCCAGTGCGCTTCCAGCGCGGCAGGTTCGAAGGATTTGGACAGGGATTGCAAGCCGGGCTGGGCGGGAGCAGTGGAAGCGGTGTCGGTCATGGTCTAACAGGTTCTTTCAGGGAGGGCGCGATTTTACCGGGCGGGTACAGAGATATGGATTTGCTACGTTTTTGGTAGCTGCTAGCGCAGGTCTTATCTGCGCGAGAGCCCTGTTTTTCATATAAATACCCGGGGCCTGCGGGGGCTTAGGCGCTGGGTTAGGCTGGCAGCCACTTTTCAACGGAGCAGATCCATGGACCTCGGTTTGGGCGGTAAAAACGTATTGATCACTGGCGGCAGCAAGGGCATAGGCCTGGCCTGCGCCCAGTTGTTTCTGGCCGAGGGCGCGCGGGTGGCGCTGGTCTCGCGCTCGCAGGCGAACCTGGATGCGGCCCGTGCCGCACTCGGCGATGTCTATACCGTGGCTGCCGATTTGACGGATGCCGCCGCCGCTGCGGCCATGGTGGCCGAGGTGGAGGTGCAGTTCGGCCCCATCGACATCCTGGTCAACAGCGCCGGCGCCGCGCGCCGCACCCATGCCGACGACCTGACGCCGGCCGCCTGGCGCGCCGCCATGGATGCCAAGTACTTCAGCTACATTCATGTGATCGACCCGGTGGTCAAGCTGATGGCGGCGCGCGGGCAGGGTGCCATCGTCAACATCATCGGCAACGGCGGCAAACTGGCCTCGGCCGTGCACCTAGCCGGCGGGGCGGCCAATGCGGCGCTGATGCTGGCCACCGCGGGTCTGGCCCATGCCTATGCGGGCCGGGGTGTGCGTGTGGTGGGCTTGAACCCGGGCTTGACGAATACCGAGCGCGTGGCCGAAGGCATGCTGGCCGAGGCCAAGCACGCGGGCATCAGCCCTGAAGAAGCGCGGCAGCGTGCCATCCAGAAGCTGGCCCAGGGCCGGCTGGCCGAGCCGGAGGAGATCGCCAATATCGTGCTGTTCGCCGCCTCCGAGCGCGGCCGCTACCTGACGGGTGCCAACATCACTGTGGACGGGGCTTCGGCGCCTACGGTGGTGTAGCTCTTCGCCATGCAAATAGGGCTGGCCTGACACCGAACTCTGTCTCTAGAATGGGCTCACCTTCTTTTTCAAGGAGAGTCCATGATCAAGCCTGGCCTTGCGCCCGACGAGCCTTTCCGCCTCGGCACGCTGCGCTCGCTCAACCTGCTGGACACCCCGCCCGAGGAACGCTTTGACCGGCTGACCCGCATGGCCAAACGCATGTTTGGCGTGCCCATGGCACTGGTCAGCCTGGTGGATGAGAACCGCCAGTGGTTCAAATCGGCCCAGGGCATGGCGCTTACCGAGACCCCGCGCGATATCTCCTTTTGCGGCCATGCCATCCTGAGCGATCGGCCGGTCCTGCTGGTGCCCGATGCGCTGCAGGACGAGCGTTTTTTTGACAATCCGCTGGTGGTGAACCCGCCGCACGTGCGCTTCTACGCTGGCTGGCCCCTGAAGGCGGTCAACGGCAGCAAACTGGGGACGCTCTGCCTGCTGGATACGCAGCCGCGCAAGCTCAGCCCTGAAGATCTGCAGCTGATGGGCGACCTGGCCGCCATCGTGGAGCAGGAGATATCCACCTACCAGATGGCCACGGTGGACGAGCTGACGCGGCTGCAGAACCGGCGCGGTTTTCTGGCGCTGGCCGAGCACGCGCTGGCACTGGCTACGCGCAAGTCCATTGCATGTTGCCTGGTGTTCTTTGACCTGGACAAGTTCAAGGCCATCAATGACAACTTTGGCCATGCCGAGGGCGACAAGGCTCTGCAGGCCTTTGCCGATCAGATGCGGCGCAGTTTTCGCAGTGCCGACATCCTGGCCCGCCTGGGCGGCGACGAGTTCGTGGTCCTGTTGTTCGATTGCCCGCATGCTCTGGCGCAGACCATTGTGGAGCGCTTGCTGGCCGCCTTGGACCGGCGCAACCAGTTCTCCCACAGCGGCTATGCAATTGCGTGCAGCCACGGCATTGTGCGGGTGTCTCCGGAGGTGCGCGAGTCGGTGGAGGCTCTGCTGTCGCGTGCGGATGCGCTGATGTACGAAAACAAGCGCAGTAAAAAGACCTTGGCTACGGTCGCGTAGGGCGGTTCCAAGAACCTGTTCAAGGCCTATTCGGAGCGGCAACCGGGTCGTGGGTGGCAGCACCCGATAATCCCGGCCAAAGGATGTTTGCCCATGTTGTTTTTGTTGTCGCCCGCAAAGGCCCTTGATTTTGAAACGCCCGCCACGGGAAAGCCGCATACCCAACCCCTGTTCACCCAACAGTCCACCGAGCTGATTGCGCTGCTGCGGGCCTACTCGCCCCAGCAGATTTCCGAGCTGATGCACCTCAGCGATGCGTTGGCCGGGCTGAACGTGGCCCGCTACCAGGCCTGGAGCCCCCAATTCACTGCCAAGAACTCCAAGCAGGCCGTACTGGCCTTCAACGGCGATGTGTACGGTGGGCTGGACGCGGCTACGCTGACACCCGAGGCTCTGGCCTGGGCCCAAGACCATGTCTGCATACTCAGCGGCCTGTACGGCGTGCTGCGCCCGCTGGACTGGATGCAGCCCTACCGGCTGGAGATGGGCACCCGCCTGCCCAATCCGCAGGGCGCCACTCTGTACAAGTTCTGGGGCGCGCAGATATCCGACTACCTGAACCAGCGCCTGCAGGCCGATGCCACGCCGGTGGTGGTGAATCTGGCCTCGCAAGAGTATTTCAAGGCGGTGGACCGCAAGACCTTGAAGGCGCGGGTGGTGGAATGCGTATTTGAAGAGCACAAGAACGGCCAGTACAAGATCATCAGCTTCATGGCCAAGCGCGCCCGCGGGCTGATGGCGCGCTACGCCACCCTGCACCACCTCAGCCTGCCGCAGCAGTTGCAGGGCTTTAACCTGGAAGGCTATGCTTATGTGCCCCAGGTGTCCGAGCCCGACCGCCTGGTTTTCCGTCGCCAAGGAGCCCCCCATGCCTAAGTCCCACGCCAACGCCGCGCAGCAGACCATCACCCCGGCACTGCGGCAATGGATCATTGCCCAGGCCGAGGCCGGTTTCACGCCCGATGTGGTGCTGAAGGCCATGCGGGATTCGGGCTGGAGCGAAGAGGTGGCCGTGGAGGCGATGGAGAGCACGCTTACCGCCCATTTGCAGGCGCGTAAACAGAGCTTGCCGCCGGCGGTGGCCGTTCCTGGGCCTGACCTGTCGCAGGCCCCCTTGCAACTGGATGTGGGCGACCGCCAGGTCCGCGTGCTGTCCGTGATGCAGAACCCGCGCGTGGTGGTGTTTGGCAACCTGCTCAGCGAAGAGGAATGCGACGCCCTGGTCGAGGCCGCCCGGCCGCGCCTGAGCCGCTCGCTGACAGTGGCCACCCGGACCGGCGGCGAAGAAGTGCACGTGGACCGCACGAGCGACGGCATGTTCTTCAGCCGGGGTGAAAGTCCGCTGGTCCAGTGCATTGAAGAGCGCATTGCCCGCCTGCTGCAGTGGCCCCTGGAAAACGGTGAAGGCCTGCAGGTGCTGCACTACCAGCCCGGCGCGCAGTACAAGCCGCATTACGACTACTTCGACCCACAGGAGCCGGGTACGCCCACCATCGTCAAGCGCGGCGGCCAGCGCGTAGGCACCTTGATCATCTACCTGCGCGAGCCCGAACAGGGCGGTGCCACCATCTTCCCCGATGTGCAGCTGGAGGTGGCACCGCAGCGCGGCAACGCCGTGTTCTTCAGCTACGACCGCCCGCACCCGGCCACCAAGACCCTGCACGGCGGCGCACCCGTGCTGGCGGGCGAAAAGTGGATCGCCACCAAGTGGCTGCGGGAACGAGAGTTTAATTAGACACCCCCAGGCTCCACGCTGCGCGTTTCCGCCAACCCCTCCTTCGGCAAGCTCAGGACAGGCCTTGCAGGGGGTGAACCCGACGGCCCGCCAGAGCCGGTTCCACGGGTTCCTTGGAGGAATGCAGGGCGCGCCTATGCCGTGGTGTCACGAATCACAAGGAAAATAAGCAGTTGGCGCAGATATCTTCTGCGCAGGCTGCTACTAAAGGTATAGCAATCATGAACACTCCAGAACAATCCCAACTGGGCAAGTCCTCGGCCTATATCGACCAGTACGACGCGTCGTTGCTGTTCCCGATTCCGCGTGCCGTCAAGCGCGCCGAGATCGGGCTGGCCGACAAAGCCGCGCCTTTCTTTGGTGCCGACCTGTGGACTGCCTTCGAGCTCAGCTGGCTGAACCTGCGCGGCAAGCCACAGGTGGCGCTGGCGCACATCACCGTGCCTTGCGAGACGCCCAACATCATCGAGAGCAAGTCCTTCAAGCTTTACCTGAACAGCTTCAACAACACCCGCTTTGCCGATGCCGCCATGGTGCAGGCGCGCATCCGCACCGATATCAGCGAAGCCGCCTGGCGCGGCAGCGATACGCCCTCAACGGTGGGCGTGCGCATTCTGCTGCCCGAGCTGTTCGACCAGGAGCCCGTGCACGAGCTGGACGGCCTGAGCCTGGACCGGCTGGACATGGACTTTGACAATTACAGCCCCGCCCCCGAGCTGCTGAGCGCCGCGCTGGACGAGGCCCCGGTGTCCGAGGTGTTGACCAGCAATCTGCTGAAAAGCAACTGCCTGGTTACCGGCCAGCCCGACTGGGGTAGCGTGCAGATCAGCTACAGCGGTCCGCAGATCGACCAGGCCGGCCTGCTGAAATACCTGGTCAGCTTCCGCAACCACAACGAATTCCACGAGCAGTGCGTGGAGCGCATCTTCATGGAGCTGTGGACGCGCTGCAAGCCGATCAAGCTCAGCGTCTACGCACGCTACACGCGTCGCGGCGGTCTCGATATCAACCCCTACCGCACCAGCCACCCGGGAACGTTGCCGGGGAATATCCGCACCGCGCGGCAGTAGTCAGGCAACGCGACTGTCGTAGTGCTGCACGGGGATGGACGCCAGGTTCAGGCCCTCCAGGCAGCGGAGGTTGACGGGGGCCATGCGCTGGCCGTGGGGACTCCGTTCTGGAGGCTGCCGTTGTTAGTGCTTCGCTTTAGCTCTGATACGAAAGGTTGAAGGGGCTGCTTCAGGCTGGTTGCGGCCGTTGGCAGGTGTTAGGCGAATAGGTACTATCGGCCAACAGCTGTCGTTCGCGAACGTCTCCTACCGGGCTATCCTCTGTGAAGCCCGCCGCAAGATCGCGCGCTAGCGTAG